>JAJYLS010000309.1 GCA_021787555.1 Acidobacteriota bacterium | reverse complement strand
CTTGCGGGTTTTGGAGCCTTCGCGCCAGCCTTGGCGGAGGAGGACGGCAGGCGGGGAGGTACGGTTGGGGACGGTCTCGATGTACATGGGAGCATTATGCACGATTACGCACAATAATGCAAGCATCCTCATGGGCATTTACATGGGAACATTATGCCGCTCGAAAATTAGAGCTATGTACTAAAAGAATCAATGGATTGCCCGCGAATTGCGGCTTATTTCTTAGGGGAACTTCGGATTAAGCGCTCGCGCGCTGCGAACGGCGCCATAGTGTGAACGAGGCTTTTTCGCACTGGATGACAGCGGCCGGTTTCGCTTCGACCGCTGCTCGACAAGGGTTCGGGCGCGGCCTGGACCGCGCCTGCCGGCTACCCCAGCACTCCCGTCTCGCTCACAGTCGACGGCATCGTCCTGGACGACGCGGCGCAATACGATCTCCTCGATCAATCGGTTGAGCCGATCGAGCGAAACGGCCTCGCGTCCCGCGCCGCCGCCGCACAGATTCGCTTTGTGGCCGTCTACAAATCGATCCGGCGCTTGATCTGCGACGGCAAGGTGTATCATCTCACGCCGCGGCCCGACGGCAGCTTTCACGACGCAATCCAGTCGTATGACGAGGCAACGGACCGTTCCGTTATTTTCGTGCACCGGCAGGAGACGGACTCGGACTCCGACCCGCGCGGGTTGCGCCGGGACCGCCTTTACCAGGTGCATTCCCGGGACGACTCGCGCATGTATACCGCTACCGGAGAGGAAATCATGGGCTCGGGAGTAACCGTAGCTTTGCCGCAGCAGTTCTCAGCGGAGATTCTGTATCTCGACCCGGCAAGATAGCCTCCTGACCCCAAGGCTCGCCGCGCCGCGCGCGGATTACAATTTGATTTAGCTCCGATGCCGCCCGACTCTTTCCGCCGCCTTCTGCCGCTCCTCCTTCTTGCCGCTCTCTCCGCGCGCGCCGCCGAACCCGTGCGCCTCATCTTCGACACCGATATCGGCAACGACATCGATGACGCCCTCGCCCTCGCTATGATCCACGCGCTTCAGTCGCGCGGCGAGGCCCGGCTCCTCGCGGTTACCATTACCAAGGACAACCCCTACGCCGGGCCCTACGTCGATCTCGTGAATACCTTCTACGAGCGCCCCGATATCCCCATCGGTGTGGTCAAGAAGGGCAAGACGCCCCGCGACAGCGCCATGATCCGCATCCCCGCCACGCGGCGCAATCCCGACGGTTCGTTCGTCTATCCCCACCGCCTCACCGATGGCCGCACCGCCCCCGATGCCGTCTCCGTGCTGCGCCGCGTCCTCGCCGCCCAGCCCGATGGGAGCGTGGTCATCGTGCAGACCGGTTTCAGCACCAATCTCGCGCGCCTGCTCGCCGAACCCGCCGGCCGCGACCTCGCCGCGCGCAAGGTCCGCCTGCTAGTCGCCATGGCGGGCCACTTTCCCTCCGGTCCGCCCGAGTTCAACGTCAAGACGGATATTCCCTCCGCCCAAAAAGTTTTCGCCGATTGGCCCTCGCCGATCGTCTTCAGCGGCTACGAAATCGGCACGGCGCTCCTGTTCCCCGCGGCTGCCATCGAGCGCGATTTTTCCTGGGTCCCCAACCACCCCATCGCCGACGCCTACCGCCACTACAAGCCCATGCCCTACGACCGCCCCACCTGGGACCTCACCGCCGCGCTCTACGCCATCCGCCCCGATGACAATTATTTCGGGCTCTCCGAACCCGGCCGCGTCACGGTCGACGAATCCGGCCGCACGCACTTCACCTCCGATCCCGCCGGCACCCGCCGTTACCTGGTTCTCGACCCCGCCGTGAAGTCGCGCGTGGTCGAAGCCCTCGTCCTGCTCGCCAGCCAACCCAGATAAACCACATCTATTCGTACCGGTAAAACCCGAACCCCGGCGCCTCCGCGATCTCGAACCGTACGCGCCCGTCCGCCGGCACCTGAACCGTCCGCTCCGTGCCCGTGCGCAGGTCGATCAGTCGAATCTTCTTTCCACGCACAAATCGCAGCGGTATCTCTTTCGCGCTCCCGGCGGCGCCCAGTTCGCGAAACACCATCAGGTAGCCGCTCCCTGTTTCCGCGTGGTGGTTCTGAAATCCCGTCCAACTCCGGTTCGATGGCTTTTCCCCGATCGGAAACGTGTGCCCGCGGTAGATCGCCCCGCGGTGCTTGCGGTACAGCGCCACCAGCGGCCGGATCTGCGCCCGCTGTTCGGGAGTGTACAAGTGCACCTCCCCGAAGAACAGCGGCGTCCCCATCAGCGCCATCGCCACCGCGTATGTCTGCGGATAGCGGAACGCGTCGCTCCGCTTCCGGTCCACCAGGTCCACCTTTTGAATCGTCAGCAGAAATTTATCCAGGTTCCCGTACTTTGCCACCTGCCACGCGTCGCGCAGCACCATGTACGGCACGTACACCGCGTTCACCGGTATTTCCGGCTTGCGGTTCTCCAGGTACACGTTCCCGAACTCGCGCGCGAAGTAATATCCCACGCGCGGCGCGTTCTCCGTGACGTCCCAGTTCAGCCGCAGCGTCTGCCCGCTCGCCTCGATCGCCTCCCGCACCCGGCGCATCAGCCCTTCCATAGCGCCGTAAGTCGTCAGCCTCGAATAATCGATCTTGAAGTACGGAAATCCGCCGAGCCGCTGGTTGCGCTTCAAATCCTCCGCGCCCACGGTCCAGGCGAACCACAGCCCCAGCTTCACGCCCGCCCGCCGCGCCGCCTCGCGCACCCGGCCCCAGCCCTGCGGATATTTCTCCGGGGAAGGTCTCCACGTGGTATTGCTATCCTGCCATCCGGAGTCGATCTCCAGCACGTCGATTCCCAGATCCCGGCAAACTTCGATCTCCCGCAGCACGTTCTCTTCGCGCGCCGCCTCCTGCGACTGCTCCGATGTCGCGCCGCTCCCCCACGTGTTGGACATGATGTAAATGTCCCGCCGCGCATCCACCGGGTACCGCCGCCGGTCGAACGTCTTGATCGCCAACTCGCGCCCGTCATCGCCGCCGTCGAACACCACCACCCAGCTCGCCCACGCCTTGTGGAACTCGCCTCCGGCTAGGTCCGCCGCGCCCACGCCCCATCCCGTGGAAACCAGTCCCGTGGCACCGCATTCGAATCCGCCCGTATCCACGCCCGGCTGGTTCACGCACTTGTGCGATTCCTTCACCATGCACAGCCCTTCTGCGCCGCTCTCCAGGCAAACAATGTTCGCCCAGTCGTAGCTTTCGCCCGCGGGCCCCTCCTTCACTTCCTCGCGCAGAATCTCCGTCTCCGGCAAATCCCGATGCTGCGTGTCGTTGTAATAGCCGATGGCCCGCCGCCGGTTCCGGGCGCAGTCCGCCGGAATGTAGTCGAGGCGCGTTCCTTTCGCGCCCGCCGCTCCCGCCGTGCCTATCGCCGAAACCTGCGTGCGCAGCCCCGGCGCTCCCGGATACGCCCAGATGGCATATCGCAGCCGCAGCTTCCCGTAATCGTATTCCGCCGTCACCTCCAGATGGTCAGAGGTGTAGGGATCGAACCGCACCGGCCGCGCCGATAATCCAATCAGCTTCGCCTCCGCCTCCGGGATGCCGAATCCATCCAGCGACCAGTCGCATTCGGCTGCCGGGTCGTGCGCCGCCCACTCCTTCCCGGTCCGCATATTCCGCAGCCCCGCCGTCACCAGCCCCCGCGCCGTCGCCTTCCAGCGCCGCGTAACCACGCCGGTCTCGACCACGAGTTCCCCGCCGCGCACCACGGCCCGCGCCGCATCGAAATCGCATTCGATCTCCGGCAGCCCCTGCGCCGCCGCTGCGGGCATCGCCGGCAGCGCGGAAACAATCTGTACAAACGAACGTCGTGAGAATTTCATACCTGGCCCTCCAGCGTATCAGCCAGCGGACCGCATGCGCACATCCGAAAGCTAGGAGCGCAGGGCCGTTTCGGGCTCGGGCGCTCCCGACGGCGCGGGCAACGGCTCGGCATCTTTGCGGCCCACGACCGCCATGGGGAGCAGGAAAACCAGGGGGACGGTAACCGCGGTGGTCAGCGAATTGGAAAGCACCAGCCAGTGGAAGGAAAGCAGGTGCATGGAAAGCAATTTCGAGCCGATCCAATCGGTCCCGAAAAGCGCGAGGTTGCGCACGCTCATCATGAGGGAAAAGCCGAGGCCTTCGCTTCTGGCGGGCGTGGCGCGGACGGCCAGGTCCATCAATGCGAGCTCCGCCAGCGCGTAGCCGAGGCCATTCATGCCGTCGATCACCTGCGCGCGCAGGAAAGTGGAATAGTAGAGATAGCCGAGATTGGTTACGGTGGCAATTCCCAGGCACCAGGGCAGCAGCATGCGTAAGTTGAAGCGGCGGCAGAGGCGCCCGTAAGCGAAAGCCGCCGCCACGCCTCCGGCTCCGCCCAGCATGCCTAAGTAGCCTTGTATTTCGGTGTTCAGGTGGAGTAAGTTCTGCTGGCGGTAAAATAGAGCGGTGGCGAAACCGGGAGCTATGTAGAACAGCGCCATCAATCCGATGGCGGCCCATAAGTTATGCGCGCGGCGAACATTGCCCAGTTGCTGCGCGGCATCCCGCAGGACCCCGCGCGGATCGGCGGGCTGGCGGGGTTCGTGGAGAAGGAATAAGGCGGCGGGGAAGAGAAAAAACATGATCCCGGCGCCGGTGATTGCGGTCCAGCCGAAGGTGATAGCCGCGAGGTAGCCGCCGAATGGGCCCTGGACCATGGCGCAGGCTTGCTCGGTTGCTTCGCGGACGGCGGTGATGCGCCCCGAGCCGGCGACGGCGTGGGCGACCTCGACCATGTAAGCGCCCACCACGGTGCTGGCGATCACCATGAAGAAAGCGATTACCAGGCAGACCCAGAGTAACTTGTGGTAAGTACGCGGGGTGAAATATAGTCCGATCCATCCCAGCACCGCCATGAGGCTGCTGATCACCATGTAACTTTTGCGGCGGGTGCCGAGGATAGGACAGGCGTCGGTCAGGATGCCGGTGAGCGGCTTGACGTACCAGGGCAGACCGATGAGGAAAAAGAAGGCGGAGGTGGCCGCGATCCCGGCGTGCAGTTGGTTCTTGAGCAGGTTCTTGAGGGGGATCAGGCCGACCACGCCCGGCTGCGCGAGCGTGGTGGCCACAACGCCGATGATGACGATGACGGCGGCTTTGCGAAGGGTTACTCCGCGGCTCCCTTGGTCAGCCATGCCGCACCCCGCAGAGTGGTGCCGTGCGTTGCAGTGGTTTGCACCGCGGGACCCTGGATCACTTCGGCCCATGCGCCGGGCCGGAGCCATTTGGCAAAAGCGGCGCGAACCTGTTCGCCGGTGAGTTGAAGGTAATGAGTGGCGGCGCGCATGGGCTCATCGAGCGGCAGGCTTTCGTTGGAGCGGCTCAGAAGGCCCGCGGCGATCTGGTCCTCGCTGGTTTCAGCCAGCGGAATCTCGTGCAGCGC
Source organism: Acidobacteriota bacterium (assembly GCA_021787555.1). Classification (GTDB taxonomy): domain Bacteria; phylum Acidobacteriota; class Terriglobia; order Bryobacterales; family Bryobacteraceae; genus JAJYLS01. The sequence continues at coordinate 1,168 of JAJYLS010000309.1, read as the reverse complement.
CAGCACCTTGGCCTGCCGCAGTTCGGTAGCGCTTGCGGGCGCCGCGCGCATCTCCTCGATATCCTGGCGCACGATGGCCGCGGCGCGCCCCGCATTCGCCGGCTCGCATCCAAAGGTCACTTTGTAGAGGCCGCGGGTCCGGCCGGCTGCGAGCTGCGAGTGGACGGTGTAGACCAGGCCGGTGTTTTCGCGGAGGTCGCGGTAGAGACGCGTGGCATAAAATCCGCCACCCAGGATGTGGTTGCCCAAGGAGAGCGCGTAATAATCCGGGTTGAAGCGGTTGAGGCCGAGGGCTTCGGCCATGACGACCTCGTCCTGCACGCGCGAGGGGTCCGGCACGGAAGCGAACCCGGGCGGATTGGCCGGGACGACCGGAAGGTCGGTGGGCGGCGCCGGGCCGGCATTGCCCCAACCCCCGAAGTATTTCTGGACGGCCTCGATGGCGGCCGCGCGAGAAATGTTGCCGATCACGACGATGGTGGTCAGGTCCGGGCGATAGACGCGCCGGAAGTATCTCTGTACATCCTGGAGGGTGAGCGCCGAAACGCTCGCCGGCGTGGCCTGGCGGAGCGTGGGGTCCTTGGGTGGAAACAATTCCGAATCGAGCGAGCGGGAGGCCAGATAGGCGGGGCTCTTCAAGCGGCCGGCCGCCATGCCCGCCACCTGGTCGCGCACGATCTGGAAGTCGTGGCCGCGCATGCCTGGATGCAGTTCGTCGGAGGCGAGCAACATCAACCCGTCTCCGAAATAGCGGCTGAGCACCTGGAGAGAAAAATCGGTGCCGCCGTGCTCGGTGGCGCCGATGTCATTCAGAGCTTTCTGGAAGGCCATGCGGCTCATGGTCTGGGTGCCATAGGGAAACAGGTTCTCCAGCACCGAAGCGACGCCTTTTTCGCGCTGGGGCGTTTCGAGATCGGAGTCGTTGCGGATGTGACCGAAGATGCTGACGGTGTCGCTGACGGATTCGGGCTGCACGATCAGGCGCAGGCCGTTGGAGAGGCGGATATCGGTGAGGTGCAGGTCCCACTTCGGCATGGAGAGGCTGGTGACGGCGGTTTCGGCCCAGGCGGGAACGGCCACCGGCTTGGCGTGAGTGGGGGTGAAGGATTCGGGGCCTTTAGGCGGACTCGCGGGCAGGGCTTTCCCGGCCGGCTGCGGAGTGAGGACC
>JAJYLS010000308.1 GCA_021787555.1 Acidobacteriota bacterium | reverse complement strand
GAACGCCGCCAAATCCAACGCCATCCTGGTCCTGCACGCGTTTTCGGGCGACGCGCATGCCGCCGGCGTGAGCCACGAGACCGGCAAGCCGGGATGGTGGGACAACATGATCGGGCCGGGCAAAGCCTTCGATACCAACCGCTATTTCGTCATCTGCTCGAACGTTCTGGGCGGGTGCCGCGGCACCACCGGACCGGCCTCCATCAATCCGGCCACCGGCTGCCCGTATGCCATGTCCTTTCCGGTGATCACCATCGGCGACATGGTGCGGCTCCAGAAAATGCTCATCGACTGGATGGGTATCCCGCGGCTGCTGGCGGTGACCGGCGGGTCGATGGGCGCCATGCAGGCACTGGAATGGGCGGTCGACTATCCCGAGTGCGTCATCTCGGCCATTCCGATTGCCGGCACCACGCGGCATAGCGCGCAGCAGATCGCCTTCAACGAAGTCGGGCGGCAGGCCATCGTCGCCGATCCGGACTGGAACGAGGGCAATTATTACGACCGGCAGCCGCCCGCGCGCGGGCTGGCGGTGGCGCGCATGGTCGGCCACATCACCTACATGAGCGACGATTCCATGCGCGAGAAGTTTGGCCGGAGGCTGCGGGACAAAGAGAGTTTCAGCTTCGGCTTCGACGTGGATTTCGAGGTCGAGAGCTACCTGCGCTACCGCGGCACCCAGTTCGTCAGCCGCTTCGACGCCAATTCGTACCTTTATATAACGAAGGCGATGGACTATTTCGACCTCACCAACGGCCATCACTCGCTGGCCTCGGTTTTCGAGCCGGTGCGCGCGCGCTTCCTGGTGATCAGCTTCAGCTCCGACTGGCTGTACCCCAGCTATCAATCGCAGGAGCTGGTGCGGGCGCTGCGCGCGCGCAACTGCGACGTGGCCTATGTGGAATTGGAATCGAACTACGGCCACGATTCCTTCCTGGTGGACGTGGCGGAGCAGAGCGAGCTGGTGCGCGGGTTCCTGGGCAGCACCTTCGAGAGGCTGGCATGACCGCGCACGCGCCGGCCAGACACGCCTTCGTCCGCGAGCTGCTGGGGCGCAGCGATTACGCCATCATCGGCGAAATCGTCGAGCCGGGGAGCCGCGTGCTCGACCTGGGGTGCGGCGAGGGCGATCTGCTCGAGTGGCTGGCCGCCAATAAAGGTGTGGACGCCCGCGGGGTCGAGATTTCCAGCGCGCGCGTGCAGCGCGCCATCGCGCGCGGCGTTTCCGTCTACCAGGGCGATATCGACCAGGGGCTGGCGGATTACCCCAGCGGCGCCTTCGACTACGTCATCCTCAGCCAGACCCTCCAGGAGACGCGCCGGCCGCGCGAGGTGCTGCGCGAAATGCTGCGCGTGGGCCGCCGCGGGATCGTGGCCTTTCCCAACTTCGGGCATTGGCGCATGCGCCTCTCCATGCTCCTCAGCGGGCGCGCGCCGCGCACCAAGCTGTTCCCCTACGAGTGGTACGATTCGCCCAATATCCACCTCCTGACCGTGCGCGATTTCGAGGTGCTGGCCGTGGCGGAGGGGCTGAAGGTCGAGCGGCGCTACTTTCTGAGCGGTCACCGCAAGGTAAAACTGCTGCCCAACCTGGCCGCGGAGGTGGCGGTGTTTTTGGTGAGTTGTGAGTCGTGAGTTCTGAGTTTTGATTTGCGGGTTCAGGACTCAGAACTCAACACTCAGAACTCAATACTCAGAACCTGTATCCAGCCTCACGCCCACCGGCTGGTCCGGTACAGAAAATGCTCCACTTCTTCACAGATTCGGGGGCCACGGTCACTCGAATCGGAAGAGGCAATCATGAAAACCGCACTCATCCTGCTACTTACATTTGCGGGGTATTCCTGCGCAGAAGATCTTACACTGCCGCAGCAGGCGCAAGAGGTGAAGAAGCTGGTCTCCGTGACCTGGAACGTGGATTCGCAGAAGCTGGTGTGGAAGGTTCAAAAGGGCTCGATCGTCAACGGCAAGTTCGTGCCCAATTCGGAGCAAACGTACGAGATCTCGCCGGACAATGCTTTGATGGCGGTCGAGAACCAGCAGCGCCACTTCGACACCGGCGAAGCCGAATCGCTGTCGCATATGCTGGACGTCCTCAGCCTGTACTGCGCGGAGAGCGTGGAGTGGTGGGATGAAGGCCAGGGCGTGCCCGTAACGCCCACGGGGAAACCGGCCGCCCCGTCGAGCCCGCCCCGGCAGCTTCCGCCGCTCAAGGCCGATCCGCCCGCCGGCGGGAATTCCGTGAGCGGGAAGCCCGTCAAGGTGGAGCAGCCGCAGCCCAAGCCGCCCAAACGTTACCAGATCCCCGACGGCGACGAAGTGGCCTTCCTGCCCTACAACTGAGAGAGCCCCCGATGAAACGCGCCGCAGCGCCTGGCCGCATGATCTTGTTCGCATGCGGCTGGACCGCTCCCTTTGGTCGCGGCTCCGATCGGAGCCGCGACCAAAGGGAGCGGTCCGCCTGCCCCACCGCGTTATCATGAGCGTTACGCCTCTTTCATGATTTCTTCGCCAGGCGCGCGCATCATCAAGGCCGTCAATATAGCGATCGCGGTCTTGCTGGCGGTAGCCCTCGCCGCGGTGTATTGGTATCTCTGGAGACCGCTGCCGCAGCGCTCGGGAACGATCCATGCGCCGGTCTCCGCGGCCGTTTCGGTGGCCTTCGACTCGCTCGGGGTGCCGCACATCCGCGCCGCCAGCCTGGAGGACGCGCTCTTCGTGCAGGGTTATGTTACCGCGCAGGACCGCCTGTGGCAGATGGATGCGCTGCGCCGCTACGCGGCCGGTACGCTGTCGGAAGTGGTCGGACCCGCCGCCCTCGAATCCGACACCGAATCGCGCCGCTTCCGCTTCCGCCGCATCGCCGAGGAGGCCTACACCCAATTGCCCGCGGCCGACCGCGCGGCCATGGCCGCCTACACGCGAGGGGTGAACCAGTTCATCGCCACGCACCTCGACCGGCTGCCCATCGAATTCAGGCTGCTCGGCTATCAGCCGCGGCCGTGGAGCGTGGTGGATTCCATTCTCGTCTGCCTCGACATGTTCCGCAGCCTCACGAATACCTGGAAAGACGAGATCGCCAAGAGCGCCATGCTGGATGGCGGCGATCGGCAGAAGGTGCAGTTCCTGTGGCCCGTCCGCACCGGCGGCGAAGGCCAGCCGGGCTCGAACGCGTGGGCCCTCGCCGGCGCGCGCACAGCGTCGGGCAAGCCGCTGCTCTCCAACGATATGCACCTGGAGTACTCGATGCCGTGCCTGTGGTACATGATGCACCTGGAAGCGCCCGGCCTGGATGTCTCCGGCGTATCGCTGCCCGGCACGCCCGGCGTGATCGTGGGGCACAACCAGCGCATCGCGTGGGGCATCACCAATCTCCAGTTCGACGTGCAGGACCTGTATATCGAACAGATCGATGAGCGCACCGGCCGGTATCTCTACCGCGGGCAGCCGGAGCAGGCGCAACTGGAGCGCGAGTTCATCCGCGTTAAAGGGCGCCCGACGACGGAAGTGAACATCTGGATCACCCGCGACGGCCCGCTCTTCCTGAGCGAAGGCAACCGGAAGTTCGCGCTCCGTTGGGTGGTCGAGCAGCCCGGGCTCATCCAATATCCCATTCTGGATATCGACCGCGCCCAAAACTGGACGCAATTCACCGCCGCGCTGACGCGCTATCCCGGACCCGGCGCTAACTTCGTCTATGCGGACGTGGACGGCAACATCGGCTGGCACGTGGCCGGCAAGCTTCCCATCCGCCGCGGCTATGATGGCGACGTTCCGGTGGACGGAGCGTCCGGCGCATACGGCTGGGACGGCTTGATTCCCTTCGACCAGCTTCCCAGCGTGTTCAATCCGCCGGACGGACTGATCGCCAGCGCGAACCAGGATCCTTTCCCGCCGGACTATCGCTACCCGGTGAACGGAAATTTCGCGCCGCCTTACCGCGTGCGGCAGATCCGGGATTTGATCGGCGCACGCAAGGGCTGGCGCGCCGCCGATCTGCTGGCGGTTCAGAAGGACGTATACTCGGGTTTCAGCCGCTTCCTGGCGCGCCAGACGATCGCGGCGTACGACAGGCGCAAAGTGCGCGATCCGCGCCTGGATGCGGCGGTGGGGCTGCTGCGCGAGTGGAACGGCCAGATGGATCAGAACCTTGCCGCGCCATTGCTCATCAGCCTCGTCGAAGACCATGTGCATGCTTCGGTGGCGGATGCGGCTTCCCCCGGCAAGGCCGCGGCGTGGAGTTCGCGGATGGCGCCGGCGGTCATCGAGAAACTTCTGCGCGAGCGGCCGCCCGGCTGGTTCCGGGATTACGATGCCATGCTGTTGCGCGCCCTGGTGGACGGGCTCGAAGACGGCCGCCGCATGCAGGGCGGCAATCCGAAGCGCTGGCGCTGGGGCCAGTACCTCAAAATCCCGATCTACCATCCCGTGACCCACCAGGTTCCGCTCATCGGGGGATATTTCGATATCGGGCTGGTGCCCATGAGCGGTTCGGGCCTGACGGTGAAGCAGACCACGCGCATCCTGGCGCCTTCCATGCGGCTCGACGCCGACCTCTCGGATTGGGACCGCTCGCAGGAGAACATCACCATCGGCCAATCGGACGAGATCCTTTCGCGGCATTACCGCGACCAGTGGCCGGCGTATTACGTGGGGCGAAGTTTCCCCATGCAATACCGCAGCGTGAAAGCCAGCAGCACGCTGGAATTCAGATGTGGCGCGGGTTTGTAACCCGCCATGCCGGCATGCTGCCGGCATTCTTCGAATTTCCTGAGAAATTTCCGGGGCTGAACGCACTTTTCTCTATGGCCTTCTATACCCGCCGCCTTCCCCATTGGCACCCGGACAATGCACCTCTGTTTATCACCTGGACTCTTCACGGCGTCTTGCCGCATAACCGATATCCACCGTCGGATTCCCCGGCCGCCGGGAAGGCCTTCGTCTGGATGGACCGGTTTCTGGATCAGGCGCGCTCCGGACCGCGGTGGCTGGAACGCGCGGAGATTGCGCGGATGGTCGTGGATTCGCTCTACTTCGCTGCCGAGAGGCTGCGGCAGTTCGATCTGCATGCTTATGTGGTCATGCCTAATCATGTGCACGTACTTGTGACCCAGCAGACCGCTCCTGCGACTCTTGTGCAATCGGTGAAACGATTTACCGCGCGCGAGGCGAATAGGATTCTGGGGCGTACCGGGGAAACGTTCTGGCAGAACGAGTATTACGATCACTGGGCGCGGAATGAGAAACAGTTCGAGAGGATTGCGCGGTACATCGAGGAAAATCCGGTTGCGGCTGGGATGGTGGGGCGAGCGGAAGATTACCGATGGTCTAGCGCGTTCCGGGGGGTCGGGAATGCCGGAATGGATTCCGGCATGGCGGGTTGAAAACCCGCGCTACCTTGCGCACCAGCCGCCGTCGATCAGGATGTCGGTGCCGGTGATGAAGCCCGCTTCCTCCGAGCACAGGTAAACCGCCAGGTGGCCGATTTCCTCGACGCGGCCCCAGCGCGCGACGGGAATGTTGGCGAGGAACTGCGCGTTGAGCTGCGGGTTTTCCATCAGCGGACGGTTCATCTCCGTGGCGAAGGGGCCCGGGCTGATGCCGTTGCAGGTGATACCCTCCGCCGCCAGTTCCAGCGCCAGCGCGCGGGTCATGCCCAGCAGCGCCGCCTTGCTCGCCGAATAGGCCGTGCGCTCGGGCAGCGAAACGTGGCTCATGGTGGACGTCAGATTCAGGATGCGGCCGTAGCCGGCGCCGGTCATGTGGGGCACGAAGGACCGGCACATCAGAAATGCCGCCGTGAGATTGGTGTCCAGCACGCGACGCCATTCCTCGAGCGAAAAATCGGTCACGCGCTTGCGCACGTTGATGCCTGCGTTGTTGATCAGGATATTCACTTTCCCGAACTGCGCCGCCACGGCGCGCTCCAGTTCGCGCACCTGCTCCTCGCTGGTGACGTCCGCCGGGAAGACGCTCGCCGTGCCGCCGGCCGCGCCGATTTCGCCGGCCACGCCGCCGAGGAGCTGTGCATCGCGCGAGACCAGCGCCACCCGCGCGCCCTCCGCCGCCAGCGCGCGCGCCATGGCTTTGCCGAGGCCTTTGCTCGCGCCGGTGATTACCGCCGTGCGTCCGTTCAGTTTGCCCATATTGTTTTAGCTTCTCACAGAAGAAATAGGAGCTAAGAAGTCAGGAGTTGAGGAGTTAGGAGAAAGGCAGCGCCCTCCTACCCGGTGTTCGTCACGCAGCCTCTGGTTTCTGCTTTTTTGAGGCTCTATACGGGCAGCAAGTGCCGTGCCTGCAATAGGGGTTGGCGAAAAGTGCGATGTGGTGTAGACCGACCCCCTTGAAAGCAGCTCGGCTTCATGACACGATCTGCTCAGAATGTTTTTGCGGCCGAACCATCGCAGCAAAGACGGCAAGGGGCACACCTACTGGTCGCTGGTGGAGACGGTACGCACTACCGATGGTCCCCGACAGAAAACGCTCTGCTATCTGGGCGAGCTCAACAGTTCGGCGCGTGCTATCTGGGACTGCAATTGTGGAAGCGCCTGGAACTGGATCGTTGCTTCGAGCAGGCGGTGGATGAGGATCCCGCCGATGTGCCGTGGTCGCGCGTGGCAGCGTTGCTGGCGATCAACCGGTTGTGCGCGCCGGGCAGCGAACG
>JAJYLS010000307.1 GCA_021787555.1 Acidobacteriota bacterium | reverse complement strand
CCCGGGCACCGGCCCCGCCACCGCATCGACGGCCGAGCCCGACAAGCCCTCGGCAGCCGACGCCGCGGGGATGCCCGTGGACGGGCCGTTCGCGGCCGCCGAGGCCGGCCTCGGGGGCCATGCGGTGGGCAACCTGCTCCTGGCCGCGCTCGTCCAGCTCGAGAAGGGCGACTTCGAGCAGGGCGTCCGCGAGATGAACCGCGTCCTTGCCGTGCGCGTGCATATCCCCGAAGAAGCCGTTTTTCCAGCCGGCGAAGGGGAAAAATGCCATCGGCGCCGCCACCCCCACGTTGATCCCCACCATCCCCACCTGAATGCGCGACGAATACTCCCGCGCCGCCTTGCCGTTCGACGTGAAAATCGAGGTCGCGTTGCCGAACGGCGACCGGTTCACCAGTTCGATCGCCTCATCCAGCGACTTCACCCGGATCACCGAAAGCACCGGCCCGAAAATCTCCTCCCGCGCGATGGTCATCTCCGGCGTGACGCCGTCGAAAATCGTCGGCCCGAGGAAAAATCCGTCGCCCCCCGCCTTCGTCTGCCGCCCGTCCACCAGCGGCGTCGCGCCCTCCGCCAGGCCCTTTTCCACATACCCGGCCACCCGTTTGCAATGGTCCGCCGTCACCAGCGGTCCCATCTCCACGCCCGCCTGCGCGCCGTCGCCCACCGCCAGCGATTTCGTCCGCTTTACCAGCAGTGGGAGCAGCAACCCCGCCGCCTCGCCCACCGGCACCAGCACGCTGCCCGCCAGGCACCGCTCGCCCGCCGCGCCGAATGCCGACCCGATGATCGCTTCCACCGTCTTCGCCATATCCGCGTCCGGCATCACCACCAGGTGGTTCTTCGCCCCGCCCAGCGCCTGCACCCGTTTGCCCTCGGACGCCGCCGTGGCGTAAATATATTTCGCCACCGGTGTCGATCCCACGAAGCTCACCGCCTTCACCAGCGGATGGTGCAGCAGCGCGTCCACGGATTCCTTGCCGCCATGCAGCAAATTAAAAACGCCTGCCGGAATGCCCGCTTCGTGCAGCATCTCCGCCGCCATCGTCGGCGTCAGCGGCACCTTCTCCGACGGCTTCAGCACGAACGTATTCCCCGCCGCGATGGCGAACGGCCACATCCACATCGGCACCATCGCCGGAAAATTGAACGGCGTGATCCCCGCGCATACCCCGATCGGCTGCCGGATCGTTTTGCAGTCGATCCCCGCCGCCACGTCGTTCAGCGAGTCGCCCATCGTCAGGCTCGGCATGCCGCACGCCATTTCCACCATCTGGATGCCGCGCCGCACCTCGGCCTTGGCGTCCTCGGCCGTCTTCCCGTTCTCGCGCGTCAGCGTCGCCGCCAGTTCGCCCGCGCGCTTTTCCAGAATGCTCTTGAACCGGTACAGCACCTGCACGCGGTCCACCACCGGCACCGCGCGCCATTTGAGAAATGCTTCGTGCGCCGCGCGCACCGCGCGGTCCACGTCCGCCTCGTTCGCGAACGGCACTTCCGCGATCGCCGCGCCGGTCGCCGGATTGGTCACCGGCTGCGCCGTTCGTCCGGCCGCCTTCTCCCAGACGCCATTGATGTAGTACGAGACGGTCCCGACTTTGCGAGATGAACTCGCCGATTCGCTTGCCATCATCCTTCACCTCCCCATTCCGGTTACCTTACTTCCATGCCCCTCCATGCGTCGCACGTTTCAAGTATTCGCCGCGCCCCGCCTTCCCAAGCCACTTGCCATTATCCACAATCGCTTCGCCGCGCGACAGCACCGTGCGCGCATTCCCCTTTATCTCGAAGCCCTCGAACATCGAGTAATCGACCCGCATGTGGTGCGTCGCCGCGCTGATGGTGTAGCGCGCCTCCGGGTCCCACAGCACCACATCGGCGTCGCTCCCCGCCGCGATCTCGCCCTTCCGCGGATACATCCCGAAAATGCGTGCCGGCGCGGTCGAGGTCAGCTCCACGAACCGGTTCAGCGAAATCTTCCCCGCGTTCACGCCGTAATGATAAAGGAGCTGCAACCGGTTCTCGATGCACGGCCCGCCGTTAGGTATCTTGGTGAAATCGTCCTTGCCAAGGATCTTCTGGTCCTTGAAGCAGAACGGGCAATGGTCGGTCGACACAACCTGCAAATGGTCGTCCTTCAGCCCCTCCCACAATTTTGGCTGATGTTCCTTGGGCCGCAGGGGCGGCGTGAAAACGTACTTCGCGCCCTCGAACCCCGGCCGCGCCAGTTCGTCGATCGAGAGCACCAGGTATTGCGGGCACGTCTCCGCGAACGCCGGCACGCCCCGGTCGCGCGCCTCCCGCACCTCCTTCAGTGCGTCTTCCGACGACAAGTGCACGATATACACCGGCGCCCCCGCGATCTCCGCCAGCGCAATGGCGCGGTGCACCGCCTCGGCCTCCGCCCGCGGCGGCCGCGTCAGCGCGTGATATATCGGAGCGGTCTTCCCTTCGGCCACCGCCCGCGCCACGATCACGTCGATCACGCTGCCGTTCTCCGCGTGCATGCACACCAGCGCGCCGTTCTTCGCCGTCTGGGCCAGCGCCTCGAAAATGGTGCCGTCGTCCGCCATCAGCACGTTCGGGTACGCCATGAACAGCTTGAAGCTGGCCACGCCCTCCCGCACCATCTCGTCCATGTCTTCGAGACCGGCGCCTCCGAGATCGGTCACGATCATGTGCAGCCCGTAATCGATCGACGCCTTGCCCTCGGCCTTCTTCCACCACGTGTCCAGTGCCTCGCGCATCCGCGTCCCGCGCCCCTGGATCGCGAAATCCACGATCGACGTGGTCCCCCCGAACGCCGCCGCCCGCGTGCCGGTTTCGAAATCGTCCGCCGACGTGGTCCCGCCGAACGGCATATCCAGATGCGTATGCACATCGATCCCGCCCGGCATCACGTACAGCCCCGCGGCATCGATCACCTTGGCTCCGTCCGCCGGAATCCCCGCGCGGACTTCCTTAATACGTCCGTCTTCGATCGAGACATCGGCCTTCGTCGTCGCACTGGCAGTGACGACCGTGCCGTTGCGAATCAAGGTATTCATATGGTTTCCAGTTTCCAGGGGCTAAAGCCCGTCTCCCTTCCACGGTTGGGGCACAGCTAAAGCTGTGCCCCGATCCAAGTCGGTTCGTATCAGGGCACGGCTTCAGCCGTGCTCTGATACATCATCTTCCCCCCGCCGCCGTCCGCTCCTCCCAACTCTCCCGCGGCAGCTCCGTATCCACCCGCTCCATCGTGATGCACCCCGGCACCGGGCACACCAGCCAGCACAAATTGCAGCCCACGCACTCCGCTTCGTCCACGCGCGGCACCCGCGCCGTCGGCGTCCCGCCGCTCGTCTCGCCCGGCGCATCCAGCTTGGCGATCGGCGTCACCGCGATCCGCGCCCGGCTCGCCGCCTCCACCTCCGCCGGCTTCGCGTGCCCGTCCAGGTGGATGCACTGGTGCGCCCCGTCCCAGCACGCGATGTAGCACAAATCGCAGCCTATGCATTTCTCCCTGTTGATCCGCGCCAAGATCCTGTAATTCAAGTCCAGGTTTTTCCATTCGGTGATCTTCGCCAGCGTCAGGCCGCGAAAATCCTCCACCGTCGCGAACTCTTTCTCGTCCATCCAGTTGCTCAGCCCGTCGATCATGTCCTCCACGATCCGGTACCCGTAGTGCATCGCCGCCGTGCACACCTGCACCGACGTGCACCCCAGCAGCATGAACTCCGCCGCTTCCCGCCACGTCGCCACGCCGCCGATCCCCGAAATCGGAATCCCCACCTCCGCATCCGCCGCGATCTGCTGCACCAGGTGCAGCGCGATCGGCTTCACCGCCGGTCCGCAATACCCGCCGTGCGCCGAAAGCCCGCCCACGTTCGGCCGCGGCGTGAACGTGTCCAGGTCGATGCCCGTAATCGAATTGATCGTGTTGATCGCCGAAAGCCCGTCCGCCCCGCCGCGCTTCGCCGCCCGCGCCACCACCCGGATATCCGTCACGTTCGGCGTCAGCTTCACCAGCACCGGCGTGCGCGCCGCTTCCTTCGCCCACTCCGTGATCATGCACGTGTAGTCCGGCACCTGCCCCACCGCCGATCCCATCCCGCGCTCGCTCATCCCGTGCGGGCAGCCGAAATTCAGCTCCAGCCCGTCCGACCCCGCGTCTTCCGCGCGCTTCACGATCTCGTGCCACGCCTCGCGCTTCGATTCCACCATCAGCGATGCGATCACCGCGTGCTTCGGGTAACGCTTCTTCACCTCCGCGATTTCTCGCAGGTTGGTCTCAATCGGCCGGTCCGAGATCAGCTCGATATTGCTGAACCCCATCATCCGGTGGCCGTTCCAATCCACCGACGCGTACCGCGACGACGTGTTCACGATCGGCTCGCCGATGGTCTTCCACACCGCGCCGCCCCATCCGGCGTCGAACGCGCGCATCACCTGCTCGCCCGAATTCGTGGGCGGTCCCGAAGCCAGCCAGAACGGATTCGGGCAGCGGATCCCGGCAAAATTCGTGCTGAGATCAGCCACGCATCGCCTCCGGCTTCATTGATGCAATGATCGCCCGCGCCGCGCGCTTCCCGTCGGCCACCGCGTCCACCACCTCGCGCCCGCCGTTCACGCAATCGCCGCCCGCGTAATACTTCGGATTGCTCGTGCGCCCGCTGGCGCGCTCCACTACGATCAGCCCGCCCTTCAACTCGATCCCCCGCGAGCGCAAAATCTCGGTCACCCGCGATTGCCCCAGCGCCGGAATCACCATCTCGCACGGCTGCTCGAACTCCGAGCCCGCAATCGCCTCCGGCCAGCGCCGCCCCGTCGCATCCGGCTCCCCCAGCCGCGTCATCGCGAATTTCACCGCCACCGCGCGCCCGTCGCGCCCCACAATCTCCACCGGTTGCGCCAGCCAGTGGAACCGCACGCCCTCCACTTTCGAATGGTCGTATTCCGAATCGAACGCCGGCATCTCCAACTCGCCGCGCCGGTAGAACACGTGCACTTCTTCCGCGCCCAGCCGCCGCGCCGCATTCGCCGCGTCGATGGCCGTGTTGCCGCCGCCGATCACGATCACCCGCCGCCCCACCGCCAGATCGCCCGACGTCTTGTACCGCGCGATGAACCGCAGCGCGTCGATCACCCCGCCCAGGTCCTCGCCCGGAATCCCCAGCCGCTCGATCGCCCCCAGCCCAACGCCCGCGAAAATGAAATCGAACTCCCGCTCCATCTCCTCCAGCGAAATCTCCGCCCCCACCGCCGCCTGCCGGAATTCCACGCCCATCCCCCGGATCATCTCAATCTCGCGCAGGCTGTCCGACGGCCGCAGCTTATATTCCGCCACCCCGTACGTGTTCAATCCGCCCGGCAGTGGCCGGTTGTCGAACACCGTCACCGCGTACCCGTTCCGCCGCAGTTCCGCCGCGCAGGCCAGCGACGCCGGTCCCCCACCGATGCAGGCCACCCGCCCGCTCCCGCGCGCCCGCGCCTCCGAAATGCGCGCCCCGCCGGCGTAATAATGATCCATCGCGTACCGTTGCAGCCTTCCAATCTCCACCGGCTTCTTGTTGTACCGCGACATCACGCACGTGCCCTCGCACAGCACGTCCACCGGACACACCCGCGAGCAGCTCAGCCCCAAAACATTCGCATCTAGAATTGTTTTTGCCGCTCCCCGCAGGTTCCCCGTCGCGATCTTCTTGATGAACCGCGGCACCTCGATATGCGTCGGACACGCCGCCGTGCACGGCGCGTCGAAGCAGAATAGGCACCGGTTGGCTTCCGCGATCGCCGCCTGCGCATCCAGCGCCCGGTGCAGTTCCGGAAACCGCTCCAGGTTCTCCGGAATGGGCAGCGCTGTCGCGTTCACCGCCCGCCCCCCGCGGCCAGCACCGCAATTGACGCCAGGCTCTTGTCCAGCGCCTCGATAAACCGGTCCACGTCCGCCCGCCCGATGTTCATCGGCGGCGCGATCCGCAGCACGTTCCCGTACATCCCGCCCTTGCCCATCAGGATCCCGTTTTCCCGCGCGGCTTCCATGAGCTGCACCGTCGCCCCCGGCGCGGGCGCTTTCGATTTCCGGTCCTCCACCAGTTCGATCGCCTGCATCAGCCCCATCCCGCGCACTTCGCCGACGACCTGGTGCTTCTCCTTCAGCCCTTCGAGTCCCTCGCGCAGATATGCGCCGGTCTCCGTGCAGTTCGCCGGCAGCTTGTGCTCTTCGATGAAATCCAGCACCGCCTTCGCCTGCGTCGCGGTCACCGGGTTTCCGCCGAATGTCGAAATCGTCAGGCCCCGAACCGCATCCGCCACCTCCGGCTTCGCCGTGGTCAGCCCGATCGGGCTGCCGTTCGCCAGCCCCTTGGCGCCCGTGATGATGTCCGGCGTCACGCCCCAGTGCTCGATCCCGAACCATTTCCCGCCCGTGCGCCCCCACGCCGTCTGCACTTCGTCGCTGATGAACACGCCCCCGTGGTTCCGCACGATCTTCTCTACAATCTGGAAGTATTCCGCCGGCGGCGTGATGAATCCGCCCGCGCCCTGAATCGGCTCGGCGATGAATCCCGCGATGCGCCCGCCCGGCGCCGTGCTCGCGATCAACTCCTCCATGTCTTGCGCGCACCGCACCTCGCAGTTCGGATAGGTCAGCCCGAACGGGCAGCGGTAGCAATACGCGTTGTGCGCGTGCACCACCCCCGGCGCCACCGCGCCCAGCCGCCACACGCCCTGTCCCGTCAGCGCCATCCC
>JAJYLS010000306.1 GCA_021787555.1 Acidobacteriota bacterium | reverse complement strand
CATGCCGGACCCCTACGATCCCACCCCGGTGCAGCAAGGCATCACGGTTTACTATTGTCCCCTGGTGGTGGGCGGCGTGAGCTTCGCTATCGTGGAGGACCGCAAGTGGAAATCATCCCCCACTCCCACTCTGCCTCTGGCGCGCATCGTCAACGGCTGGGCACAGAATCCTGCGTACAACGCGGCGCGGGATGGCGATGCTCCCGGCGCACAACTGCTCGGACCACGCCAGATCGATTTCCTGAACCACTGGGCCGCGGACTGGAGCGGCGGGGTGTGGATGAAAGCCGTGATCTCGCAGACGATTTTTGCCGACGTGGTCACCATACCCAAAGGAGCAAGGAACGACAACATATTCCCGAAACTGCCGATCCCGCAGCCGGGAGAGTACCCCAAAGGCGACGTCTTGGCCGCCGATCACGATTCCGGCGGCTGGCCGCAATCCGGCCGGAACGCAGCCGTGCGCGCCATGCGCCGCGGGCTGGCCATCCATATCAGCGGCGACCAGCACCTGGGCAGCACGGTGCAGTACGGGCTCGACGAGTTCGACGATGCTGGCTGGTCCATCTGCGTGCCCGCCGTTTCGAACATCTTTCCGCGCCGCTTCTGGCCGCCGGAACCGGGGCGCAATTGGAAACCCGGCAGCCCCCGATATACGGGCGAGTATTTCGACGGCTTTGGAAACCGGATCACGGTGCACGCGGTGTCGAACCCGACGGTGACCGGCGTGGAACCGGCCTTGCTCACCAATCGCGCCACGGGCTACGGCATCGTCGTGTTCCACCGCGCCACGCGCAAGATTACCATGGCGATCTGGCCGCGCTGGATCGATCCATCCCAGCCCGGCGCCAAGCCGTTTGCCGGATGGCCGATCACCATCGATCAGCTCGATAACGGTTTGACCACCGCGCACTGGGCCCTCGATCCGGTCACGAGTACAACTCCCGATCCAGTTGTGCAGGTCGTGGATGAGGCGACCGGCGAGGTAGTTTATACGCTCAGGATAAAAGGCACCGCCTTTACGCCGAGGGTGTTCAAAGCGGGCACTTACACGGTCAAAGTAAACGATAAGTCCTACCCCGGCCGCCAAGCGCGCAAGCTGTAACCGGCGCGCGACATGACCGCTCAGGCAGCCGGCGTCCGCTCAGACTCGGGGCTCGAAGCACGCATTATCTTCTCGAGCACACCCAGTATGGGATCCTAGTTCCTTGTCTCGCGTCAACTGATCACCACCTCTCGCGGCGAGTAAATCTTCGGGCTGCTTCCTTCAACAATCTGGCTGGTTCCACGTTTGGCGGGGACGAGGGCGCCGCGGGCGAAAAATAGTTCCAGGCTGGGGGATTGAAAAATGTGGCGGCTCAATATATATTAATCGGATAAAGAAATCCGAATATGGGGTTTTATGGTGAGAGCTCGCAATCTTTGGCTCCTCGGCTTCGCGGCGATCTTAGCCGCGGGACCGTCCTTTGGGCAGGACGTTCGTGCTACTATCCTCGGCCGCGGGACCGACGCTTCCGGTGCCGCGGTCCCGAAGGCCCGCGTCGAGGTCATCAACCAAGCCACGCGTGTCGCCGCCGCCGGGAGTACCAACGACCAGGGTAAATACCCACCGAATCCGTCGTCTTGAACTTATACGCGGCGGCGGGAGTAAATTCAAAGTTAGCCGCAACCAGCGGGGCGCGTCCTTCCAGTAACTCGGTATCGAACGAGCTATCCGGCGAGATACGCTTGAAGTCCTTACTTAGGCCATGTCAGAAAATAAATAGAACAAGTTAATGTGGTTTTGTTTTATGCTGGTGCTGGTGCAACAGAGCGATATCCAGCGCCGGTTCCGTTCCTTGTCGCCCTTCCTGGACGAGCGGATGCGGCGCTTGGTCGCGGCTGCTGAGAGCGAGGCCATGGGTTACGGAGGGGTTTCCACGGTCGCGCGTGCCACCGGAGTCTCGCGCCGCGCTAGCGGCCTATCGCATGGCACCGGATGCGGGCGGGCAAACGCGAGCCGGGGAGGCCAGTTCCAGCACTTACACGGAGGATCTTCGGCAGTTGGCGGAATGGTTTCTGGCGTGGGGAGTGCGTGACATCGCCATGGAGGCCACTGGGCCGTACTGGCGGCCGGTATGGAATATTCTGGAAAGCTACGGGCGGCAGCTGACGCTGACCCATCCGGGGCATATTCGTGCCATTCCCGGACACAAGACCGACCGGCGGGATGCGCGCTGGATTGCCGAGTTACATCAACATGGCCTGGTGCCCGCCAGTTTCGTTCCCAGTGCTCCGCAACGCCGCTTACGCGATCTCACACGCCTGCGCACGAAAGTGGTGCAAGACCGCAGCCGGGTCGTCAGCCGTTTGCAAGCGGTACTGGAGGACACCAATATCAAGCTGGCCAGCGTGGCCTGTGATGGGATGGGGGTATCGGCGCAAGCCATGATCCGGGGGCTGATCCAAGCCAAGGCGCCCGCAGCCGAGTTGGCGGAACTGGCGCGGGGCCGACTGCGCCAGAAACGTGCGGAACTGACGCGCGCGCTGGAAGGCAACTTCACCCCACATCATCGCTTCCTGGTGCAACGACTGCTGATGCAGGAACGCAGGTTAAGCCAACAGGAGCGCGCCCTGGAGCGGCAGATCGTGGGCATCTTAGACGACCACCAGAAAGCAGCAGTAGCCCTATGGGACACGATTCCGGGAGTGAATGAGACCCTGGCCACAACCCTGGTCGCAGAATTGGGCACGCGTGCCGGGCAGTTCCTGGATGCAGCGCACGCCGCCAGTTGGGTAGCGATCTGCCCCGGCAACCACGAAAGCGCCGGAAAGCAGAAGTCCGGTAAAACGCGCAAGGGGAACCGCTGGCTTCGCGCGGCCTTGGTGGAGGCGGCTTGGGCCGCCGCCCATTCCAAGGGAACCTATCTGTCGGCTTTCTATGCCCGATTGCTTCCGCGCAAAGGCGAAAAACGAGCTTTGGTGGCGGTGGCCCATTCCATCCTGGTGGCAGCCTACCACATGCTCCAAAGCGGTCAGCCGTATCGTGAATCCGGCCCTGACTACTTCGATCGGCTCCGCCCCCAGCACACCGCCAACCGCCTTGTGAAAAGGCTCGTTCGGCTCGGCTTCAAAGTCGATTTAGCGCCGCAAGAAGCAGCACATCTACCAGCGGCAGAATAAGATCGGCCGACTCGGCGACAGCGGCTGCATTTTCAGGGGAGCCGCGACCGTCAGGGAGCGGTTAGCTTAGTTGCTAGCGCGGCATCCCCTTCATCATCGGGCACGGCCCCATCATTTGGCCTTGCATCCCCGACATTTGCGACATCATCTGCTTTCGTTGGGCCACCATCTCGTTGATCACGGCCGCCATGGCATCGACTTTCGCCTTGCCCTTAGCGGCATTCATGGCGGCGACTTTCTGGTCCAACGCCGCATCCATGGACTTCATATCAGCCATCGTCTGATTCTGCATGGCCATCATCTGCTGGCAGCCTCCAGCCATGCCGCCGCCCATCATTCCTTTAGGCTGGCTCGATTGGGCGAGCAATGCCGTCGTCGCCAAAGCCGCGGCCAGCGTGAAAATCAAAACGTATTTTGAAAACTTCTTATCTTCCATGCCTACACCTCATTTGCCTACCCCATCTTTTCCTTCCAATGCTGGTTCGCCTGTAGGTGCGGGCTGGTAAACAGCACGAAATAGCTTAGCGCCATCCAGGCGAACAGGCCCACCTCAAACATGATAATCGAGAGGGTGTCGGCCCGAATCGCGGCCAGCACGCCTTTGGCAGGGCTCAGGCCCACGTAAAACCACGCGAGGGCATTCAGCCAGCCGGGATAAGGACTCATGTGTTCGCAGGCTGCAATAGCCGTTCCAAAGTAACGATTCCCCCGGTTCAAGGTTGAGCGACCGCGGTCAGGGTGACCAGCGAATGCGCCGGCAGTTCGATCTGCAGCGTGCCGGCTTGAGAGCGCAGCGGCGGTTTGCGCTGGTATTGCGCCGTCTCGGTGCTTTCGATGGGCTGCCATTGGGCATCGGGAATGCCGCTGATGGCGGTCTGGCGTGCGGCGCCCATGTTCAGGATGTGTAGCGCATAGCTCGTCTGCTTGCGGAAGGCGGTGAACAGCACCGCCGTCTCATCCGATGACGTGGTGAGGGCGTCGCTGCCGTGCGGCGTGAGGTCCGTGAACTGCTTCACCAGCCAGAAGCGCGGGGTGGGCTCGACCGCGCCGCCCGCGCCGGCGCGCGCCAGGCCGTAATCGGCGGTGAATTCCCAGAATTGCGTCCCCCGCGGCCGCGCGTAGAGCAGGAGTTGCTGGGTCATCTGCGCCTCGCGCAAGCCATAATGGAAGCTGTCGTAAGCGCGGGTGTAGTAGGCCGAGGCGTCCACGCCAAGCTCGGTGACGAGCAGGGGCAGGTTCAGCCATTCGGCTAGGTCGCCCCAGGCGCGATATTGTTCGGGCGTGCCGCCGCCCCAGGAATGGAACGCGACCGCGCCGATGAATGGCATGGCGTCGGGATCGGACGCGGCCACAAGCGCGAACTTGTAGGTGTCGCGGGGGCCGGTGGCGTCGCCGAGGAGCATTTTGGTCTTGAGCCCCAGCTTGCGGAAATACGCGCCGATGCGTTTGATGGCCGCATCGTGCGTTTCGGGCGTGAGGCCGACGTAGATGCCGATGTTGGACTCGTTGAACGAGAACAGGTCCGGCTCGACGCCGTACTGCTGTTTGGCGTAGAGCAGATAGCTGCCCAGGAGATCGAGCAGGTCGTCCCACTTTTCCGGGTCGATGATGCGGAAGTGCTCGGATCGCGGTTTCTCGTAAGCGTCGGTGTAGAAGCGCTCGGGGAGCCACCAGACGCTCATCACAAACGGCACGTGCATTTGCGTGAGGCGGCGCATGGTTTCGAGGTCGGAGCGGATTTCGGGGCCGGGATTGCCGCGCTCGCGGTCCCACTGGCGCGCCTTGAGCTCGACGCGTGCCCAGCCGATTTTCAGGTGGTCGAGCGTGTAGGCGGCGATGGGCGACGAGGTGCCGAAGCAATAATCGCCGCCGAAGCCATCGAAGTGGAAGCGCGGTTTGGAGGTGTCGAGCGCCAGGTGGACCGGAGCGGGCGCGGGCGAATGGTCGGCGATGCGCAGGGCGGCGGAGAGCGCGGCGGTGGCGCCGGCGGCGAGCGGCCCGGCGGCGATGGCCGCGCGCACCTGAAACGAGCGGCCGGCGCTATCCCAGCGATCGACCAGGGCCGCCTGCGCGGGTTTATCGAAGCCGATCTCGAGCGCGACGTTGCCGGTCGAATCGGTGAACCGCAGGCCGGCGGTCTGGCCGCGATAGAGCACGGGGCTGAGCGGGCGGACCGGCAGCAGCGAAACCGCCGGGGCATCCTGCGGCGTGGCTTTGCCGTTGAGGAAAATCGCGCGCGGGAGATCGAAGACCAGGTCGATGGATTTCACTTCGAGCGGCGTTTCGGCGGCGATCGCGGCGGAATAGTGCAGGCCGGTGGTATCTTCGTCGGACTTGAGCGCGAGTTTGCCTTTGCCACCGTCGGGCAGGGTGAAGGCGACGGTCCAGGTGAGGCCGCGGTCGTCGCGCACGGCGCCCACGCCCTGGCGGCGCACCTGGAGCGGGTAGCTGCGGCCGTTGGGGAGCACGGCGATGACGCTGGAAGCGAAGTCCATGTCGTCGGCCTGCCCGAGGAGCGCGGTGATGCGGCCGTTGCTATCGTAAGCGGCTTTTTCGACCGCGCCGGCCGGTGCGCACAGGAGCACCAGCGTTGGTATCCATACGCCCAAATTTTTAGCGAACATGCAAACATTTAATCACCTGGCGGCGGCTATAAACTGGTTAGCGTGACGGCATCGCTCGCGGCGCTGGTGGCCGGGTCGATCGATTGCGCGGGACTGCTGGCGATCTTGAACGAGACGGAGGCGCGGGCGTTCGCGCACAGCTTCGGGTCGTGCTCGTTCGAGGAGCCGGTGGAGGAGTTGAAAGAAATGGGATGGCTATGACCGATCGCACACACGATCCCGCGCGGCGGAGCTGGGTTGCATCCGCTAACGCGCCGGAGAGCGATTTCCCGATTCAGAACCTGCCGTTCTGCACCTTCCGGCGGCGCGGGGAAGAACGCGCGCGGCTGGGCGTTGGGATCGGAGACCAGGTACTGGATGCCTGCGCGGCTTTCGGCCTGGCCTCGATGAAGAGCGTGATGACGCTGCCTAAGGCCGAGCGCGTGGAATTGCGCCGGCGCATCAGCGATTTTCTGGCGGAAGGTGTGGGACCCGCTGGCTCCGAGGGAGTGCTCACGCCAGTCGCCGAGGCGCAGCTTCTTCTGCCGTGCGAGATCGGCGATTACACCGATTTCTACGCGTCGATTCACCACGCCACCAACGTCGGGCGGATGTTCCGGCCGGACCATCCGCTGCTGCCCAATTACAAATGGGTGCCGGTGGGGTATCACGGGCGGGCGTCTTCGATCGTGGTGAGCGGCGCGGCGGTGCGGCGGCCGTTGGGGCAGATCGCCGAATCGCCGGCCGGGCCGCCGGCGTTCGGGCCGAGCCGGCGGCTGGATTACGAACTGGAAGTGGGCGCGTTCATCGCAACGGGCAACGCGATGGGCGAGCCGATTCCGGCGCCGCGCGCGTGGGAACATCTTTTCGGCATCTGCCTGCTGAACGATTGGTCGGCGCGCGATATTCAGGCGTGGGAGTACCAGCCGCTGGGGCCGTTCCTGGCGAAAAGCTTCGCAACGTCGCTTTCGCCGTGGGTGGTGACCATGGAAGCGCTGGAGCC
>JAJYLS010000305.1 GCA_021787555.1 Acidobacteriota bacterium | reverse complement strand
CGCCACGATCGCCGCCAGCGCCGCCGCCGCTGCCGCGAGCGCTCCCGGAACCACCCTGCGAGCCGACCCGCGACCGTAACGGAGCGGTTGTGCCGATCCGCTCTGACTCGCGCTTCGCCCCACCGCCCCCAGCGCAAACCCCAGGTCCTTCGCCGATTGAAACCGATTCGCCGGCTCCTTCTCCAGGCAATGCGCCACGATCTGCCGCACCCCCGCCGGCACCGCCTCCGGCAGCTCCGGCGCATCTTCCTTGAGAATCGCCGTCAACGTCTCGACGTGCGTATCGCCATGGAACGCCCGCTTGCCCGCCAGCAACTCGTGCAGGATCAACCCGAAATTGAAAATGTCCGACCGATGATCCGCCGCCTGCCCGCGCACCTGTTCGGGCGACATGTAGCCGATGGTGCCCAGCACCATGCCCGGCTCGGTCTGCACCGTGAGGGTTTCGGTCGCCGCCGCGCCGCTCGACCGCCCGCCGCCCATCTTCGCCAGCCCGAAATCCAGGACCTTCACCCGTCCGTCGCGCGTGAGCAGAATGTTATCCGGCTTCAGATCGCGATGCGTGATGCCGGCCTCGTGCGCAGCGGCCAGCCCGGCGGCGATCTGCACCGCCACATCCAGCGTCTTGCGCAGCGGGAATTTCGCGCCGCGCAGCGATTCGCCGTCCACCAGCTCGCAGACGATGTAGCCTTCGCCCACGTCGTAGATGGCCACGATGTTGGGATGGTTCAGCGTCGCCACGGCGCGGGCTTCGAACTCGAAGCGCTGCCGCCGCCCAGCGTCGCCGGCCACGTCCGGCGGCAGGATCTTCAGCGCCACGTCGCGCCCCAGCCGCGTATCCCGCGCGCGATACACTTCCCCCATCCCGCCCGCGCCCAGCGGAGCGAGGATTTCATACGGGCCCAGCCGGGTTCCGGTGGCGAGCGGCATGAAGCGTGTCTCGCGATTGTACCCTAACTGATTCAGGCCTTGCAGCCCGTTTTGACCCGCGGGTGCGCGACCCAACGCATTCTGCGAGCGGCGAAAATCCGCGACCCTCCGGACGCCGCGCCCCGCGTCACTCCTTCCGGATCTGCTGGCTCAAGTACCGCTCGTAGCCGATCTCCTGGATCTGGTGCAACTGCGCCTCCAGCCAGTCGACGTGCGCCTCTTCGTCCTTCAGCAGCCGCTCGAACAGCTCGCGCGAGGCGTTATCGCCTTCGCTGCGCGCCGTCTCGACCGCCCGGTTGTACAGCGCCACCGCGCCGATCTCCAGATTCAGGTCGCTCTCGATCTGCTCCTTCACGTTCTGCCCGATGGTGAGCTTCATCGGCTCGGTCATGTTGGGTGTGGCGTCCAGAAACAGGATGCGCTCGACGAGCGCCTCGGCGTGCTTCATCTCGTCGATGGACTGCTTCTTGATGTAGCCGCCCAGTTTGTCGTAGTGCCAGTTCTCGCACATCTCCGCATGGAGGAAGTACTGGTTGATGGCCGTCAACTCTTCCTTCAAAGCTTCGTTCAACGCAGCGACGACTTTCGGGTTGCCTTGCATGACCGTCAGTTTCCGTGAAGGCGGCCCTAATGTCAAGCCTTATGCGCTGCCGAGAAACGCCAGAATCGCCGCCGCCGCGAGGCACGCGCCCGCGATCCGCAAGCCGCGTTCCGCGCGGGGCGGGAATCCGCGCGGCTCCGCCGGCGGAGTCGGGTGACACCAGCCGAACCCGAGCCACGCCTGCCACGTCCGCTGGAGCTCGTAGCGGAGCACGTCCATGAACTTCTCCGTGGCCCGCAGCAGTCCCTTCGGATTCGCCATCATCGCCGCCGCCACGGCCAGCAGCGCCGCCACGATCGGCCATTCGCGCCACACCATGGCCGCATCTTAGCGCATCCTATCGCGGAGTGCCATTTCCGCCCGCTGTGGCCCTCCATTCCCATGCCGTCTGTCCCAGTCGTATAGCTATAATTAGGAATCACTTACGTCACTTCTTGAGGAAGCATGCGAAGCACTGTTCTCATCTTGCTCTGCGCCGCCGGCGCATGGGCGCAAGCGGGCGCCGGCGCTGGCGCGGTCACCGGAAAGATTGAAGAGCTCTCGGGGGACGGCATACCCGATACCGCCGTCACCCTGACCAACAAATCGCTGGGCCTCGAGCGCGTCATGACCACCACCGATGACGGCGTCTTCACCGCACCCTCCCTGACCCCCGCGCGCGGCTACCAGTTGAAAGCCTCGGTGAAGGATTTCGATTCCTGGCAAAGCGCCGAGTTCGAAGTCTCCACCGGCGAGACTATCAACTTCGTGGTCACCCTCCGCCACGCCGAATCCACCGGCGAAGCCGAACCGGAGATCCCCGAGCCCGAGATCCACAAGGTCCGCACCGGCGTCTCGACCCTCATCACCCAGCCACAGGTCGAGAACCTTCCGGTCAACCCCCGGACGGTCGATCCGCTGCTCGCCACCGCGCGCATGGTCGGCATTGACGATCATAGCGGCCAACTCGTCTTGACCGGGCAGCCGTTCTCGAACATGTTCCTCCAGGACGGCATCGCCGCCACCAACACCTACACCTACGAGCGCCCCGGCATGGGCAAACACCTCTCGCTCGATTCCGCTTACGAACTCCAGGTCCTCTCCGCGGATTATCCCCCCGAATTCGGCGACGCCATGGGCGGCGTGGTGAACTCCTCGATCCGCGGCGGCTCGACGAATTTCCACGGCTCGGCGTATGAGTATTTCACGGATAGCAGCCTCGAGGCGAACGGGCGTTACTCTCTGGGCCGCACCCCCCTGGACCGCCAGAACCAGTTCGGCGCCTCCCTGGGCGGCCCCATTCTGTCTCACAAAGTCTTCTTCTTCGCCAATGCCGAAGTGCGCGACGCCCGCTCCGACAGTCTCAACCGCATTACCAACCCGGCAGTCGCGGATCCGGTGTTGGGTTTCGCCGGGAATTGCAAGGCCACCGCCGCGCAGTGCGCCAAAGCCATCCAGTACCTGCTGCCGCAGATGAACGTTCCGGTCACCCTCACCGACCGCTTCGTTACCGGACTCGGCAAGATCGACTATCGCCGCAGCGACCGCAACCAGTTCTCGGTGGAAGGCAACGTGATGAACGGGCAGGAGCCGCTTGTGAACGAGCCATTTTCGCTCTACAACTTCGGCCAGGCGATGGTTGCCGCCAATCCCCCCGGCATCGCGCTCTCGCCCTTGGGGTCCTATACCCCGATCCTGCCCAATGGCGGTATGCTCGGGCTGCGCAATTCCACGGACGATTTCCGCCTCGGCAGGGCCGCCTGGACCAGCGCCCCCACCGCCAATACCTCCAACGAATTGCGCTTCGGGATTTTCGAGAACCACATCTTCGACCCGGCCTTCCAACCCAACCTCTCCACCGGCAATGTCGGGGTCACCATCGCTGGCGTGACGGTGGGCAATCCGCATCCCAACGCCGACTCCATCCGCGAGCGCCGTTACGAGCTGACCGACAACATAACCGCCGCCTCCAACAGTCACGTGTTCCGCTTCGGCGTGGATTACTGGGTCACGCGCGACGCCATCGACCAGATGAACTCTGCGGGCCTCTACGTTTATCCTTCGCTCACCACCTTCGCCCAGGATTTCAACAGCACCACCACCACCAAGAACTATTCGCTCTTCACCCAGGACTTCGGCAACGGCCAGCGCGCCCTGGACAGCAAGCTCTACAACCTCTACGCCATGGACACGTGGCGCCCGTGGCAGCGGTTGACCATCATCTACGGCGTCCGCTTCGAGAAACCCAGCCGCCCCCAGCCGTCGCAGGTCAATCCGACCTATTACCAGACCGGCAGCATCACCACGCCTAACATCGATTTCGCCCCGCGCATCAGCATCGCCTTGCAGGCGACTGAGAACACCGTCCTGCGCTTCGGCTATGCCTGGTTCTACGAGCCCATGCCCGGCCAATTGCTGGATGCCCTCTACATGGGCAACGCCGTCGGGCTCACCGACATGACGGTGAACCCGACCCAGGCCGGCGCGCCCAGGTTCCCCAACGTGATCCCCTTGGCCGGCGGCGTTCCCAGCGGGACCGCCAACATCATGTATTCGACCAACAAGCTGCGCGATCCCCACACGACGCAATACACTATTGCCGGCGAACACACCTTTGGCGGCAACACCACCCTCAGCCTCAGCGCCATCCGGACCCGCGGCTTCAACCTCTGGACCCTGAACGACGCCAACCTGCAAGCTCCCAGCGTCACCAAGACCTACGCCGTTAACAATGCCGTGGGCCAGCAGGTCAACACCTATTCCACGCTCATCTGGACGACCAAGAACGATCCCGGCTCGGCCCACGTCTACAACGTGCTGAACTCCGGCAAGTCTTGGTACGATGCCGTCTCCGCGGAGATTCGCCGCCGCATGACACAGGGCATTAGCCTCCAGGTCTCCTACACCTGGTCGCACGCCATCGATAACGTCGGCGGGCCTCCGATCGCCGGGTTCCTTCCGTTGAACATGATCAATGGCACGGTGGACGCCGACCGCGGCCCCACGCCGTTCGACCAGCGCCAGCGGGCATCCATCGCCGCCATCTATCAGCCCACCCTCCACAGCGGTTCGCCCATCCTGCGCCGCGTGGCGAACGGCTGGACGATTTCGGGCATCGGCACTCTCGCCACCGGCGAGCCGTTCACGCCGGTGGTGATGGCGGCGGGCCAGGAGTTCTCCAGCATCAACATGGCCTACACCAATTCGCTGAACGGCTCCGGCGGGTGGAACCGCGTACCGTTCTACGGCATCGGAAGCCTGCGCACGCCCTCGCAGTATGATCTGGACGCGCGCATCAGCCGGACCATCGGGATCACGGAGCGCTTCAAGGCCACGCTGGCGCTGGACGCGTTCAACGCGCTGAATATGCAGTACAACACCGGCGTCAACACCGTGGCCTACAACGCCGCGCCCATCGCCCAGAAGATCGGGATCATTTCCGGCCCGACTACCGGCGTGCTGACGCCCGTGGGCGGCCTGGGCGCCGGCAACGTCGCCAGCCCGGCGCGAATCCTCCAGCTTTCGCTGCGGCTGATGTGGTAGTAAGCTACGAGTCATGGCCCCGCTCCTGCGGGATCTCCGAATGGCGTGGCGGGCGCTCGCCCGCAGGCCCGGAGTCACCGTTCTGGCGATTGCTTCGCTGGCGATCGCCATCGGTCTGAGCACCGCTGCGTTCAGCGTTCTGGATGCTTTCGAGCTTCGCGACCTGCCTGTCTCGGACCCCACCCGCCTGGCCTACCTCCGCGCGTTGACCCCCGAGCAGCGCATGGACGATATGAGCTGGCCCGAATACCAGGCGCTCGTCACCAAGGCGCGTTCGTTCTCGGGCGTGATCGCCGAGGACCGCGAGAGTCCGCCCGTGAGGCTGCCCGATGGCGATGATTTCCCGATCACCGGCAATGTCTCCGACAATTACTTCGATGTTCTCGGCGTTCGCGCGGCGCGCGGCGATGTGTTTCATGCCGGTCACGGCCAGCCCGGCACCGTCGTGATCGGCTATCGCTATTGGAAAGACCGCCTCGGCAGCGACACCGATATCATCGGCCGAATTCTGCCGCTTGGACCGTTCGGACAAGTCATGCTGCGCGTCGTGGGCGTAGCCGCACCGCGGTTCACCGGCACCATTCGCGGCATTGTGGTGGATCTCTTCGTGCCGCCGCAAACCTTTCTCTCCTACACGCGCCCCAGCGCCCGCTACAGCAGCTACGAGCTGACCGCCCGCCTTCGCCCCGGCGTCACGTTCACCGCGGCGCGCGCCGAAGCGGATGCGATCCTCCGCCAACTCGATAAGGATAGCCTCGCGCCTGCCCATGGCCGCAAATCCGCCCTCGAGCCGTTTGCCGAAAGTCTCGTTGGAAAGCTCCAAACCTCGGCCGTCGTCCTCGGCATGATCGTCCTCCTGATCGTCATTGCCGCCGCCAATCTGGCCAACCTCCGCCTCGTGGATAACGAAGCCCGCCGGCACGAAACCGGCATCCGCCTGGCGTTGGGCGCCGGCCGCGCCGCTCTGGCGCGCCAGCATCTCACCGAAACGCTGCTCCTCGGCGGCGCCGCGAGCCTGCTCGGGCTGCTCATCGCCGGCTGGCTGGTGGCCGCCGCTCCCGCGCTCTTTTACTACGGCCGCCGCTACATCGACTACGGCATCCGGCTCGACGCGCGCACCTTTGCATTCAGTTCCGCCGTGCTGCTCGCCGTCGCGCTCATCGGCGCTCTCATCCCGCTTACCGACGCCTGGCGCCACCGCGTGATGCCGTCGCTCCAGGGCGCCCGCGCCACGCACCCGACGCGCTGGCTGGCCGCGCTGGTCGTCGTGCAGATGGCCGTGGTGACCGCCGTCGCCTGCTCCGCCGGCCTCTTCTGGCGCAGCCTGGAAAAAATCTCCGCCATACGGCCCGCCATGGATCCCGACCGCAGCATGCTCCTGATCCAGGGCAATTTCATGTTTCGTGGAAGGGTCGAAGCCGTGCCGGCGCACGCCGGCGCGCTGGCCGAAAGCCTCGCCCGCGTCCCTGGCGTGCGGCAGGTCGCCTGGGCGCGCCGCGCCATGCTGAGCGGCTCGGGAGGCGGCGCCCATGTCGATGTCGAGATGCCCGGACAGCCGAAGTTCGCCATTAACTACAACCAGGTCAGCCCGAATTACTTCGCCGCCACGGGCGCGCGCATCCTGCGCGGCCGCGCCTTCCGCGATTCCGATTCGGCCGAAGCCACGCCCGTCGTGCTGGTGAGCGCGAGTTTTGCCCGGCGTTTTTTCCCGGGCCGCGATCCGCTTGG
>JAJYLS010000304.1:3913-6844 GCA_021787555.1 Acidobacteriota bacterium | reverse complement strand
CTTGGGCGCAGACTGGCCCGAAATGAGCAGCGCCGTGGCCGCGGCGCAAACGGCCAATAAGGAAACCCGTGGCATGGCGGTTCCTGTGAACCAGTACATCCTAACACAAGTCAGGAAAAGTACAAGTTCGCCGCGGAAAATCCAAATACCCCTCCCCCTTCATGACCACCGAGCCCCGCGCGCGGCTCGGCGAAAAGCTCGCCGCCATCACGCCGGGCGATATCGACACCTTCTTTTTCACCAACGGCGGCGCCGAATCCAACGAAAACGCCATCAAGATCGCCCGCCAGTTCACCGGTCGCCACAAGATCCTGGCCCGCTACCGCTCCTACCACACGGCGCCACCGCCGGCAGCATCGCGCTCACCGGCGATCCCCGCCGCTGGCCAGCCGAGCCGGGCATGGCCGGCCTGGTCCATTTCCTCGATCCCTACCACGGTATCGAGCGCGGTTGGGAATCCGCCGCCAGCGCCCTCGCCACCCCCGAGGAAATCATCCAACTGGAAGGCCCCCACGCCATCGCCGCCATCATTATTGAGCCGGTCACCGGCTCCAACGGCATTCTCGTCCCGCCATCCCTCGGTCGGCGCCACCCGCTCCATCGGCCTGTTCGGCATCGTCGAGCTGATTCGCGACCGCAAGCTGCGCACCCCCATGGCGCCCTTCAACGGCATCTCGGAAGAGATGCAGGCACTCGGCCGCTTCTTCCGCGCCGAGGGACTCTATACCTTCATCCGCTGGGACACCTTCTTCACCTGCCCGCCGTTGATTATTAATGAAACTCAACTGCGGGAAGCGTTTTGTATCATCGACCGCGCCCTCGACCTCACCGATAAGGCAGTAGTTTAACCACGGAGCCACAGAGACACGGAAATTCTTTCTGCGGTTCCTGCGTGCCTCTGAGTCTCCATGGCGAATTCATAAGTTTTTCACTTACCCTATTGACGCCGCCCGCGCAATCGAGTATCTTTGTCCAAACGGAGTCCAGGAGGTCTTTTGTAGTATGCGTGTGTTAGCGACAGTGTTGTTGCTTTCCTCCACTTTGTACGCACAGGAATTTCGCGGCGCTTTCAGCGGCACGGTTACCGATGAGCAAGGCGCTGCCATTGCCAAGGCGATAGTCTCTGTTACCGAGACGCGCACCGGAACCCGAACCGAAACTGAGTCGGAATCCTCCGGCGCTTACACCATTCCCTTTCTCGCGCCAGGCATTTACGACATCACGGCAGAAGCGCCCGGATTCAAAAAATTCGTGCGCACGGGCGTCAGCCTCGGTATGGGCGAGCACCCCGTGATCGATATCAAATTGGAAGTCGGTGCGGTTACCGAAGCGGTCACCGTAACCGCCGATTCGCCGCTCATCGAAGCCGCCAACGCCTCCATCGGCCAGGTAATCACTGGGGAGGAGGTGGAGAACCTGCCCAGCAACGGCGGCACGCCGCTGATGCTTGCGCAATTGGCTCTCGGGGCCATCGATACCGTCGAACCCGGCACGCAGGTGCGCCCGTTCGACAATAACACGCCCGCCTCTTTCAGCCTCGGCGGCGCCAAGTCGGGCACCAATGAGCTGCTCTACAATGGCGCGCCCAACCTCGGCTTCCGCAACCAACTCGCCTATAGCCCGCCGCAGGGCGCCGTCCAGCAGGTTGCCGTGGATGTCTTCCAGGCCGATTCCAGCTTCGGCCATACCGGCGGCGGCACGGCTAACCTGATTACTAAGTCGGGAACCAACGAGCTGCACGGCGGATTATACGAGTTCAACCAGGTCTCCGACCTCGACGCCAACCAGTTCTTTTATAACGCCCGCGGCGTTGGCCGTCCCGTTTTTCGATATAACCAGTACGGCGCGTATGTCGGCGGTCCACTCTGGATGCCGAAACTTTACAACGGCAGGAATCGCGTGTTCTGGTTCTGCGCCTGGGAGTGGCTGAAGGATTCCGACCCCGCCAACTCCCCGCGCGAAACCGGCAGCCCAACGAATTTCGCCCCCGTTCCCACGACCGCCGAGCGCCAGGGCGCCCTCTCCGCGCTGCTGAACGCCGGCTCCAATTACGCCGTTTACGATCCCGCCACCGCCGTGCCTTCGGGAACCCACGTCCAGCGCACGCCCTTCCCCAACAACATCATTCCCGCGAGCCGCATCAATCCCATCGCGCTCAAGTACATGCCCTACTTCCCCGACCCCAATACCGCGGGGCTGATCAACGGGTCGCGCAACTACCTCGTCAACGCCATTGATAGCGACGGCTACGACAACGAACTCGGGCGGATGGATATCAACCTGACCAATAAGAACAAGCTCACCGCGGATTTCCGCCACAGCTTCCGGTCGCAGGACAAGAATAATTACTTCCACAACATCGCCGAGGGCAACCAGTTGTTTCGCAAGAACCAGGGCGCCTCGCTCGACGATGTCTACACCATCTCTCCCACGCTGTTCGCCGACATTCGCGGCAACTGGACGCGCTTCATCGAGATCACCGCGTACAACAGCGATGGCCTGAACCCCTCCGACCTTGGCTTCCCCTCCTACATCGCCGCGAATACCGCACACCCGATGATGCCGCACATGATCTTCACCAGCAAGAGCGTCGTCGGCGGCGCGGAAGGCAGCTTCCAGGACCTCGGACCGGGCACCGATGCGCTCAACACCTACGATATCTTCCAGCTCTTCGGCGACATCGTCAAAGTCCACGGGAACCACACCATTAAGGCCGGCGCGGATGTCCGCGACTACCGCTGGAACGCCTTCCAACCCGGCAATTCGGCTGGCATTTTTACCTTCAACGGCGCCGCCCAGGCATCCACGACCACGTCAAGCTGGACCAACGGACCACTGAATAACTCCGCGTCCTCACCGATGGGCCAGGATTTCGCCGCGTTCCTGCTGGGTCTGCCGTCCAGCGGCTCCATGGATATCAACGCACAGACC
>JAJYLS010000304.1:0-3903 GCA_021787555.1 Acidobacteriota bacterium | reverse complement strand
GCCGTGTCGCGATACTACGGCTTTTTCGTGCAGGACGACTGGCGCGCCAAGTCCAATCTGACGATTAACCTGGGCCTCCGCTTCGAGCACGAAACGCCCACCTACGAGCGCTTCAACCGCGGCGTGAACGGCTTCGACCCCACCGCGGTGAACGACGTCACGGCGGCATCGGCGGCGGCTTACAATCTCAACCCCATATCGCAGGTTCCGGCGGGACAGTTCCAACCGCTGGGCGGCCTCACCTTCGCCAGCCCCAGCAACCCCGGGCTGTACCAGACCGAATCCTACATGTTCAGCCCGCGCTTCGGCTTCGCCTGGGTGCCGTCGAAGTTGGGAGGAAGAACCGTTATTCGCGGCGGCATCGCCACGTTCGCCGCCCCCATCATCATTTCCGGCAACGGCGAGCAAAACAGCAGCACCACGGTCGCCCTGAACGAGGAAGGTTTCAGCCAGACCACCCAACTCGTCACCGACAGCACCTATCACACTCCCGGCCCGGGCCTCTCGAACCCGTTTTCCGCCGGCATTTTCCCGCCCGCCGGCTCGAGCGGCGGCATCAACACCTACCTCGGGCAGGCGATCACTTTCTTCAACCCGCAAGTGCGCAACCCGTATGACGTCCGCTGGAACCTCGGCGTCCAGCGCCAGTTGCCCGCCAGCATGGTGCTGGAAGTCGTCTACATCGGCAACCACGCGCTGCACCTGCCCATTAACACCAACCTGGATTACATTCCGCCGCAGTATCTCACCACCGCCCTTCTTCGCGATAGCGCCCTAAACTCGCTGATGACCGGCACCGTGACCAACCCGTTTAAAGGGCTGCTCCCCAACGGCGGCGCTCTGAACCAGCCGCGCGCGCCGCTCCCGGACCTGCTCGTTCGGTTCCCGCAATACGGCGTGAACGGAATCACCGAGCAGTCGGCCGGCGCTGCCAGCACCTATTCCCAGAGCCTCAACGTGCGCCTGCAAAAGCGCTTCACCAACGGCCTCACGCTGATGAACAATTTCAGTTGGAGCAAGGAAATTGAGCGGCTCACGTACCTGAACCCGTTCGATACCACGCCGGAAAAAGTCGTGTCCAGCGACTCCCGCCCGCTGAGCGAAATCATGGCCGCCACTTACAATCTGCCCATCGGCCGCGGCCAGCGGCTCAACCTCCGCTCGCGCGCCGCCAACACACTGCTCGGCGGCTGGCTGGTCAGCGGCATCATGACCTTCCGCAGCGGTCCGGTGCTGGGCACATGGGGCAACGTCGCCTATCTGGGCGGCCCGCTCGACTTCAACCCCAACCAGCCCAATGGCCTCGCATTCGATACCTCGCGCTTCGCCACCGCGTCGAACCAGCAGCCCGTGTTCAACATCCGGACCTTCCCCACGCAGTTCGGCAACCTCCTCCGCGCAACCAGCGAAAACCTGGATTTCTCGCTGAGCAAGAATTTCGCTTTTGCCGAGCGGCGCTACATTCAGCTTCGCGGCGACGCCTTCAACATCACCAACCACGTGACCTTCGGCGCGCCCAACATCACGCCGACCAACGCGGCCTTCGGCACGATCACGACCCAGGCGAATTCGCCGCGCATCCTGCAATTGGGCGCCCGGCTGATCTTTTAGCCTTCGCCCGGCTCACGAAGCCGCTGCTCGATCCAATCGAGCAGCGCGCTCTCGTTTTCGATCTGCATAGCCACTTTCAGCCAGTAGAGCGGCAGCGGCAAAAGAAGTTCGTCGCAGATCTCGCACAGGTTCACGGCGTCTTTTTCGGTGGTGAGTACCGCGCTCGCGCCGGCGCCGCCGAACTGGTCCGCCAGCCTCCGCAACTCCTCCGGACGGTAGTGGTGGTGGTCGCGAAACTCCACGCGGTCCACCGGCTCGATGCCCAGATTTTCCAGTATCCGCCAGAACGATTGCGGGTTGCCCAGCCCGCAAAACGCCGCGGCCCGGGCAAACGGCGGCGCATCCGCCGGATGCTCGATCCCGGTCCGGTTTTCCACCCACGCCCGCGCCGCAAGGCACCCGCGAAAGACCGGCGCCCGGGGGTTCCACCGGCGCACAGCCCGCTCGATCGGCTCCGCCACGTCGGCGAATCCGCTGCGCGTGATCACCACCGCGCCCGCGCGCGCCAGGCTCGCCAGCGGCTCCCGCAGCCGGCCCAGCGGAAACAGTTCGCCGCCGCCGAAGGGATTGAGCGCGTCGATCAACACGATATCCACGCTCCGCGCCAGCTTCACGTGTTGAAAGCCGTCGTCGAGCAGCAGCACGTTTACCGGGAACTCGTTCCGCAGCAGCGTGCCGACCGAGAAACGGTTAGCCCCGATCCCTACCGGCGCCACGCCCGAGCGGAGAAAAATCTGCGGCTCGTCGCCCGAATGGGTAGCGCTCATCTTGGCGCCGGGAGCCACCACCAGCTCTTTTTCCGGTGAGCTGCGGCCGTACCCGCGCGTCAGAATTCCGGGCCGATAGCCGCGGCCGCGGAGCAGTTCGGCGATGCGCAGCACGGACGGCGTCTTCCCCGTGCCGCCCATGGTCAGATTGCCGATGCTTACCACCGGCACGTCCAGCCGGCGTTGCTGCGCCATGCCGCGCTCCAGGCGCCGCGCCGCGCCCCATTTCCAGGCCCGCGAGAGCGCCCAGGCCACCGCGTACCAGGGCTGCGGCGGGCGGTAGCGCGGGATGCGCCGTAGCCTGCGGATCTCCTCCAGCGCCCGGTCCGTGGCGCCGCGGCGCGCCTGCGCGCATTCGAGCGCCCGCCGGCCGATTTCGCGCGCCGCCCCGGGATCGTCCAGCAGCCGCGCCACCGCGCCCGCAAGCTGCGAACCTTCAGAGATCTCGACCAAGGCGCCCGCATTGCGGAAATCCTCCGCGATGGCCTGAAAGTTTTCCATGTGCGGCCCGGCAATCACGGGTCTGGCGAACAGCGCCGGCTCCAGAAGGTTGTGCCCGCCGCGGCGCGCCAGCGATCCGCCCATGAACACGACGTCGGCCAGCGCGAAAAGCCCGCTCAGCTCGCCGATGGTATCGAGCAGAAGAACCCGCGCCGCCGCCTTACCGCTCCCGCCGAGCGCCGACCGCCGCACGTATTCGACGCCCGCCGCTTCCAGCTTGCGCGCCACCACGTCGAAGCGCTCCGGCTTGCGTGGCGCCCAGATCAGCAGCACATCGCCGCGCCGCGCCGCAAGCGCCCGCCAGGCGTCCAATACGATATCGTCTTCGTCCACGTCCGCCGCGTCCGCGCCCGGCATGGTGCTGGCCGCAATCCACACTTTGGCCGGCCGCGCCGCCTCCACCAGCGCCGCCACCGGCGAGTTCGCATCCGCGGGACGCGGCTCGAAATCGTATTTGAAATTGCCCGCCGCCGCGACGCGCTCCGGCGGCGCGCCGGCCTCCAGAAAGCGCTCGCGCATGGCCTCGGTCTGCGCCAGGATCGCATCGGCGTGCGCCAGCGCGGCGGCGAAAAACCAGCGGCGCCGCCGGTAGCCCGGAAGGGCGCCGTCGGAGATGCGGCCGTTGACGATCGCGAGGCCCGCGCCCGTCCTCCACGCCTCCCGCAGCAGGTTGGGCCAGATCTCCGTTTCCGCGATCGCCACCACTGAGGGCCGCAGCGTCCGCAGCACCCGGCGCACCGCGAAAACGTAATCCACCGGCGCAAAAAAAATGCCGGCGGCCACTCCGCCCAGCTTTTCCTCGGCGGCCGCCCGGCCGGCCAGCGTGGCGGTCGAGACGAAAATGGCGGTCTTCGGGTATGCCGCGCGCAACCGGCGCACCAGCCCGGCGCATGCTAGCACCTCGCCCACCGAAACCGCGTGTAACCAAATCGCGCCCGGACCGGTCTGTTTGAACGTGGGCGGCAGAAACCCGAAGCGCTCGGGTAAGCCGCGCCAGTACCCGTGGTTCCGCACGGCGCGCCAA
>JAJYLS010000303.1 GCA_021787555.1 Acidobacteriota bacterium | reverse complement strand
GACCGGCCGCGCGCCGGCCGGGTACGCTTCCGCCGATGGACATTCGCTCGAAATCCGCCGCCGATGGCGTGCGCGCCATCGAGGTGGTGCGCGAGCACGCCGCGGAATGGCATGTGGATCCGAACAAGATCGGGATCATCGGGTTCTCCGCGGGCGGCTACGTCTCGGTGCAGGCGGCGCTCGATCACACGCCCGCCAATCGCCCGAACTTCGCCGCCTCGATCTACGGCTGCTGCGAAAACCCCGCGGAAATCAAAATTCCCGACGATGCGCCGCCGCTGTTTTTGCTGCACGCTTATAACGACCCGATCTCGGCGTTCATTCCCTCGCTTTTCCTGGCGTGGAAGGCGGCCGGAAAGCCTGCCGAGCTGCACACCTACGCCGCGGGCGCCCACGGATTCGGGATGCCGAAGCACGGCCTCCCGACCGACGGCTGGATCGACCGCTTCGGCGACTGGCTGCGGTACCAGAAGCTCATGCAGTAATGGCAAGTACGACGGCCGCCAGATTCGTTTCGCTTTTTGGGGAAGACCGCTCCCTAGGGTCGCGACTTCGATCAGACCGTCCGGGAGCGGTCTACCGGTACGTAGCCGTATTTGCGAAACGAGGTAGTTAGCACCCGGTTTGCCTCGCCTCCCTCCGCGCCTCGGCGTCTCGGCGGTGAATCAGCTCTCGCCCCCGGGTTATACTCCAATTTCCTGGAGTATTCGTGCGAAAAGTCCTATTTGTGTTACTCACGGCCGCCCTCGGCTGGTCCGCCTCTTACGATCCCGCGCTGTTTTCCGCGATGCGCTGGCGGCCCATCGGCCCGCTGCGCGGCGGGCGCACCAAATCGGCGGCCGGCGTTCCCGGCCAGCCCAACGTCTTCTACATCGGCGTCTGCGACGGCGGCGTCTGGAAGTCGGATGACTACGGCCGCACCTGGCATCCCATCTTCGACCGCGAGCCCACCAATTCCATCGGCGCCGTGGCCGTCGCGCCCTCCGATCCCAACATCGTCTACGTTGCCAGCGGCGAGGGCCTCCAGCGCCCCGACCTTTCCGTCGGCGATGGCATCTACAAATCGACCGACGCCGGCAAAACCTGGACCCACCTCGGCCTTCGCAACGGCCAGCAGATCCCCCAAATCGCCATCGATCCGCGCGACCCCAACCGCCTCTTCGCGGCCGTCCTCGGCCATCCCTACGGCCCCAATCCCGAGCGCGGCATCTACCGCTCCACCGACGGCGGCCAGACCTTCCAGAAGGTGCTCGGCAAAGACGAGAATACCGGCGGCTCGGATGTCGAAATCGACCCCTCGAATCCCAACATCGTCTACGCCTCGCTCTGGGAAGCGCGCCAGGCGCCCTGGGAAAACGGCGCCTTCAGTGGCCCCGGCGGCGGCCTTTTTAAGTCCACCGACGGCGGCACCACCTGGCGCCCCCTCACCAACGGCATCCCCTCCGGTCCCGAGGGCTTCGTGCAGGCCAACGTCGCCATCTCCCGCAGCAATCCCCAGCGCGTCTACGCCGCCGTGGGCACCGGCCACGGCGTCAACATCTACCGCTCGGATGATGCCGGCGAGCGTTGGCACCGCGCCACCACCGATCCGCGTCCCGCCACCCAGATCGGCGGCCCCGGCGGCGATCTTCCCGTCCCGGCCGTCGATCCCAAAAATCCCGACATCGTGTACATGGCCAGCATTGTCACCTGGAAATCCACCGATGCCGGCGAGACCTGGACCGCCCTCCGCGGCGCGCCCGGCGGCGACGATTACCAGCGCATGTGGATCAACCCCAACCACCCCGAAATCATCCTCCTGGTGAGCGACCAGGGCGCCATCGTCACGGTCAACGGCGGCAAAACCTGGAGTTCCTGGTATAACCAGCCCACCGCGCAGATGTACCACGCCAATGCCGACAACGCATTCCCCTACCGCGTCTGCGGCGGCCAGCAGGAAAGCGGATCGGCGTGCGTGGCCAGCCGCGGCGACGACGGCCAGATCACCTTCCGCGAATGGCACCCCGTGGGCGCCGAAGAGTACGGCTACGCCGTCCCCGACCCGCTCGATCCTGACATCGTCTACGGCGGTAAGCTCACCCGCTATAACCGCCGCACCGGCCAGGTGCAGAATGTCGCGCCCGAGCCCCTCCGCGGCCCCAATTACCGCGTCCTCCGCACCGAGCCTATCGTCTTTTCACCGGTCGATCCGCACGTGCTCTTCTTCGCTGCCAACACCCTCTTCAAGACCGCCAACGGCGGCCAGTCCTGGAAGCAGATCAGCCCCGACCTCACCCGCAAAACCTGGAAAATCCCCGCTTGCGTCGGCAAGTATCGAAACGAGGAAGCCGCCAAACCCACCGACCGCGGCGTCATCTACACCGTCGCCCCCTCGCCCCTCGACATCAACCGCATCTGGGCCGGCACCGACGACGGCCTCATCCACACCACCGCCGATGGCGGCCTGCACTGGAAGAACGTCACCCCGCCGCAACTCGGCCCCTGGATGAAGGTTGGGATCATCGACGCCGGCCACTTCGACCCGCTCACCGCCTATGCCGCCATCAACACCCTCCGTCTCGACGACCTGCGCCCGCACATCTTCCGCACCCACGACGGCGGCAAAACCTGGCAGGAGATCGTCAACGGTCTGCCCGATGACGCGCCGGTGAATGCCGTCCGCGAAGATCCCAAGCGCAAAGGCCTGCTGTTCGCCGGCACCGAGCGCGAAGTGTACGTCTCCTTTGACGATGGCGACCGTTGGCAATCCCTCCGCCTGAACATGCCGGCCGGCTCCATCCGCGACGTCACTATCAAAGACGACGACCTCGTCGCCGCCACCCACGGTCGCGGTTTCTGGATTCTCGACGACATCACCCCCCTGCGCCAGCTCAACACTGACGTAGCCCAGTCCGCCGCGCATCTCTTCAAGCCCGAAACCGCCGTCCGCGTCCGCTGGGACATGAACACCGATACGCCGCTCCCGCCGGACGAGCCGGCCATGCCCAATCCGCCGGATGGCGCGGTCATCGATTACTACCTCGCTTCCGCCGCGCAGGGCCCCGTGACGCTCGAAATCCGCGACGCCGCCGGCGCCCTGGTGCGCCGCTGTTCGAGCGCCGACCCGGTCTCCCCGCGCGACCCCATGCTGGCGATTCCGGCCTACTGGCTGCGCCCGCCGCATCCGCTCTCCGCCGACGCCGGCATGCACCGCTTCGAGTGGGACCTGCACTACACCCCGCTGCCCCAAACCGGAGGCCGCGGGGGCGAAGATCGCTATCCCATCGCAGCCGTGCCGCACAACACCGCGCCCGCCGAGTCCTCCATCTGGGCCATGCCCGGCCGCTACACGGTCAAGCTCACGGTCAACG
The DNA here is from genome assembly GCA_021787555.1 of Acidobacteriota bacterium. GTDB lineage: Bacteria > Acidobacteriota > Terriglobia > Bryobacterales > Bryobacteraceae > JAJYLS01. The sequence goes on along the minus strand of JAJYLS010000303.1, from coordinate 3,505 downwards.
GCCGCACCTCGTCCCAACCGCTCGTGGTCAGGATGGATCCGCGCGTGAAAACGCCGCTCGCCGGTCTCCAGCAGCAGTTCACGCTCTCCAGGCGCCTCTACAATGACGCGCTAGCCGCCTCCAAAGCCCTCGCCGAAGTGCGCGCCGCCCGCGCCAATCACCCCTCCGAAGCCGTTGACAAAGAACTCGCCGCCATCGAAGGCGTGTCCGGCTCCGGCTTCCGCCGCGGCGCAGCTCCCGGTCCCATGACCCTCGCCGGCGCCCAGGGCTCCCTGCGATCGCTCATGCAGGTCCTCCAGCAAGCCGATAGCACGCCGACTACGCAGCTCACCGCCGCCGTCACCAGTCGCCACGCCGAACTCGCCAGGCTCCTCGCCCGCTGGAATACACTGCGCACCCGCCTGTAGCGTTACGATCGAACTATGGCCCTCGGGGAACTCACCAAACAGATCGCGCAGCAGGCGCTGCTCTCGGCAACCACCGCCAAGGAAGCCCCGCCGCCCGCGCCCGCCGCTCCGGAAAACGTACGCGCGGTCATTTTCGGCCAGATCGCGGCCATGCAGAAAGCCCTCAAAGAGGATGAAGAACTGGCCGTGTTCGTCCAGAACGAAATCCGCGTCCGCGAAATCTTCGCCCCCTCGCGCAGCGTTCTGGTCCTCACCGGCGCCGATTCCAACGGCGTGTTCACGCGCGTGATCGCCCCCGCGGAATCCCTTCAACTGGTCTGCAAAGTTTTCAAGGCCGCGCCCGGAGCCAAGCCGCTGCGCGTCGCCCTGATTACCGCGAAATAAGCTTCACGTCGCCGCGTATCCCCGCGGGCTCCGGCCGGATCTTATCGAAATCCTGGTCGTCGAACCGCCGCCCGTATTTCGCGATCAGCGCCGTGTAATCGAGGCGGGGAAGTTTGGCCAGTTCGTTGATCGCCAGGTTCGCCACCACGATCCGAATCTGGTTCTCGCCCGCCTTCACGAACGGCGTGATATTCACCTCGTACGGCGCGCACCACACCGCCCCCGCGCGCTTGCCGTTCACGTAAACCACCGCCGCCTCGCGCACCGGCGATTCCAGCATGGCGCGAAAGCTGTTGCCCGCGCGCCGCTCGTCGGTGGTCACCGGCGTGCCTTCGCCGAAACTGAGATAAAACTCGCGACCCGTCGCGGGCACGGCAACCGTCTTCTCGTAAGTCTGCGTGCCGGAAAAGTACTCGTCCGGCCACCTCCATTCGCTGCCCAAATCAGCTAGAAGGTGGGACAGGCCTTTAGCCTGTCCATACGGCGAAGCCGCGCGCGAAAACACGAACACCCGCGACTCGTACGGTGCCAGGTCCAGCTCCGATCCGTCCCCCGGCACAACCTCGCCGGTAACCGGGTTCCAAGCCTGCCCCTTCATCCCGCTCACCCGAAACGCCGCCCGCGTCTTCACCGCATGGTTACTCGTGTTCGCCACGAAGTAAACCTCCGCGAACGGCAGTTTGCGGTGCACGAACCCGATCTCCGGCGCGGCCGCCAAATCCGGCGGCAGAACCGCCTTCAGCCGCGCGCCCAGGTCCGCCCCGTCCTCCACCACGTGCCCGCCCGCGCGCTGGAATGCATCCAGCTTCGCCTTTGTCCCCGCCGGCATGCGCTTGAAATGCGGCAGCACCACAATCCGGTACGGCACCCCCACCTTCCCAATCGCCGCATCGTCGATGAAATCGAAGTTGTACCCCGCGTCCAGAATCTGCGGAATCAGGTCCGGCCCCAGCAGCCGGTCCATCGCCTGGTTCACCGAATCGTGCCCCAGCGTGAAGCCTGCCCAGGCGTCGTCCGTCGGCAGGTAAACCGAAACGTCGTTCGCCGGCTTGCCCTGCCGCAGCAGCCAGCTCACCCGCTGCAAATACCGCGTGATGTCCGGCATGGCGATCCACCACGGGTTGTGCTGGTTGAACACCGCCGCGGCGTAGAAATGCCAGCCCGGCTCGCCGGCCTCGGGCGAAGAATACGGCCACCCGTGCCCCACCATTTGATTGACGCCTTCCAAAAAATGCAAATCCGCTTCCGCTTTCATATCCAGCGGCGTCGCGCGGAACACCGGCGAATGCAGCCATGTCCAGGTTTCTGACGACGTCACCGGCCGCCCATACAAATGGCTCGCCGACGACGCCCACCGCGTCGCCGAAAACTGCCGCCACCGCCAGCCCTCGCCTTCCGGCAGATCCACCAGCGCGTTGCTCGAAAGCGTCACCGGCGGAATCCCGTACGTCTGCGAGCGGAACCGCGTCCCATGCTGCGCCGCCCATTCGCGAATGGGCGTCAAATAGTTCTCGTCGGCCAGCTCCGTCAGCGTCTCGCCCCAATCGTGGCGAATGTCCGCCGTCTTCGGCCCTATATCCATCGCCAGCGCCGCCAGGTACGGCGTCAGGTCGTACCCCCGCCGCCGCCGGAATTCCTCCAGGAAATTGGGCGTCCAGTCCGCCCCATACACTTCCAGGCTGTCGCTGAACACCGCATACGGCGGCGTCTTGGCGAGTGCCTTCAGCAGCGGCTCGCCGACATATTTCAAATGGTTCTCGATGGCCGCGCGGCTGTAGTGATCCAGCACATACCCTTCCGCCCCCACCGCCGCGCGCTTCACCTTCTGCCCTGTGCGGCTCGAGATGAACGACAACGTCACGCCGTTGACCGTCTGCTGCGTAATCAGCTTTTCGCCCGGCCCGATTTTCGGGTCGCCCGACCGGTCCACCCGCAGCTTCGCCGACGCCAGTTCGATCGGCGTGTGCGGCCCGCCGTACGGCCACCCGCTGCACAGCGTCAGGTCCAGGCGCATCCCCAGTTCCCGCGCCTTTTCGCCCACGAACGTCAAGTCATCCAGAAACGCCGGCGAAAGGTACGGCAGGTTCCCGTCGAGTTGAAGCGGATACACCGGCTGCACCTCGAATCCGCCGATGCCGCCCGCTTTCATGAGCCGCATCTCGCGTTCCAGTTCCGGCTTGGTGACCGCTGGCCCGAACCACCACCAGCGCATCATGATCCGCGCATCGTCCGGCGGATTCTCGAACCCGCGCCGCAGTTCGGCCACGCTCGATGGCTGCGCGAACGCCGCCGCCGCCAGCACCAGCCCCGCAATGAATACTCCAATTCCGATCCGCATCACGCTCGCCATGCCGGCCGGTTTCCACCCCGGCATCGCCTCCAGCGGTCGATTGTACCAACCAGAGGGTAATGTCTGGCTTATCGGGAGTTATGCCCCGGAACCCGCCAGATGCTGCTCTCGTGTTGTTGTGTTTACGGCCGCGCTTCAATTGGAAACGTTGTTCCACTTGAATTGTGATCGGCGTATCGTCTCAACCCGAGAACCAAACCCCAGTCCCGGGCCAGCCTTTTTCCTGGTCCGTACTGCTACCGATTGCGCGTGGACAGTACGGGAAGATGTTCCCGGCGATGTTGCTGGGCAGCTTGTGTGTCTCGCAAAAGAAGAACCGCCCATCTCCGATTTCCAGGTCGCTCCAGTCAACGCAAACTGAGGT
>JAJYLS010000302.1 GCA_021787555.1 Acidobacteriota bacterium | reverse complement strand
CTTGAGGTAGTGGCTTGCGGTCGGGTCGCAGTGTAGGTAGATGCTGCCGGTCGGCTTGAGGACCCGGTGAAGTTGCTGGAGCCTGGGAGCCATCATGACGAGGTACGCCATCATGTCGGACGGCCCCAGGAGAACCCGAAACGCCTGGAGGAAATCAGAGAGCCGCCCGCCGACTTGGATCGTCTCGAAATATGTGGCCTCGGCTTCCTCGCCCCATTCCCAGGTATCCTCGAACGCCGTAATCTGTGCATGGGAGTGTTCGCCGCTCTTCTCCTTAAACAGCACGTTGTAGTTGGCGTTCGAGTTGAAGGGCGGGTCGAGGTACACGAGGTCTACCGATTCGTCTGCGATGTGCTCTCGCAGGATCGGCAGGTTGTCACCGAAATAAAGCTGGTTCTTCCAGGTAATCGCCATATCCGGGCCGAACGTTTATTATGGCATCGGACATTGCAAGGTGAAACTGTAGGGTGGCTAGTCTGTTGCGTCCGAATCGCCAGCCTTCTCAATCTTGCGATACGTTACGGTAGCACTTGAGTTTTTGCGCTCGACCTTGACGACCGAATATCCATTCTTCTGAATTCTTGACAACACCGCAACGATACCCTGGCATGGATCTAAGGCGGTGAAGTGCTCGACTAGAGCCACGCCGGGCGTACACTGGATCTTGTTGGCCCGGGGGGATGGCGATGCTCAGATGTTTGCAACTTGCCGCCGGTGCGGCGCTCGCGCTTGCAACCGGCGGCGCAAGCGCCGCGGCGGCGGAGATCGATTTGGCCCACGCCGTCGTGGCCGCAAGGCCGGGAGCGCTTCCCGATGCCGAACGAACCGCGGCGACCGTGCTGGTGGAGGAGGTCGAAAAGCGGACGGGCATCCGGCTGCCCAAGTCGGCGGAATGGGTTGCGGGCAGGCCGGTGATTGCCATCACCTCGGCTCCGTCCGTGCCCTCCTGGGGGAGGGTGGTGCCGGCGCGCAAGGGGACCAACCTGCCCGAGCGGCGCCCGGAAGGATACCGGCTGTGGGTGGATACGCGCGGGGCGCAGCCGGTCGTGTGGGTCATCGGCTCCGATGCGCGTGGGACGCTATTCGGTGTCGGCAACCTGCTGCGCCGCCTCGACTGGTCGCGGAGCCGGCTGGCCATCGGCGCGGGCCTCGACATTGCCACCGCACCGGCCTACGCTATCCGCGGCCATCAGCTTGGCTACCGGCCGCAGGCGAACTCGTATGACGCCTGGAGCCCGGCCCAGTTCGAGCAGTATATTCGCGAGCTGACGTTTTTCGGCGTTAACAGCATCGAAGGGATTCCCTTCCAGGACGACCGCCAGACGCCGGTGATGAAGTTTCCGCGGCGGCAGATGAACCGGGAGATCGGCCAAATCTGCAAGCGCTACGGGCTGGATTATTGGGTCTGGGTCCCCGCCGATTTCGACTTGAAGGACCAGGCGAAACGAAGCAGGCTGCTCCGCGGTTGCGACCAGTTCTTCCACGATACGCCCGTGCTCAGTGCGTTCTCCTTCCCCGGCGGCGATCCGGGCAGCAACCCTCCACAGTTGGTGATGCCGTTTTTGCAGGACGTGGCGAAACTGCTGGCGGCGACCCACCCCAAGGCGAAGATCTGGATGTCGCTGCAACAGTACAAGCCGGATGAAGTGAACTTCGTCTTCGATTACATCCGGCAGCATCAGCCGGCATGGCTGGGCGGGCTGGTGGCGGGGCCTTCGAGCCCGCCGATGGCCGAGATGCGGGACCGTCTGCCCCGCCGGTACGGGTTGCGGGACTATCCGGACCTCACGCACAACAAGCTCTGCCAGTACGAAGTTCGGCAATGGGACCAGGCCTACGCGCTGACGCTCGGCCGCGAAGCCGTGAATCCGCGCCCGGCGGAATACGCCGCCACTTTCGCGCGGGTTGCACCTTACACGAACGGCTTCATCTCGTATTCGGACGGCGTCCACGACGACGTCAACAAGACCGTCTGGAGCGCCCTGAGCTGGGACCCGCGGCAGAGCGTGCGCCAGATCCTGACGGATTACGCGCGCGTCTACTTCGCTCCGGCGGTGGCGGACGATGCCGCCACGGCCATCCTGGCGTTGGAGAAGAACTGGCACGGGCCCCTGGTGGATAACGGCGCGGTGGAAGGCACCCTGATGCAATGGCAGCGCCTGGAAAAGGAAGCTCCGCAACTGGAGTCGAACTGGCGCTGGCAGATGTGCCTCCTGCGGGCGAACTACGACGCGTACGTGCGGCGGCGGCTGATTCGCGAGACCGGATTGGAAACCGAGGCCAATGCGATCCTGGCGCGGGCACCCGAAGTGAGCGCGGCCACGGCCATGAGCGAAGCGCGCGCGGTCCTGGAGCGCACGGTGGCGGATCGCGAGCGCTCCAAGCTGCGGCCGCGGATCTTCGATCTCTGCGACCGCCTCTACCATTCCATCGGGCTACAGACCAGCGTGCCTCGGTATTACGCGATCGGCGAGGAGCGCGGCGCGGTTCTCGATTTCGTCGACTATCCGCTGAACAACCGCTGGTGGCTGGAAGACCAGTTTCAGGCGATCGCCCAGCTTCCTTCGGAACGCGAAAAGGAGCAGCGGCTGTTGGAATTGGCCCGGTGGGAGCATCCCGGCCCCGGGAGCTATTACGACGACCTCGGCAACATCGCTAAGGAGCCGCACGTGGTGCGCAGCGATTCCGACAACGGGCCCGTCCTCGAACGGCAGTCCGGACCGACCTACTGGTGGTGGGACCAAGGGAAGAGCCGCGCGCGCCTTTCCTGGCAGGTGACCATGTGGCCCACGGCGATGGCTTATGAGGGGCTCGACCCCAATGCTACGTATGTGGTTCGCTCTTCCGGCGCCGGGCAGGCGCTCCTGCGAATCGACGGGGAGCGCGTCATGCCGACCGCGGACGGCAGGAAGATGGGCGACATCAAAGAATTTCCGGTTCCTCCGGCTGCCCTCAAGGACCGCAAGCTGATTCTGACCTGGGATCCGCCCACCGGCGAAGGCGGCTTGAACTGGCGGCGGAAATCGCGGCTGGCGGAAGTATGGCTGATCAAGAAAAACTGATTCCAAATCAAGAGTCATGAACAGAAGACTTTTTCTAAAGGAGACAGCCGCGGCGGCCATTGGCACGTGGACCGCCGGCGCCGCCAGCTCGGGCGTAGTCGATTTGAAGAACTGCGCGGTGATTTCGGCGGATGCCGCGACACCCCGCGAGAAGAAAGCAATCGCCGTGCTGGTGGAGGAGGCCGGGAAGCGGACCGGTCTGCGGTGGCCCGTGCAAGCGAAGGCGGAACCCGCACCGGCGGTCGCGATCTATGCGGGCGTAGCCTCATCGATGAGCCGCCATCGGGCGAGAATCGGCCGTGCCATTGCCGCCGCGGAGGGCCTGCCGGCGGAAGGATTCGCTCTCGAAACCGGCGAGGATGCGAGCGGAAGGTGGATCGCAATCATCGGCAAGGACGAGCGGGGTCTGCTGTTCGGTGCCGGAAAGCTGCTGCGCACCGCGGTCCTCACCAGCCGCGGCGCTACCGCCGAAGTCAACCGGCTGCATTACGCCGGCGCGCCCAAGTACGCGCTGCGGGGCCATCAACTCGGTTATCGGCCCAAAACCAACGCGTACGACGCGTGGGACGTTCCCATGTGGGACCAGTACATCCTGGACATGGCGATGTTCGGCACGAATGCGATCGAACTGATTCCGCCGCGCTCGGATGACGAGCCGGACAGCCCGCACTTCCCGCTGCCGCCGGAACGGATGATGATCGAGATGTCCCGCATCGCCGATTCCTACGGTCTGGACGTTTGGATCTGGTATCCGGCGATGGACCCGGACTATGCCGACCCGGCCACGGTGGAATCGGCGCTCAAAGAGTGGGCGCATATCTACCAGGTCCTTCCCCGGATCGACGCCCTATTTGTGCCCGGCGGCGACCCCGGCCACACGGCGCCCAAGCCCATGCTGGCGTTTCTCGAAAAGCAGAAGGCCAGCCTGCGGCGCTTCCATCCCAAGGCGCAGATGTGGCTTTCCCCGCAGGGCTTCCGCGCGGAGTGGATGGACGAGTTCTTTCAGATTGCCGGCGATCCGCACACGGCCACATGGCTCGACGGCATCGTCTTCGGACCGCAGTCCCGTTTGAGTATCGCCCAGGTTCGGGAACGCTTGCCCAAGCGCTACCCCATCCGCTTGTATCCCGATATCACGCACAGCGTGGAATGCCAATTCCCGGTTCCGGAGTGGGACGTGGCGTATGCGATCACCGAAGGCCGCGAATGCATCAATCCGCGGCCGATGGGTGAAGCCAACATCCTGCGGCTGTATTCCAAATACACCATCGGCTTTCTTACCTATTCCGAGGGCTGCAATGACGACGTGAACAAATTCGTGTGGAGCGCTCTGGGATGGGACCCGCAAATGAATCCGGCCGAGGCGCTCCGCGAATTCGGGCACTACTTTTTGGGGCAGGCGTATGCCGACCAGTTCGCGCAGGGTCTGCTGCGCCTGGAAGAGAACTGGCGCGGCCCGCTGGCGGCGAACAGCGGCGTGGAAGTCACGCTGGCGCAGTTTCGGGACCTGGAAGCGCGCGTGCCGCCCGCCATCCTGGAGAATTGGCGTTTCCAACAGGCGCTCTATCGGGCATACTTCGATGCCGCCGTGCGCCGCCGCCTCATTGCGGAACTGGCTTGCCTGGAACGCGCGCGCGATGTGCTCGGGCGCGTTTATGAAATCGGCTGGACCGCCGTACCGCTCGAAATCGGAGCGCCGCCCAGCCCGGCGCCGCCCAACGGTCAGGATCCCGGGGCGCTTCTGGACCAGGCGGAGCACATCCTCGCGGGCGCCACAACCGACCTGGCCGGGGCGCGTCTGGGCGCGCGCGTGCGTGAGCTTGGAGAGGCGCTGTTTCAGAGCATCCGCATGCAGCTGGCGGTAGCCCGCTATCGGGGAGAAGCCGTGGTGCGCGCCGCCAACCTGGAAACGCTTGCGGTGCCGGTCACCGATGTGGCGTGGTTGCGGAGCCAGATCGCGGAAATCCGCAAACTCACCGGCGCCAACGAGCAAGTGGCGGCCATCAAGCGTACGCTGGAATGCACCGACCCCGGCCCCGGCGGCTTCTACGATCAACTCGGTTGTCCCGGCAACCGTCCCCACCTCTTGCCGGGGCCCGGCAGCACGCTGGATCCGGAATTCCGCAGTTCCGCGCTCACCGGCTTCAGTTATCCGGACCGGTTCGGGGCGCAGGTCCCCACGGCATGGAAGAGTTGGGCCGAGTCGCTGTTCGACGCGCCTCTTCAGATGCACTACGGGGAACTCGACCCTTCGGCGCAGTATCGCATCCGCGTGGTCTATTCGGGCGATTCCCGTCGCATTCCGATCCGGCTCGTGGCAAATAACAAGTTCGAGATCCATTCACTGATGATGCGCCCCTGGCCGCCGAAGCCGATTGAGTTCGACATCCCGGCCGAAGCCACCGCCGGCGGTCAACTGGACCTGGCGTGGACGCGCCAGCAAGGCTTGGGTGGAAACGGGCGGGGGGCGCAGGTTGCCGAGGTCTGGCTCATGCGAAAGTAGAGCCTGATGGATCATGGTCTCCACATCAATCTGTTAAGCGCGAATTCGCGAATCCGCTAATTAGCTCACGGATTTGCCCTTCTTCGGATTCGGCTAGTCTGCTGGAGGCCGTTGTCTCTGGGCCCCTGCTCGACGCTGACGAGCTTCCGGCTACCACTGCTCTCGCACCCAAGCCGCCCGGCCAGCCCGCCACCGACAGCGCTTGGACCTCTTCCCCGAAGCGTTCTCAGAGGCGCCGATTCCACCGGAGGCGCCCGACAACCCTTGAGCCGCGCGCGTTACCATGGATCATTCAGAGAGGAAATCATGACACTTACCAGACGCGATTGGACCAAGCTGGCGCTCTCCGCCCTTCCCGCCGCCAACTTGCTGGCGGCCGATTGGAAAAAGCAGCCCGGCCTCGAACTCTATACGGTCCGCGACCTGATGGCCAAGGACTACGAAGGCACCGTCGCCAAGGTCGCCGAGATCGGATATAAAGAGGTCGAGCCCGCCACCACTTATGGCGGGATGGAGCCCAAGCGGTTCCGTGCCATGCTGGACCGCTACGGTCTGAGCGCTCCCAGCACGCACGTGTCGGCCACCGAAGGCCCCGATCTCGAAAAGCAGCTCGAAGGCTTCCAGGTCATGGGCATCCGCTACACCGAGATCCGCCCGCCCGCGCACCCCCGCGCCGCGGCCCCCAGCGCGCGAAAAGCGGCGAAGCGGCAGCCGCGTCCCGCCGCCGCTCGCCCCGCGGCCACCGAGGAATCCGTCAAGCGGCAGGCCGCCCAGCTCAACGAGCACGGCAAGATCGTCAAGAAATTCGGCATGAAGATGCTGGTCCACAACCACACCGAGGAATTCCAGCACTTCGAAGGCAGCCTGAAGCGCCCCTACGACATCCTCCTCGCCGAAACCGATCCCGAGTTAGTCGCCATGCAGCTCGATATCGGCTGGGCGACGGTTGCCGGCCAGAACGTCCTCGAGATGTTCCACAAGAACCCCGGCCGCTTCGAACTCTGGCACGTTAAGGACGCGCGCGATATCAAGTATCTGCCCGGAGAGATGCCCGAGTCGCAGCGCCACCGCGCGGTCCTGCTCATGCCCATCGGCGAGGGTGAGGTGGATTATAAGCCCATCTTCGCGGCTGCCGATCTCGCCGGCATGAAGCACTACTGCGTCGAGCAGGACAATGCCGCCGCCTGGGGCGACTCCGTCGCCGCGGCGCGCGTAAGCTACCAGAACCTGATGAAGCTGCTCGGCTAGACCGAAGTTCCCCTAAGAAATAAGCCGCAATTCGCGGGCAATCCATTGATTCTTTTAGTACATAGCTCTAATTTTCGAGCGGCATAATGTTCCCATGTAAATGCCCATGA
>JAJYLS010000018.1 GCA_021787555.1 Acidobacteriota bacterium | reverse complement strand
TCCGTTACAGCAGGCGCTCCAAACCCGCTTTCAGCTCGGCGCGGTCCTGCTGGGTCACCTGGCGCGCGTGATGCGGGTCCGCCAGAAACTCCCGGATCTTCTCAATCCCTCTCTCGACATGCGCCACGGTCAGGCCGGCGATTTCCTGCTCGCCGGTTTTGTACTCGGTTGCCGCCAGGCTGGCCAGCGCGAAGCAACTCGCCAGCTCGGTCTTGAGCAATTGCGTCAGCGGCGGGTCCGGCACACTTCCATTTTGGGCACATCCCCGTGCCGTGAAGTATAGTAAGTTTCCAGAAAGCCGGATGAAATCGAAAATTGGTGCCTTTCTATTGTGCTTCACCGCACTAGCCGCCGCGGACAACTATCCGCGACAGCCCGGAATCGACGTGCAGCACTACGTTTTCCGTATCGCGCTGGCCGATGACACGGATGAAATCTCCGGCGACGCCACCGTCTCGATCCGCTTCGTTCAGGATGGCATCGCCTCGTTCGCTCTCGATCTGGCCTCGCCCGCCAATGGCAAAGGCATGACCGTCACAACAGTGACAGGCCCGGGTCCGCTTACCTATACGCACCGGGCGGATCGCCTACGCATCAATCTCAGCGCCGCTCCCAAAGCCGGCGAGCTTCGCCGCTTCGAGATCAAGTACCACGGCATCGCCGCCGGTGGTCTCCACATGCTGAAGAACATCCACGGCGAGCGCACGATTTTCAGCAACAACTGGCCCGATCTCGCGCACCAGTGGCTCCCGGCGATCGACCACCCGTACGACAAGGCTTCCAGCGAATTCATCGTCACGGCGCCGGCAAGATATCAGGTGGTCTCCAATGGCCGGCTGGTGGAGCAGATCGATCTCGGCGACGGCCACCGCACCACGCACTGGAGCGAGGCGGCGCCCATTCCTGTATGGCTCGACCAGATCGGCGTGGCGCAGTTCGCCTCGCGGCACTTCGGCCGCGCCGCGGGCGTGCCGCTGGAAACGTGGGTCTTCCACCAGGACCGGGACGCCGGGATCGCCACCTTCGAGGAGCCCACGCGGGAAGCCATCGAATTCTTCAGCGACTCCATCGGCCCATACCCCTACGCGAAACTTGCCGCCGTGCAGGCAGCCGGGATGGGTGGCGGGATGGAGGTTGCCAGCGCCATCTTCTACGGCGAAAAATCCGTCACCGGCCGCCCGGCTTTCGGCCTCGTGGCGCACGAGACCGCACATCAGTGGTTCGGCGATTCCGTAACCGAAAAGGATTGGGACGATGTCTGGCTGAGCGAGGGGTTCGCCACTTATTTCGCGCTTCTCGCCACCGAGCATTACCAGGGCCGCGACGCCTTTGTGGCCGGCCTCAAGCGCAGCCGGACCGCGGTTTTCCGCGCCGAGGACCGCCTGCCCGGAGTGGCCGTCGTTCAGACCAAGCCCTGGACCGGCATTCCCAACGCGATCGTGTATCAGAAAGGCGCCTGGGTGCTGCACATGCTCCGCGGGCAGCTTGGCACGGCAAAATTCTGGGCCGGCATCCGCGAATATTACCACCGGTACCGCGACGGAAACGCCTCGACCACCGATTTCCGCCGCGTCCTGGAGGAAATCTCCGGCCAAGACCTTGGCTGGTTCTTCGACCAGTGGCTCTATCGGGCGGGATCGCCGGTGCTCGAAGGCGGCTGGAAATACGACGCCACAGCCAGGAAGGTGGCTATCGACCTGAGCCAAGTTCAGCCCGGCGCGGCGTATCGCCTGCCGATTGAGATTGGCATCGGCCCGCGAGTTTCAAAGATTGACATGACGCAAAGGCAGCAGCATTTCGAAATCCCCTGCGAGAGCGCTCCCGGATCGGTAGAACTCGACCCAAACACCTGGATGCTCATGAGCGCAAAATGGGGCAGGCGGTAGCAGGTCGCTTTACCAGTTGATCTCGTATTCGCCGAGGATTCTCGCCCCGTGCTCCGGCGGCAGATCGGTGTACCATACCGCGCCCGCGGCGGTCATGGGAAACGCTCGCTGGGCCAAGTCCCAGAACTCTGTCTTGGGCCACAGCACCCACACGATGCGCGCGCCGGCAGGCACCGTCAGAGACAGCGGCTCCGCCCCTTGCATATGCCGCACGATTTTCGACCCGTTCCAGATGGCGACTACCGGCGGCGAGCCGCTGCGGATCTTCTTGTGATTCATCACCGCGACCGGAAGCGCCGGCGCATAGTACACGATCTTGCGCCAGGCGGTGGGCCCCTCTTCCCATATCACCCAGGTTTTGCCCGGTCTATCGGCCGCCAGGTGCCGCACCTCGCGCACCGTGCCGTCATCCAGTGCCAGGGTCTTGGCAATCTGCTCGTAACTCGTCAGCGCCAGCCCGCTGTTCATATATTCGAGGGTGTGTTCGGCTTCCGCCATCACTCCGGAGGTCGCGCTGCCCCGGTAATACCAGCCGGTATGGTAGAACATCACCAGGTTCAGCAGCAGCGCCGGCGCCAGCAGCAGGATGGCGATGTGGGCACGCAGTGGGAGGCCGCTGTTCTTCACCTGCTCGACTTTGATCACCAGCGCGGCGGCCAGACAGGCCACCGGGGTCAACAACACGATGACCTCCGCGTTATGCCGGTCGGCCACTCCCGCGACGATCAGCGCCAGCCCGGCGAAGATCGCCGTGTCCCAGGCCGAAACCACGGCGCCCGCGTTGGCGGTGGCGCGGTCGATCAAGAATCCGCCCACGAGGCACACCACCGGAATGATGAGCAGAGTCTGGCCGGGATCCTCCACGTGCACGGTCAGGGCGAACGCCAGTGCCGGTGCGATCCACAGCGCCAGAAATGCCGCGCGCTGCCGGCCCAGAGAAAAGCCTTTGCCGCGGCGCCACGCCAACACTGCGGCGAGCGGCCAGCCGAGCACGCCGCAGAACGTCCAGGTCATGAGCTGCCAGAAGGTGGCCGCCCACCGGCTTTCGGAAGCGCCGAAAAGCCCGGAGCTGACCGAAGCCTGGTCGGTGATGTAATCGAGGCAGGCCTTCACGAACAGGCTCGGCCCGCCGGAGGCGAACATCGCCGGCAGGAGCCACGCCAGCACAGCGGCGCCCATGGCCGCGAGCGAAATAGCCCGGTAGCGCCATGAAACCTTGGCCCGCAGCGCGGAGGCGGCCCACAGTGGAAAGAGCAGCGGTCCCGCTTCCGGGCGAATGCCCGCGCCGGTGCCGAGTGCCAGGGCGCTCCACAGCACCCAGCGGCCCTCGCCGGTGAAGGCCCGCCAGCAGGCCCAGCCCACCGCTACCGAGATCACGGCAAGCTGCACGCGCAGGGCCGAGGTCAAGCTGGCGTGCCAGAACACGGGATGGAACACCAGCAGCCAGGCCGCATAGTAGCCCGATTCGCCGCCCAGAATGCGGCCACCCGCCAGCACCACGAGCAGCAGAGCCACGGTCGCGCCCAGCAGCCCCAACGCGTGCAAGACGCTCTCCGCGCGCCGGAAATGCAGCCATTCGAGCGCCCGCATCTCCATCACGAACAGCGGATACCCGGGAGGCTGCGGCTGGCTGGACCGAATGTCGAAATGCCCGGCGGCGTAGGACAGGTTCACGTCGTCGAAGGTGAACAGTTGGCCGGGCATGCTCGGCGCGCGCGTGGCGACCACCAGCAGCCCGAAAAAGACGAACAAGAACCAGGGGCGATGCTTCACCACGCGAGCTGATACTCCCCTAAGGTGCGCGACCCGTCCTCGCGCGGCAGATCGGTGTACCACACGGGCCCCGCGGCGGTGAGCGGAAAAGCCTGCCGCACCCGATTGTAAAAATCGCTCCGGCTGCCGATCATCCACACCACCCGCGCGCCGGCCGGCAGGGTCACGCGCAGCGGCGGCGCGCCTTCGATCGACTGCACGATTGCCGGCCCCTTCCAAATCGAGACCACCGCGGGTGAGCCGCGGTGGATTTTGGCGTGTTCCAGAACCACCAGCGGCGTCTGCGGCGCGTAATAGGCCACTTTGCGCCACGCGGTCGGGCCTTCTTCCCACACCACCCACGTGTTGCCGGGCTTCTCCTTGGCCAGCCGGAAGACCTGGCGCACACTCTGGTCGTCCAGCATCACGGTGTTGTAAACCTGCTCGTAGGATGTGAATTCCATGCCGCTGTTCAGATCCGTCAATGCCTGCTCCATCGCCGCGCGCCAGCCGGTCGTATGCGGTCCGCGATAATACCAGCCCCGGTGATAGAACATGGCCGCATTCAGCAGGATTGCCGGAGCCAACGCCGCGAGCGCGACGGTTGCGCGCAGCGGATAGCCGTTGTTCTTCATCGGCTCGGATTTTAGAGCCAAGCCTGCCGCCACGCAGGCGGGCGGCAGCCAGAGTGCGGTGAATTCCGTGGTGTCGAGGGCCAGCATCGCTACGACCGGCAGCAGCCCGAATAGCAACGCGTCCCAGCGCGAGAGCGGAGCGCCGCTGCGGTCCACGGCGCGATCCACCAGAAAACCGCCGAACAGCGCGAGCACCGGAACCATGAGCAGCGTGTGTCCCGGAGCGGCGGCGTGCACCGTGATGGCGAACACCAGCGGCGGGGCCAGCCACAACGCCAGAAAAGCCGCACGTTCCCGTCCCAGGCCCCAGCCTTCGCCTCGCCGCCAGGCAAGCACCGCCGCCAGCGCCCAGCCGGGCACTCCGCAGAACGTCCAGGCGATCATGCGCCAAAAGGCCGTTGTCCAGTCGCTCCCCGAAGCGCCGAAGAACCCGGAACTCAGCGACGACTGGTCCGAGAGGTAGGCCGTGCAGGCGTTGATGAATTCCGCCGGACCGCCGGACGCGTACATAGCCGGCAGCAGCCAGGCGAGTACCGCGGCGGCCATGGCGGCGAGGCCGAGCATCCGGTCGCGCCACTTGACCGGCGCGCGCAGCGCCGAAACGGCCCAGAGCGGAAACAGCAGCGGCCCCGCTTCGGGACGAACCCCCGCGCCGATTCCCAACGCGAGCGCGCTCCAGAGGACCCAGCGTCCTTCTCCCGGCTTTTTCGCGGTCGCTGCGCTCCACGCGCGCCAGCAGGCCGCGCCTACCGCCATCGAAATGATCGCGAGATGCACCCGCAGACCCGAGCTGATGCCCGCCACCCAGAAGGCCGGTTGAAAGAGCAGCAGCAGCGCTGCGTAGAATCCCGATTCGCCGCCCAGAATGCTGTTTCCGGCCAGCGCCGTCAGCAGGAGCGCGGCGATGCCGCCGGCCAGCGCCAGCGTCTGCAAAATGGTTTCCACGCGCCGGAAGTGGAGCCACCACAGCGCCCGCATCTCCATGACGTAGAGCGGATACCCGGGAGGCTGCGGTTGGCTGATCCGAATATCGAAATGCTTGATGGAGTACGCCAGGTTGACGTCGTCGAACCCGAACACCTGGTCGGGCATGATCTGCCAGCGCGTGGCCACGACCAGGAGTCCGAAGAACAGGAACAGCAGCCAGGCTCGGTAGGCCAGATTCACTCCGCTATGATATATCCCATCACCTGGCCCCGAACCAGCCCAGCATTGTCTCCAGTTCCAGTACCGCCGTGCCCGGCCGGCCATCTTCCGGCAGGTCCACATAGGCCGCCGTCTCCACTTTCCGCGTTTTGAGCGTGCCGGCATCCAGGACAAGCACCGCGGTTTTGTCATTCATCCAGGCCGCGACGGGATGCCGCACCACGGCCCGGGCAAAGCGGTCCGTGCGGCCCAGCGCCCAGCTTGCCAGGATGCCGCCGGAGATCATCACGCGCCGCGGATCGATATAGCCCTTCGCCAGCACCGCATCCACCGCCGCCATGAGATCGTCGAACGGATCTTTCGGGAAACCGGTGGGCAGCACGTTGCCGAAGATTTCGCCGTAGCCCGGCGTGCCGCGCGGGTTCACACGCAGCACCACGAATCCGTGCGCCGCCAGAATCTGCGAGCGGAGATCGAATCCGGCGTGGCCCGGCGCATCGCGCAGGTCCAGCAGCAGCGGATACTTGCGCGCGGCATCGAACCCCGGCGGCTTAGCGATCCACGCCTGCACCTGGTTGCCGTCCGACGAAACCCAGATCTCTTCGGTGGCCCCGATCTCGTGCGCCGCCAGCAGTCCCGCGTTGGGCGCCGCCAGCACTTCCGCCTCTCCGGCGCTATCCACCGGGAGCGTGATCACTTCGTCCGACCGCACCGTCGCGGCGCGCCCGTTATCCGCCACGGACAAGCCGCGCAGACGTTCGCGCGCTTCGGTCACCTGGCGGATGCTGCCGTCGCGGTGCGCGGCATAAATGTGGGTGGCGCCGCGATCGTCCGCCAGAAAATAAACCGTCCGCGAATCGGAGCTCCATTGCGGGTCGGCCGCGTCGCGATCCAGCGCGCCGGTCAACACCCTCACCCGGCTGCCGTCCGGGTTCATCACCGCCAGTTGGCGCACCACGTAGCTCTGCGGCTTGGGATCGGTCACAAGATAGGCGATTCTGCCGCCGTCGGGCGATACAACCGGATTTTCGCAGAAGCCTTGTCCTTTGGTGAGCACTTTCGGCGCGCCGCCCGCGGTGGGCAGCGCCACAATCTCGCCAGCGTCATCGGCTGCAAAAATCCAGCGGCCGTCGAGGCTCCAAGTTGGCTCTCCCGCATAATTCCGGTTGCCTGTGGAAATCGCGTGGAAATCGTCTTTGCCCAAATTGACCGCAAAAACCTGCATCCTCGTCTGAGCAGGCGGCCGCAGGCGGTCGAGGATGGCCGGCGGCGCCCAAGCCGGTGCCGCGTTCCGCGCCGGCGCCGGCGTGAGGAAGGCGAGCGAACTGCCATCCGCCGACCACGCGATCGCCACCGGCGCGAATTCACCCGTAGGGATGGGCCTTTCGCGCATCGACCGCACATTGAGAACGCGGATTGAATTCCGGCCGCCGCGGTCCGAAATCCAGGCGAGCCGGCTGCTGTCCGGCGAACACCGCGGCGAAAAGTCGCGCCACTCGCCTTGGGTCAGCCGCCGACGATCCAGCCAAAGGTTTTTCCACAGCTTGTTTGCAGTCCGGCTACTCCAGCCGTCCACATAGGCTGCGTGCTGCCCGTCGGGGCTAATACGGGGATCGGTCACCGTGTGCCAAGCCCAGATGTCCGTGCTGCCAAAAGGTTGGCCGGCGGCCAGAATTCCGGCAGTAAAGAGAAAGGGAAGGAGGCTTTTCAACAGAATTCAGTCTGCCACAAAGCGACTAAGGGTTGCAGCTTATCCGGAATTCGGGATGCGCTCTTCCGAATTTCATAGGAAAATGCCTGGAAATAGTACTAAACATGCTTTAGTGTCAATCAGTTGAATATACTACCGTTTGGCTATTCATGTGCTTCTACGGCCAAGTCCACCAGTTGTGAGGGCCAAACAGGAAAGGAGTATATGAGAAAGGTTTTAGCTGTAACATTTTGCGCTGCGATGCTTTTTTTCGCGCTGGCCAGCCTCGGTAACGCTCAGGTCGTCAGCGGGGACATTATGGGAACGGTTTTCGATGCTACGGGCGCGGTGGTGCCTAACGCCACGATCGTCGTCAAGAACACGGCGACGGGAGTGGAGAGCACGACCAAGTCAACCAGTGCGGGGCAGTATCGGTTTCCCAGCCTGCCAATCGGCACGTATAGCTTGACCGTCACGGCTTCTGGGTTCACGAAAAGAGAACTCCAGAACGTGATGGTGCGATTGAATCAGACGACGAGCATGAACATCACGCTCCAGGTGGGGACCAGCACGGCCACCGTGGAAGTGGCGGCGGCCGCGCAGACGGTCGACACCACCAGCGCGGATGTGGCCAACGCCTTCAGCACGAAGTTGAGCATGGATTTGCCGAGCGCGTCAGTCGGCTCGGGCGTTTTGAACCTGTCGCTGCTGAATGCCGGCGTCGGCACCAGCGGCGCGGTGGGCGTGGGCTCCGGGCCGACGGTGGCCGGGCAGCGGCCGCGCGACAACAACTTCATGGTGGAGGGCCTGGATAACAACAGCGGCAGCGTAACGGGCCCGCTGGTCAGCGTGCCGAACGATGCGGTGGCAGAGTTCAGCACGCAGCAGAATATCTTCTCTCCCGAATTTGGGCACTCTACGGGCGGACAGTTCAACACCATCGTGAAGAGCGGGACCAACCAGATTCACGGAACGGTGTATGAGTACCTGGAAAACCGCGATCTGAACGCGGCGGACAATCTAAACGCCGTGGATAAGATTCCGCTGCATCCGCGGTACGACAACAACCGGTTCGGCGGCGGCGGCGGGTTCCCGATCATCAAGAACAAGCTGTTCTTCTACGGGTTATTCGAATATCAGCCGATCGGCAGCGCGGGATCGGCCGGCCTGCTGTTCGCGCCGACGGCCGCGGGCTGGAGCACTATCGACTCCTTTGCCAATACTCCCGGATTCAACCAGACCAGCTACAACGAGTTGAAGAAATACCTGGGCACCGCTCCGACCGCGGCCCCGCCGGGCAGCACGCCGAACGGCGCTTATCCGGTGATGACGCCCGGCATCTACCAGGGCGGCGGAGGGAAGGTTCCCGCCAACGCTCCAGCGGTGCAAATCGGTCAGATCGGGATCAGCGCACCGTCGTACCAGAACAATGACGCGGGCGTGGCTTCAGTGGATTACAACATGTCCAGCAAGGACAGCATGCGCGGCCGCGTGGTTCTGAACCGCCAAGGTTTCATCGATACCGCTGCCAGCCTGCCGGCGTTCTACACCACGGTTCCGTACAACTACTACCTGGTGGCGTTTTCCGAATACCACACCTTCACGCCGTCCCTGATCAACGAATTCCGCCTGGGGTACAACCGCTACTCGAACAACTACCCCGCCGGCAATTTTACCTGGCCGGGATTGGACCAGTTCCCGAACGTAGTGGTAAACGAGCTCAGTGCGCAGCTTGGGCCGGACCCCAACGCGCCGCAGTTCGGATATCAGAACCAATACCAGTTGACGGACAATGTCACCTGGACGAAGGGCAACCACTCGCTGAAGTTCGGGTTCGACGGCTGGCGGCAGATTTCGCCGCAAGGCTTCACGCAGCGCGCCCGCGGCGACTACGAATGGAGCTACCTGTCGGATTACCTGTTCGACTACTACCCCGACTACATCGCGCAGCGTTCGCTAGGCAATGCGACCTATTGGGGCAACCGGAACTTCCTGGCGGGGTTCGCCAACGACATCTGGAAGGTGAAACCCAACCTGACGGTCAACCTCGGGTTGCGCTACGAATTTAACGGCGTGCCTTATAGCGAAACGCTCCAGACGCTCAATGCGATTTCGAATGTTCCGGGGCTGATCAACTTCCAGAAGCCGGTGGACAACACGAACGCGTGGGAGCCGCGTATTGGCATTGCATGGACGCCGAAGAACAACTCGAACACCGTGATCCGGGCGGGCTTCAGCCGGAACTTCGACGTGCTGTTCGACAACTTCGGGCTGCTGGCGCTGCCCCCGCAGATGATCACGACGGTGGACGTAACCGGCGAGAGTGGGACCGGGTTCCTGGCCCACGGCGGCATCCCGCCGACCGCGACGGGTACCGCGCTTTCGCAGGCCGATGCGCGCGCCGGAACAGGCGGCTATATCCCGAACCAACTCCGGCCGGAGACCATCCAGTGGGAGATCGGTATCCAGCACGTGTTTGCGCAAAACTACACGTTCGAGAGCCGCTATGTGGGCACGCACAGCGTGCACCTGCCGGTCCAGGACCAGATCAACCGGCAGTCGGTGGTCAACTCTTCGAACGCGCTGCCCCTGTTCATGAGCGCGCCGAGCCAGGCGACGCTAGATTCGCTGAGCAACAACCTGACCGCCCTGAACACGGCTTACGGCGCACGGGGCTATCTTGTTCCGGGATTCGGCGCGGCGGGATTCAACGGCATCATCACCGGTTTCATGCCGTGGGGCAATTCCATCTATCACGGCTGGGCGAACCAGTTGACGCGCCGCTTCTCGAATGGCCTGCAGTTCATCGGGTCGTATACCTGGAGCCATTTGATCGACGATTCGACGGCCGAGGTGTTCAGCACCTATACCACCCCGCGCCGACCGCAGGACCCCAGGGACCTCGCCGCCGACCGCTCGACCTCGGCACTGGATCACACGCAGCGGCTGAGCGCCGAGGCAGTCTACGATTCCAAGTGGTACAAGAATTCGAGCAACTGGTTTCTGAAGAACGTGGTCGGAAACTGGGAGTTCGCGCCGGTTTACACTTACCAGACCGGCACGCCGTGGGATGTCCAAGCCGGCCTTGACGCCAACATGAACGGCGACTCGGCGGGTGACCGCACATTCGTCAACCCAGCGGGCGTAGCGGGCACCGGCAGCGCGGTTACGCCCCTGACGAACAGCAAGAATCAGGTGGTTGGCTATCTGGCCAAAAATCCCAACGCGCGCTACATCAATGCAGCAAAGGGCATGCTGCCCAACGGCGGCCGCAATACCCAGCGCCTGAATCCGATCGATGACATCGACATGAGCATCATGAAGATGTTCACGTTCAAGGACCGGTACAACCTGCAACTGGCCGGGCGGTTCATCAACATCTTCAACCATCCGCAGTACATCGGCGGGTACCTGAGCGACATCGCTCCGATCGGGTTCACGAGCGGGGCGGTTCACAACTACCTGATTCCGACGAGCGGCATCTTCAACGACCCGAACATGGCGTTCTCGAGCAACCCGAGGACGCTTCAGGTTTCGGTGAAGTTTATTTTCTAGCTATTAGCTGTTGGCTTTTGAGGGGGCAGGCCTTGCGGCCTGCCCTTTTTTTATCTCCGGAATCCTGGTACGATCTTTATTATATTTAGGTAAGAAAGATAATAAGATGCGTTTATCGATTAGTTCAAAGTTGCTGGTTATCGCACTTCTCGGCGCGTTCGCCGGAGCATCCGGCCTGCACGCGCAGGACGCCCGCGGCAGGATCACGGGACGCGTTTTGGACCCAACGTCGGCGGTTGTGCCGGAGGCGAAGGTCACTGCGACCCAACTGGCGATGAACACTCACGTCACTACCAGGACGAACCAGAAGGGCAATTACGACCTGCCGTATCTGCTCCCGGGGGCGTACCGGATCGACGTGGAGGCAGCAGGGTTCAAGCGTTATGCAAGCCAGGGCATCGTGGTTGAGGTGGGCGACACCCTGACGATCGACGTCAAGTTGCAGATTGGCGACGCAAGCGAACACGTGACCGTGACGGCCGAAACTCCGCTGGTGGAAGCGGGCACGGGCAGCATGTCGCAGGTAATGTCGCACAAGCAACTCGAGAACCTGCCCCTCGAGGGGGGCAACGTGGCATACATGATCCAGCTCTCGGCGGGCGTAACCACGGGCCAGACTCCCGGCCACCCGTACATGCCCGGCTCGGTCGACACGGCATCCAATATGACCGTGGCAGGGACCGGGAACCAGCAAAACGAGTTCATGCTGGACGGCGTCTCCAACATGAGCCGCAGTTGGGTTTCGTTCACGCCTCCGGCGGACATGGTGCAGGAATTCCGGCTTCAGACGTCGACTTACGATGCATCTGTGGGGCACGCCGCCGGCGGCAGCATCAACATGAGCTTGAAAACCGGCACCAACCAGTTGCACGGCACAGCCAATTGGGAAGCGGCGCCGAATCCCTGGCAGGCGAACGATTTCTTTACCAACAAGCAGATTTACGACCTGACCACCGGGCCGGTGACGCCAGCTAAGATCGCGGCCCTGGCGCCTCCGATCAAGGTGAACCGCTATTCGGCGACGCTGGGCGGACCGGTGCTGCTGCCGCATATTTATAACGGAAAGAACCGGACCTTCTGGGAGTACGGGTTCCAGGGATTCAACCAGCGGAACCCCAACAATAACTATTACACCGTCCCCACGCTGCCCGAAAGGCAGGGCGACTTTTCGGCGCTGCTGGGGGTTCCCAAGACGGGCGCGACCTATCAGATTTACGATCCCGCCACCATTACGCCGGTGGCCGGCGGGCATTTCAGCCGGCAACCGATTCCGGGCAATATCATCCCGGCTTCCCGGATCACTCCGGTCGCGCTGAACTACTTGAAATTCTATCCGCAGCCGAACGCGCCGGGCACGGTGGACGGAGGCAACAACTATCAGAGGACCGTGCCGCAGAGCAACGATTTCGTGCAGAACATGGCGCGCATAGACCACAACATCAGCGAACGGAACCGCCTGTTCGGCCGCTTCACCCAGTCCTGGCTGCACTACATACACGGCGACATCTTCGACAACCCGGCGCGCGGGCTCACCCGCTACCGCAAGCAGTGGGGCGCGGCCCTGGACGACGTGTACACGGTCTCGCCGAGCCTGATCCTGAACCTGAAATACGGCTTCACGCGATTCTTGCAGTCGGATTTCCCCACGAGCGCGGGCTACGACATCGCCTCGCTGGGCATACCGTCGAGCCTGGCTGCGCAGATCGATCCCCAGGCCCGGTCGTTTCCGCAATTGAACTTCGACCACTATGCCAACCTGGGCGAAACGGGCGGCTCGCAGTTCATTACCAATTACCACACGCTGGCCGGCACATTCACCAAGATCGCCGGCGATCACAGCATCCGGTGGGGCGGCGAGTTCCGGGTGCTGGAGGAGAACACGCTGAATTATGGCGACGCGGTTCCACAGTTCAATTTCAGCAACACCTGGACCAAAGGCCCGCTGGACAGCTCGACCGGGGCTCCCCGAGGACAGGACCTGGCGACGTTTCTGCTGGGCCTTCCCACGGGCGGCGACATCCAGTTGAATTCATCCTATGCGGAGAAATCGACCTTCACCGGCCTCTTTGTGCAGGACGACTGGAAGGTGACCCGCAAGCTGACGCTCAACATCGGGCTGCGCTGGGAGTACGAATCGGCGCCGGTGGAACGCTACAACCGCACGGCGCGGGGATTCGACCCCTCCGTGCCAAGCCCCATCTCCGCCGCCGCCCTGGCCGCGTACACCGCCGCGCCCGACGTGATCCCGGTTTCTCAGTTCGCGACCATGGGCGTGCTGACGTTCGCCGGTGTGAACGGACAGCCCAACGGCTATTTCAATACCGACAAGCACAATTTCGCGCCGCGGTTCGGCTTCGCTTATCAACTCACTCCGAAAACGGTGCTGCGGGGCGGCTACGGGATCTTTTATGAAACCATCGGCATCAACCAGAACCACGCCAAGCAGGAGGGATTCAGCCAGCAAACCAACCTGATTCCGTCGATTGACAACGGGCTGCATTTCACCAGCACTCTGGCCAATCCGTTCCCCAACGGCGTGCTCCAGCCGGGGCCGGTCGGTCCGGACACCTATATCGGGCGTGCGATCAGCTTCTATCCGGCGAATTACGAGACGCCTTATATGCAGCGCTGGAGCTTCTCGATCCAGCGGCAGCTTCCATTGCATTCGGTGCTGGAGCTTAGCTACGTGGGCAACCGGGGGACGAACCTGGAAACCACCCGGCAAATGGATGTCACCCCGGCACAGTACCTGAGCACCTCTCCGTTCCGCGATCAGGCGACTATCGACTGGCTGAGTGCCAAGGTGACGAACCCGTTCTACGGGATACCGGAATTCGCCGGCGGCGGCATCACCGGCACGAAGATCTCGCGCGCCAACCTGCTGCAACCCTACCCGCAATACAACGGCATCAGCTATTCCGCTCAGAACGGCGAGAGCTGGTACCACTCGTTCAACCTGCGATTTGAAAAGCGCTTTAGCCGTGGAGTGCTGCTCAACGTGAACTACAATCGATCGAAATGGATGCAGGCCACCGCGTACCTGAACGACACGGACCCGCAACCGTCGCGCGTGATCTGGTCCAACGACCATCCCAACCGCCTAACCGCCAATGGCGTCTGGGCGCTGCCGGTAGGAAAGGGCCGTATGCTGATGGGGAACGCGCCGCGCCTTCTAGACGCGATCGCGGGAGGCTGGCAATATCAGGCCCTCTGGATCTGGCAAACGGGCGCGCCGATCGGTTTCGGCAATATTCTCTTCATGGGCGACATTCACGACATCACGCTTCCGCCGAGCCAGCGCAGCTTGTCCGAGTGGTTCAATGTGGACGCGGGGTTCAACCGGGTCACCACGAACAACCTGTCGGACAACATCCGCACCTTCCCGCTGCGTTTCGCCAACATCCGGGAGCCCAACGTCAACTACTGGAACATGGCGCTCTTCAAGCAATTCCAGCTTCATGAGCGGCTGAGAATGGAGGTCCGCACGGAATGGCAGGGAGCGCTGAACAACCCGCAGTTCTCCCCGCCGAACGCCGCACCCACCAACACGCTGTTCGGACAGATTGACAATACCGACAGTGGAGCGCGGCGGGTCTACGCGGGGTTGAAAGTGCTGTTCTGAAGTGGTTGGCTATTACGTAATTCGGGGACACGCAACGAAATCCCCAAACTGCGGGGATTCGCAGCCACTCCCCGAATTACAGCGAGAACTTGAGGTAGGGGCCGTCTTCGGCGAGGCGGAGCAGATAGAGCGCCAGCTCGCGGGCGTGGTAGTCGCCCCACATGGAGGATTCGCCGGGGCGCCAGCTCCAGCCGTTGGGACGGTGATAGACCGAATGGAGGATGAGGCCCTGGTGCGCGGGGTCGGCGCTCAGATAGGGTTGGTCGAATAAGGCGCCGCAGAGCTCAAGGCCGGCCTGCCAGTAGCGATCGATATGAAGGTGGCAGCCGAGGCGGAGCAGGCCTTGCGCGGCAATCACGGCCGCCGAGCTGTCCACCGGTTCGTGCGGATTGAAGGGGTCGGCGGGACGGCTGCGCCAATCGCTCATGCGCGCCAGCCCGGGTGCGCCGGTGTCCCAATACGGAATGGCATCGGAGGCCGTGTTTTCGAGGTAGAAGTCGCAGGTGGCGCGGGCGGCGCGCTCCATCCAATCGTTGGACCCGAAAAACTCCAGAAGTTCGGCGAAGCCGCACATCGCCCAGGCCAGACCGCGCGTCCAGGTGCTGAATGGGGAGTAGCCCTGCTGCGAGTTCGGGCAGCGGTATTGGCCATTGTTCGTGTCGAAGATGCTTTCATGGGCCACGCGGCCGCGGACGTCGTAGGCGTCGCGGCCCTCTCCGTAATAGACCGAGTACTTCGCCGTGGAAGCGGCGTGGGCGATGGCGCGGTCGAGCAGCGAGATCCTGGCGTCGTTTTCGCCCATGAGCACGTGCCCGAGCTGATGCCCGACCACCAGAGCGCGGCAGGAGCGGATCGTATCGACGAACAGAGAATGCGGGCCGTTGAAGGAGTAGATGTAGCCTCCGCCCTCGGCGGTGCGCGACCAGCGCGCGGCCTGTACGGCGCCGGAGCATTTCAGGGCGAGCTCGTAGAAGCGCCGCTCCCAGGCATTCTCCTCGATGCGGCCTTCGTTCATCAGGCGGAGCAGGTTGCCGTAAGTGCTGAGGTTGTTGAAGCCGTGGTCATGGACGCCGGTGTGGGTGACGTGCGGCGTCATGCGCTCGACGGTGCCCTGACGGCCGATCTCGAGGAACTCGCGCTCGCCGGTGGCATCGAATTGGAGGATGGCCGAGCCGTATTGGAAGCCCTGCGTCCATTCGGTCCAGCCGCGGCTGGCATAGCGGCCATCCACGGTGCACACTGGAGAGCCCTGGCCGGGGTCCCAGGTCTTCTCGATGGAACGGATTTTCGCGGCGGAAAGCTCGAATACGCGGCGCAGCTTGGGGAGGAGAGAGGCGGGAGTGAGCATGGTATAGCTTATTAATTATGAAACGGATTGCAGTTATGGCGGCGGGCTGTTTTCTGCTGGGACTTGCGGCGCCGGCGCAGGATTTCGACCTGGTGATTGCCAATGGGCGGGTCATGGATCCGGCGTCCAACCTGGATGCAGCGCGGAATGTCGGGATCCGGGGCGCCCGGATCGCGGCCATTTCGGCCGCGCCGCTGCGCGGGCGCAGCACGATCGATGCCCGGGGGCTGATCGTGGCGCCGGGATTCATCGACCTGCACCAGCACGGCCAAACCGAAGAGAACTACCGCTTCAAGGCGCGGGACGGCGTCACCACGGCGCTGGAGATGGAGGTGGGGGTTTCGCCGGTGGCGGCGTGGTATGCGGCGCGGGAAGGGAAGTCGCTGATCAACTTCGGCGCGACTTCCGGGCACCTGCCGGCGCGCATGGCGGTGATGCACGACAGCGGCACGCTGCTGCCGCGCGACGGCGCCATCGAGCGGCCGGCCACGGCGCCCGAGCAGCGGCAGATTCTCGCCCTGGTGCGGCGCGGATTAGACGAGGGTGCGCTGGGAATCGGGCTGGGAATCGCCTATGTGCCGCTGGCCTCGCGGGAGGAAATTCTGCAACTGTTCCGCCTGGCGGCGGAGCGGCACACGGCGGTGTACGTGCATATGCGCAATAGCGGGCCGGTGGAGCCGGGGGCGGTGGACGGGCTTCAGGAACTGATCGCCAACGCGGCGGCCACAGGCGCCTCGGTGCACGTGGTGCACATCACCAGCGTGTCGCTGCGAGAGACACCGGTGAACCTCGCCATCATTCGGGGCGCCCGCAAGCGGGGGCTGGACGTGACCACGGAAGCCTACCCGTATACCGCCGGAATGACGGACCTGAGCTCGGAAATTTTCCGGCCCGGCTGGCAGCAGCGGCAGGGCGGGATCAGCTACCACGATCTGCAATGGGCGGCGACGGGCGAGCGGCTGACGGCGGAAACGTTCGCGCGCTACCGGAAACAGGGCGGCATGGTGGCCGTCCATTCGATTCCCGAGGATATCGTGCGACTGGCCATGGCCGACCCCATGGTGATGATTGCGAGCGACGGCATTCTGGACCATGGGAAAGGCCATCCGCGCGCGGCGGGGACGTACGCCCGGGTGCTGGGCCGCTACGTGCGCGAGGAGCACGCGCTGACCCTGATGGAGGCGCTGCGCAAGATGACCGTGATGCCCGCCGACCGGCTGGGGATGAAGAACCTCGGGCGGATTGCGGTGGGGGCGAATGCGGATATCACCGTGTTCGATCCGGCGCGGGTGACGGATCGCGCCACGTTCACGAACCCGGCGCAATATTCGGAAGGAATTCCGTACGTGGTGGTGAACGGCGTGCCGGTGGTGCGCGGGGGCGACGTGGTGGAAGGAGTGGAGCCGGGGCACGCGGTGCGGCGGAAACCGTAATCAGTTGTCAGTTATCAGTTATCGGTCCCGAGGGAAAAAAAGGGACCGGCCCATTTTCCGCCACAAAGCGGCGGAAAATGCTCCAGTCCCCTTTTCTTATCTAGAACTCGAAGCGGATACCGATCTGCATGCGGCGCGCTTCGGTGCCATCGGGCGGAATGGCGTCGCCGGAACCTATGTAGAGGGCGGCCGGCGTGGGCGTGATGACGCCTCTGGATTCGGTGAAAGCCTGCGTGCTATTGAAACCGCGGTAAGCGATAGAATTCGAGATGTTGAACATCTCGAACATGAGCGTCGCCTTGTAGCGCTCCTCGGGGCCAAACGGCAGGATCTTGCTGAGGCGCGCGTCGGTGCGGTACATGGGGGGCAGCATGTAGCTGTTCACCGGCAGCCAGGGAACGCGGCTGCTGAAGCCCGTGCCGTTCAGGCTGTAGTTCGAGAACATGCCCGGCACCGGCGTGTCGTACAGCTTGGCGATCATGCTGCCGTAAGGAAAGCCGCTTTCGAGCGAGGTGATGGTGGAGAGCTGCCAGTTGTTCACCAGGAACCGCGACAACTTATCCGTGCGGTGGGTGAAAGTCGGCGTCCAGACCCAGGAGAGCGCGAAGCGGTGCCGCTGATCCAGGAGGCCGTTGCCCTTGTCGGCCTTGTAGTTGCCGTTATCGAGGAAGCTGTAGGGATTGCTCAGGAAGAGGTTGTTGGTGCTTTCACCGTAGCTCTGGCCATCATCGATTTCGTGCGACCATGTATAAGATGCCATCGCCTGGAGACCGTGCGTGAAGGTCTTGTTCACCTGCACCGCCAGGGCGTTGTAATAGCTGTTGACGCCATTGTCGTCGAGGTAGATGCCGTTGTAGCGGGAATCGGGGCGCCTGCCGACGTAGACGGGGGTGGTATAACTGCCCACCGCCTGGCCGGCCGTGTTGTCGATGGTATAAGTGAAATCCGTGGTGGTGGCCGGCAGATTCAAGTCGCGCACGCCGTAAAGTTGGACGCCGCGGCTCCACAGGTATGACACGTTCATGGCGATATCGCTGGTGATCTGCCGCTGGATCCCGATGTTGCCCTGTTCGGAGTAGGGCGTCTTGAGGTTCTGATCGAGGAATTGCAGGTTGGCGGTGCCGGCAGTGGCGACCGAGGGAATGGAGCCGAGTGTATTGGGGAAGACCGGTCCGGCGGCGACCTGCGGCGCGCTGGTGTTGCGCAGGCTGATGTTGGTGGTGTAGAGGCCATTGCCGGTGGTGAAGAGGTTGTCGGTGGTGCCGCCCTGGAAGCGCGCGAAGAACATGCCGTAGCCGGCCTGGATCACGGTCTTGTCGTTGAGGCGGTAGGTGACGCCGAGGCGCGGCGCCAGGTTGGTCGGCTGCGAAGGCAGGTGGCAGGTGGCCGGATAATTGGGATTGCAGACGCTCGGCTGGGGCAACTGCGCGTATTCGTAGCGCGCGCCATACTGCACGTTAAGGCGCCGGGTGACGCGCCACTGATCCTGCAAGTAAAAGCCGTAATCCTGTTGACGGAAATTCACGGCGCCCTGGCCGAAGGTCTGGGTGTAGCTCTGCCAGTGTTTCTCGCCCGTGGTATTGCCGGAATAATCCAGCGCGAAAGCATTCACCGTCTGGTAGCTGTAGCTACCGTAAAAGTTCGAGATGTAGTAGACGTAATCCTGGGTCGTGGCGATATCGGCGCCGAATTTGATGGTGTGGGTGCCCTTGGTCCAGGTGGCGTTGTCCTGCCATTGGAAGCGGGTTTCCATGGGCTCGATGCGCGGCAAATAGTTGGCCGGGCCCATCTGGGCGCCGTTGGCGGAAACCTGGAGATAGCCGAGACCGCCGCCCAGCGTGTCCTGGTTGAAGTCGTCGGCCTGCCGGTCGCTGGCCATGGCGAAGCGCACCTCGTTAACGAAACTGGAAGTCGGTACCCAGGTCCAGCCGACGTGGCCGTTGCGCACCGTCACGTAGTCGTTGCCGTTGCCGGTGATGCCGCCGCCAGTGGTCACGACCGTGCCGGTCTGGATGCCATTGGGCGAAACGGAATGGAGGAAATTGAAGCTGGCGCTCAGCGAGTTGCGGTCGTTGATGTGATAGTCGATCTTGCCGAGATAGAGTTCCTGGTCGAGCGTGCGCGGCAGCGACGTGTAGAAGCGCGGGAGCAGGTTATTGATGGCGGCGCACTGCGCGGGCGTGGCGGCGGGGACGCTGGCCGAGGCAACGCCGCAGAGGTTCCATTGGTGAGTGGCGCCGTTCACCGCCACGTTGTTGAGGCTGCTCACCAGCGGGAAGTTGCGCCGCGAAATCTCGGTGTCGAGGAAGAAGAAGAGCTTATCCTTTTTGATGGGGCCGCCGATAGTACCGCCGGTCTGGTTGCGCTTTTCGGAAGGCACAAAGCTGGAGAACGGGTCGCGCGCGTTGAATCCGGTGCTGCGATAGAACTCGAACGCGCCGCCGTGGAAATCGTTGCCGCCGCTCTTGGTGACGGTGTTGACGATACCGCCCATGGCGCGGCCGTATTCCGCCGAATAATTCGAAGAGACCACCTGAAATTCCTGCACGGCATCCTGGGAGATCTGGGAGGCGATGCGGGTGCGGCCGGCGTTCTCGTTGTAGAACGAGTCGGTGGTATCGGTGCCGTCTACGAGGAACGAATTCTGCCCGGCCACGCCGCGGAAGGTGAGCAGGCCGTAGTTGCCGTCGCGGCTGACGCCGGGCGTCAGCAAAACGAAACTATCCACGCGGCGGCCATTGATCGGCAGGTTCGTGATGGAGGTGTTGTTGACCACGGCCGAGGTATCGGTCTTGGTGTCTTCGACGAGGGTCGCCGCGGCGGAAACCTCGACGGAGGTGGTCGTGGTGCCGACTTGCAGATCCACGTGCAAATCGATCACCTGGCCGACCAGCAGGTTCAGCGCTTTGGCTTCATAGGTGTTGAAGCCGGAAGCACTTACGGTCACCTGGTAGCCCGGGCCGGGTGTCAGGCCTGGAGCCGTGAAGATGCCGGCGTCGTTAGTGGTCAAGGTACGGATAGTGCCTTGGCTAGCGCTGGAGATGAAGACCTTGGCGCCCGGCACGACGGATCCCGACGAATCGCGGACCACGCCGGAAATACCAGCCACACCGGCGGCCGACTGCGCGAAAACGGGCCCGGCGGCGAGACAGGAGAACAGGAGCAAAGCGACTGCGTGCAAACGCATAGATTCACCTCTTAAGACCCACGAACTGTAATAGCGGGGACCATTTGACGACAGGAATGTCGCCATAGCCACCGCTCGATGAGCCGAGTATAACCCCATTCTGTTAATTTTTGGACACGAATTTCGGAAAAAAAGGAGCCAGAAGTCAGAAGTCAGAAGCCAGGAGGGCGCAGCGGCCTTCTGAGCATTCAGGCTCCTGACTTCTGACTCCTGGCTCCTTTCTGTTACAATCTGAGCAATCACAAACTTTTGCGAGGTTGCCCACGTATGGCAGAAGATCAAAACGTCTCCCGGCGTGATTTCGTCAAGACCGCGGGTGCGGTGACGGCGGCGGCTGCCGCCCTTCCGGCACTCCAGGGCGCGCCCGGCATCCAAACGGTAAAGGCTGCGAACGACCAGGTGCAGTATGGGCTGATCGGCACGGGCGGCCGCGGCACCTACCTGCTCAAGCACCTGAAGGGCATCGATAGCGGCCGCTGCGTGGCGCTGTGCGATATCAACGAGGAGCACCTCAAACACGGCGTCGACACCATCCTTACCAACCCCAAGACTTTTAAGGATTATCGCGAGCTTCTGGCGATGAAGGACGTGGACGCGGTTTTCATTACCGTGCCGCTGTTCGTGCATTTTCCGATCACCAAGGATGCGCTCGAATCGGGCAAGCACGTCTTCTGCGAGAAGTGCCTAGTGTTCAAGCCGGAGGAAGTGCACGCGCTGCGGGCGCTGAAGGCGCAGCACCCCAAGCAGACGCTCCAGACCGGTCTCCAGCGGCGCTACAGCTACTTTTATCAGACGGTGAAGCAGATGGTGGACAAGGGCATCCTCGGCGATGTCCACCACATTCGCGCGCAGTGGCACCGCAACCTGATCAACGAGCCGAGCACCGCGTGGAGCATGAAGCCGGGGGGCGACAAGAACATCGATAACTGGCGCATCTTTCGGTCCATGTCCGGCGGGTACACGGCCGAATTGATGTCGCACCAAAGCGACATCTCGGACTGGATGTTCGGATCGCAGCCGGAGTTCGTCATGGGGCTGGGCACCATCGACACGCTGAAGGACGGCCGCGACGTCTACGACAACATCAACGTGATCGCGCAGTACCCCAAGGGCCAGAAGTTCACCTATACCTCGATCAGCACCAACCAGTTTCTGCCCTTCTTCAATGGCCAGCGCGCGCAGATGGGCGAGATCATCATGGGCACGGAGGGCACGGTGGAGATCACGGTGGGCTTCGACGCGCCGGTGCTGCCGATCGCGTGGTGGTACCGCGAGCCTCCCAAGAAGGCCGCCGAAGTCACCAAGGCCGGTGAAAAACCGAAACCGTTCGTGGCGGGCGCGACCATGGTCACGGGCGGCGGGGCGAACGGCCCGATTCCCATCATGACCTCCGACACGCAATTCACCGGCAAGGAAGGCTTCCTGGACCGCGAAGTGAAATTCGCGCGCCGCTGGCTGATGGCCAAAGGCATCATGCTCCAGGAAGAGCAGAAGAACCCGGTGGACTCGGAGTTGGAAGGCTTCTTCGAGAGTTGCCGCACCGGCAAGCGGCCGCTGGCGGATATGGAAACCGGGCTGGCCGATTCGGTTTCGGTGATCCTGACCAACATGGCCATGGACCAGGGCCGCAAGGTCTACTTCAACGAAATGGACAAGCTGGGGGTTGCGCAGACGGCCGCTACGCCCGCCAAGAAGGGCTGACACAGGAGTCCGGAGACAGGAGGGCTCCGCGAGGCATCCTGCCGGCTTTCCGGGCGCTTTGTGAGATGAAAACCGCACGGGCGGGAAGGCCTGTGTCACTATGGAATTTGGTGGTCCCTTTCCTTCGCTTGCGGTGGCGAAATCTCTGGGTCTGGGTGGCGGCAATCCTGATCGTCCCGGTGACGGCAGCCGCGTTCTACTTGTGGCATGTCCAGCAGTTCGAAAACTCACGTGCCGCTTCGGGCATCGTGGTGGTTCCGTTCCGGGGGGACGGACAGGGGAGCGAGCCGTGGTTTGCCGGAGGCCTGAGCCAGGACATTGCCGGCGCGCTGGGGCGGATTCACGGCCTGCGGGTGTTGGCGGTGGAACCGGGCGAACCGCCGGCGGGTGATGTTGCGGCGAAGACCGGAGCGACGGCCGTGCTGCGGGGCACGGTGCGCAAGTCGGCCGGGCGCGTGCGCGTGACGGCGCGGATCGAGCGGGCGGACGGAGGCATCGAGGTATGGTCGCGGACATTCGACCGGCCGGTGCGCGGCGAGAGCACGATTCCGCGGGAGATCGCGGATGCCGTTGCCGGCATGCTGCGGACCCGGCCGCCGGCGGTTCCAGGCCACCAGGCCGCGCCCGCGGCTTATGATGCCTATCTGGAAGGGCGCGAGCTGTTTCCGCGGCTGGACCCCGATTCGCTCAGCGAAGCGGCGGCGCATTTCAAAGATGCCACTACCATCGATCCCAATTTCGCCGAGGCCTGGGCGTGGCTGGCGATCGCCAACGCGCGGCTCGCGGATGCGTGCCAGGCGCGGCCCAACGACGCGATGGCGGCGGCGCGGGATGCGGCGGAGCGGGCGGTGACGCTGGGCGGCGGCTTGGGCGAGGCGCACTGCGCGCGCGGTATCGTCCGGCTGGAATACGACTGGAATTGGGACGGCGCCAAAGAGGAACTTGACCGCGCCGTGGAACTGAGCCCGGCCTGGGCGGCGCCGCTCTACTGGCGCAGCCGGTGGTTCGATGCCATGGGGCGCGCGGCGGAGGCGCAGGCGGATCGCGAGCGCGCGAAAAAGCTCGACCCGCCGAGCGCCGGGCTGCCGGCGGATCCGTTCGCAGCGTGTCTGGACGGCAGGTATTCGGGGGTTCAGAAGGACACGGACCAGGAAGGCGTGCTGCTCGACGAAGCAACGGATTTGCGGGCGAAGTCCTTCGTCCCGGCCATGGCGTTCGCGCTGATGGCCCGCAACCTCCAGGATTGGAACGGGCTGTTCCAATGGCTCGACAAGGCGCACGACGAGCACAGCACGCAACTGCCGTATCTGCGGACGATGCCCGGCGCACCCCGCGGCGATCCGCGGTTCCGGGCGCTGGTAGACGAAATGCATTTCCCGGCGGCGCAATGACGCGAACGTGGCAGAATAGAATTTTCTGCCCATGGAAATCATTCGATCACAAGCGCGCCCTGCCGAACCCCCGGTAGTACTTTTCGATTTTGACGGTACCCTGTCGCTGATCCGCAGCGGCTGGATGGATGTGATGGTGCCGATGATGGTCGAGGTGCTCGCCGAACTGAAGACCGGCGAAAGCGAAGCTGCGCTGCGCGAGGTGGTGGAGGATTTCGTCTGGCGGCTCACCGGCGAGGAGACCATCTACCAGATGATCGCGCTGGCGGAAGAGGTCTCGCGGCGCGGCGGGAAGCCGCTCGATCCGCTGGTGTACAAACACCGCTATCTCAACCGGCTGTGGTGCGTGATCCGGTCGCGGGTGGAGGCGCTGCGGCGCGGCGAGTGCCCGCCGGACCGGTACCTCGTTCCGGGTGCGCGGAAGCTCGTCGAGGCGCTGATGGAGCGTGGGGCGCGGATGTACCTTGCGAGCGGCACCGACGAGGTTTATATGAAAGAAGAGGCCGCCCTGCTGGACGTGGCGCGGTATTTCGACGGCGGGGTTTACGGCGCTCTGGACGATTACAAGAGTTTTTCCAAGCGCATCCTGGTGCAGCGCATCCTGGTGCTGCCCGAGGTGCGCGGAGAGCATTTGCTGGCGTTTGGCGACGGTTTTGTCGAAATCCAGGAAGTCAAGCGCGTGGGTGGCGTAGCCGTAGGAGTCGCCACGCACGAACCCGAATGCCTGATCGTAGACGAGTGGAAGCGCCGGCGCCTCATCGGCGTGGGCGCGGATTATGTTGTGCCGAATTATCTGGGGTTTGAGAAATTAATGGAGGCGTTGTTCGCGCGAAAATGAAAAGTCGTTACCAAACTTTCGATCGCTCGCGGCTCGAACTCAAGCCGCTGGCGGAGCGGGCGCACGATCTGGCACTCGCGCGCTGGATGAAACTGGAGGACGCCGCGCCGCCGTTCGAGCATCCGGACCTGGCGGCGGTGGCGGAGCGCGTGCGGGCGGCGCGCGCGCGCAAGGCGGCGCGCATCCTCATGATGGGAGCGCACGTGCTGCGGGCCGGTGTCAATCGGCACATCATCGATCTCATGGAGCGCGGGTTCATCGATCACGTCGCCATGAACGGTGCGGGCTCCATTCACGATTACGAATTGGCGCGCATCGGCGCGACCACCGAGAGCGTGGACCGGTACATCCGCACGGGCGAATTCGGGTTGTGGCGGGAGACCGGTGAGCTGAACGGCTGGATCGCCGAAGCGGCGGCGGAAGGCCTGGGGCTGGGCGAAAACGTCGGGCGGCGGATCGCGGAGAGCGATTTTCCGCACAAGGAGCTTTCGATCTTTGCCGCGGCGTACCGCCTGGGCGTGCCGGTGACGGTGCACGTGGGAATCGGTTACGACATCATCCATGAGCACCCCAACTGCGACGGCGCGGCCCTGGGCGCGGCGAGCTACCGTGATTTTCTGATCTACGCGCGCGCGGTGGAGCGGCTCGAAGGTGGCGTGATGCTGAATTTCGGCTCGGCCATCATGGGGCCGGAAGTCTACCTGAAGGCACTTTCGATGGCGCGCAACGTGGCGCGGCAGGAAGGGCGGGCGATCCGGCATTTCGCTACCGCGGTGTTCGACCTCTTGCCCATTCGGGGCGACTTCCACAAGGAGTTGCCCAAGACGGAGGCGGGCTATTATTTCCGGCCGCAAAAGACGATTCTGGTGCGCACCGTGGCGGATGGCGGCGAAAGCTTCTATTTCTGCGGGGATCATCGCGCCACGCTGCCCGCCTTGTGGCGGCTGCTGGCGTCCAGCGCGCGGGCGGAGCGCGCATGACGCCGGCGGAAATCGTCGCGCAATTTCCGAAGCTGCGCGCGCTGGTGGTGGGCGACGTCTGCCTGGACCGCTGGTGCCGCTACGATCCGGGGCTGGCGGAGCCGTCGCGCGAAACCGGCATTCCGCGCGTCGCGGTGGTGGAGACCGATGTCACGCCGGGCGCGGCGGGCACGGTGGCCAACAACCTGGTGGCGCTCCAGGCCGGGCGCGTGGCGGTGTTGGGGATGGTGGGCGAGGACGGCTTCGGCTACGAACTGGATCGGGCGCTGGCGGCGCGCGGGATTTCAGCCAAGCTGCTGGTGCGCGCGCCCGGCGTGCCGACATTTACCTACACCAAGCTGATCAACTGCCGCACGGGCGTGGAGGATTTGCCGCGAGTGGATTTCGTGTACGCGCGGCCGGTGCCGCCGGAAATCGAGCGCGAGATCGTCGCGCGGCTGGAGCGCGCGGCGGCGGAGTACGATGTGATCCTGGTTTCCGACCAGGCGGAGACGGAAACCGGCGGCGTGGTGACCCCGGCGGTACGCGGGGCGCTGGCGCGGATGGCGGCGGCGCGGCCCGAGATGGTGATCTGGGTGGATTCGCGGCTGCGTCCGGAACATTTCCGCGGCGTCATCGTGAAACCCAACCAGGAGGAGGCGGAAGCCGCCTGCCGCCGCGTGCTCGGCCGCGTGGCTTACGCCGAACTGCGCTGCCGCACCGGTGCGAAGCTGCTGGTCATCACGCGCGGCCGCGAGGGCGCGGTGATTGTAAACGAGAGCGGCGTGCAACACGTCCCCGGCCGCCCGATCGAAAACCCCGTAGACATTTGCGGCGCGGGTGACAGCTTCTCGGCCGGCGCCGCACTGGCGCTGCAAATCACCGGCGATCCGCAAACCGCCGTGCGTTTCGGCAACCTGGTGGCCTCGATTACGATCATGAAGCCCGGCACCGGCACCGCCTCGCCCGGGGAAGTGATCAGTAATTCTTCAGCTCGCTAATGAGCGCTTCGATGCCCTTCCGCCGGTAAATATCCGAAAGCCTCTGCTCCTCCGCAGAGGGCGCGAGCACCTTTTCCAGCAGCGGGTTTGCGATGCTCTGCCTGCTGGGAACCCACATTCGGCCGTCGGCGAACTCGACTTCCTTGACGAAGCCGGTCATCTGCTTGACGTTCACCGGCCGGCCGAGGCTCGAAAAATTCAGCGCCGTCTCCTGGAGGATGCGTGCGGTCTTGCCCGGAGGCAGGTACAGCTCGGGATCGGCCGAGGGTACCGACGCGGCCATGTACTGGCGGCCGGCGGAATCGCTCACCACCCATCCGAGTTCGACGTACTTCACCGGTCGGGTGGAGGTGTTGCGCACCTCGATGCGCGGCGCGCGCGCTTCATTGCCGGCGATCTCCGCCCATCCCTGAATCGGCACGACCGGCGAATCCGGCACTTGCAGGAAGGCGAATTTCGCGGTGTGCTCGGGGGCCACGGCCGCAGTCGAGACCGCCGGTCCACCGCGCCACACCTTCACGGTGAGCGGCGGCAGACTAGCCTGGCGCGCCAAGCTCTCCAGCATGGCGTCCTGCAAGCCTTTCCTGCCGGACTGCGCCAGTACGCGCTTGAAGTATTCGCGGTCGCGCCGCGCTTCCATCTCGCACGCCGTCAGGTAGCGGCGCGAGTGCAGGCGGTTGGGTCCGAAGAAAGAGAGATCCTGGAAGAGGACGCCGTCCAGATCCACCTGCACCAGCGGGCCGGCGGCGGCCTGCACGCCCATGGAGCCGGGCCGCATGAGTTGCATATCGATGCGCACCGGAAAGACCTGGCCCGGCCCGATGTTCAGGCTGGGAATGGTGACCGAGCCCTTGCCGCCCAGGGCCACTTCCTGCGAGACCACCCGCAGCGTGATGCCGCGGATGCGGTTGGCGCTGCTGTTGCGCAGCGTCACGGCCATGTGCAGATCGAGCACCAGCGCCGCGCCGCGGGCCGTGGCGCGCGATTGATCGCTCACCATGGAGAGCAGCGCCACCGGCGAATCCTTGGGCAGGTTGAAGTAAACCGAGCCGGTGGGCAGCGGGATGTCCTGCGCCGCCAGGCTTCCCGCACCCGCCAGCAGGAGGGTGGCCGCACACAACCGCAGCTTATTCCGCATAGACATTGCTGATCGTCACGTAGCCCGTTTGGGGATCCACGTAGCGAGCACCCATCGAGCCCTGCGCGTTCACCGTGTAGGTCACGCTGCCCGTGCCGGGGTTGATCAGCCGCAGCGCCTCGCCGCCGCGTTTGACTTGAATTCCATCCGCGGTGGTTTGCACCACCACGTCCTGGTCGGCCACCGAGAGGGCCGGGTTGCTCCTGCTGCCGAGGGCGGCCTCGGGGCCCGGCCGTTCCAACATAAGGCCGGTTACCACGAGGGCCGCCACGCTGGCCATGGCTACCGCCGCCCGCGCACCGGTGAAAAACGGGTGATCGCGCAGCGGAACGTTCTTCGAGCGGACGCATTCGCCCGCTTCCAATCCGAGCCGGATATTGGCTTTCATTTCCGCCGCCAGCCGGTTCCAGGGAATTCCCGGTATTTCGGCCAGATCGGGGAGAATCTGGCGCGCGGCTTCGAACCGTTCGACTTCCGCGCGGCATTGTTCACACTTGGCGACGTGGTGCGCGGTCCTGTGCCGCGCGATGAACCCGAGGTCTCCGCCTGCGTGTAATGCCAGCGTCGCCTGATCGGGGTGCTTCATATTGCTACCGCTTCCTTCTTTCCATGTACCGGCGGAACTTGGTACGGCCGTTGGCAATATGCGACCGAACCGTGGCCTTGGAGCAATTCAGCCTCTTGGCCACTTCCTCCGCCGGCAGGCCTTCTACATCGCGCAGTATGAGCGCGGCGCGCTCGCGCGGGCTGAGAAGGCGCAGACCGTCTTCCAGATAATTACGCTGCTCGGACCTAAGGAGAATCTGCTCGGGAGTTTCGTCGTGGCCCTCGGGCGCCTCATCGATTTCGCAGAACGTGGCGCGCCCGCTGCGGCGGAGAAAATCGATCGCCGTATTCGTGGCGATTCGCGACAGCCAATGGGCGGCCTTCTGCTCGTCCTTGAGTTGGTCCTGGTGCTGGAGGGCCTTGATGAAGGCCTCCTGGGTCAGGTCCTGGGCATCGGCGGCATTGCCGACAATCCGGTACACCTGCACAAAAATCCGGCGCAAGTGCTCGGAAACAAAGCGGCTTTGCCGCTCCAGGAGTTCCAGCCCCGGCTCGATCGCTTCACTCATCGTACTGCAAACGGCAGTTCTCACGGGTCCTAAACGAATGACGCAGGACCCTTGAAAACGTGGAAACCAAAAGCGGCAAACGGCCGCTAGGGGTATTTTAACAGCCGGAAGTCGCACTGCCGCCACTCCGCACCCCGGCGCAAAAGACTTGTGCGGGAACGCACGGGATTGCTTGAGGCTACGCCGCCTTGCGCACCAGCACAACCGTAATATTATCCGGCCCGCCCGCGCCTTTGGCCGCTTCGATCAGCCGGAGGCACTTCTCTTCCAGCGAAATGCCGTCCCCGGACGGCGCCCCGTCGCGCAAGATGT
The DNA here is from genome assembly GCA_021787555.1 of Acidobacteriota bacterium. Taxonomy (GTDB): domain Bacteria; phylum Acidobacteriota; class Terriglobia; order Bryobacterales; family Bryobacteraceae; genus JAJYLS01. Next base: position 4,504 of record JAJYLS010000018.1, on the reverse strand, counting down.
GCTCCATCTCGGGCGCCTCCACCACGCCATGGAGACCGTCGCTGCACAGCAGCACCAGGGCGCCCGGGTTCAGCCCCACGGAATAGTAATTGACGGTCAGGGGGGTGCTGGCGCCGATGGCCATGGTGAGCACATGGCGCATGGGATGGTGCCGCAGGCTTTCCTCATTGAGCCCCAGCGGCCGGCCGATCTCGTTCACCCAGGTCTGGTCCTCGGTGATCACCCGCAAGCCGTCGTCGTCCAGCAGGTAGGCGCGGCTGTCGCCGACGCTGGCGATCAAAAGGCCCTCATTGGTCTCGATGGCCGCAACCAGGGTCGTGCCCATGCCCTCCAGCTTGGGATTGTTGTGCGACTCGCTGAGGACGCGGCGATTGGCCTCGTCCACCGCGGAGAACAACACCTGGGAGTCGCGCCGTCGGGTCTGCGTGACGACCTCGGCCACCACGTCCACCGCGATGCGCGACGCCCTTTCGCCCGCGCGCGCGCCGCCCATGCCGTCCGCTACCACAAAAAGCCCGTGCTGCGGATCGGCAAGGCAGCAATCCTCGTTGTTCGTCCGGATGCATCCGATATCGGACATGGCGCAGGCTTCGAGCATCAGGGGTGACTATATCATAATAAAGTAATCAGTTCTCAGTTATCAGTGGTCAGTTTCCCATGCTGAAACGCCTTCGCCTCACTCTCGAAATGATCCGCTTCGAGCACTCCGTGTTCGCGCTGCCGTTTGCGCTGACGGGCGCGCTACTGGCTTTTCGCGACGGCGGATGGGCAGGCGGGGTCTGGCATAAGCTGCTGTGGATCGTGGTGGCGATGGTGGGCGCGCGGTCGGCGGCCATGGCTTTCAACCGCCTGGTGGACGCCGATCTCGATGCGCGCAACCCGCGCACCCGCATGCGCCACCTGCCTACCGGCGTTCTCAGCCGCGCGTTTACCTGGGGGTTCGTGGGGGCGTCGGTGGCGGTGTTTTTGGTCGCCGCCTCCGAACTGAATCCGCTCTGCCTGAAACTGGCGCCGCTGGCGCTGGCCATCGTCTTCTTCTATTCCTTCACCAAGCGCTTCACTTCGTTCTCGCACCTGGTGCTGGGTTTCAGCCTGGGGATCGCGCCCGCGGCAGCCTGGATCGCCGTGCGCGGCTCGCTCGATCCGCGCATCCTGTGGCTCACCGCCGCGGTCACGCTGTGGACCGCCGGCTTCGACGTCATCTACGCCTGCCAGGATTACGAATTCGATTGCCGCGAGGCGCTGTGCAGCGTCCCGCGGCGCCTGGGCATTGCCGGCGCATTGCACGTCGCGCGGTTGCTGCACGTGGGCATGGTGCTGTGCCTGCTGGCGCTGCTGCGGGCGCTGGATCTCGGCGCGCTGGCGTTCGCCGGCGTGGCCGTCGTCGTGATCATGCTCGTCTACGAACACAGGCTGGTCAAGCCCCACGACCTCTCCCGTTTAAATGCCGCTTTCTTCACCGTGAACGGCTATGTGAGCGTGCTATTCTTCGTATTCTGGGCTGCCGATATCTTCCTGTTCAAAGCGCATTCTTGAGCACATGCACGTATTGATCGACGATCCCCGCCTGCCGGACATCCGCCGCAAGGTGGAGGCCGGCGAACGGCTATCCTTTGACGATGGCGTCGCGCTCTACCGCTCCGCCGATATCCTCGCCGTCGGTTACCTGGCCAACATGGTGCGCGAGCGGCTCCACGGCAACACCACATATTTCAACGTGAACCGGCACATCAATCCCACCGACGTGTGCGTGGCAAGCTGCCGGCTGTGCGCTTTCGGCAAGCGCGTCCGCGATCCCAAGGCCTACACCATGTCGCTCGAAGAAGTGTGGCAGCGCGCGGGCGAAGGCTGGAGTGAAGCGGTCACGGAATTTCACATCGTGGGCGGGCTGCACCCCGAACTCACCCTCGACTGGTATTGCGAAATGCTGCGCGGGCTCAAGCAGCGCTTCCCCAAGGTGCACCTGAAGGCGCTCACCATGGTGGAGATCGCCTACCTGGCGCGCCGGACGAAGATCTCCGTCCGCGAGACGCTCGAACGTCTCCGCGACGCCGGCATGGATTCCTGCCCCGGCGGCGGCGCGGAGATCTTCAACGAGCGCGTGCGCCGTATCATCTGCGACCACAAGATCGACGGCAACGAGTGGATCGAGGCCGCGCGCACGGCGCACCAGTTGGGGCTGCACTCCAACTGCACCATGCTCTACGGCCACATCGAAAATGAAGAGGACCGCGTGGATCACCTGCTGCGCCTGCGCGCGCTCCAGGACGAGACGCACGGCTTCGTGACCTTCATCCCGCTGGCCTTCCACCCGGACAACACCCCGCTCCAGCACATTCCCCGGACCACCGGCTTCGACGACATCCGGAACATCGCCGTGGCGCGCCTGCTGCTCGACAACATCCCGCACATCAAGGCGTACTGGGTGATGATGACACCGCGCATCGCGCAGGTCGCGCTGCGCTTCGGCGCGGACGATATCGACGGCACGATCGTCGAGGAGCGCATCTATCACGATGCCGGCGCGACGACCAGCCAGGGCCTGCGCCGCGCCGAGTTGCTGCAATTGATCCGCAAGGCGGGCCGCGAGCCGGTCGAGCGCGACACGCTCTATCGCCCCGTCCAGCGCACCGAGACGGCCTTTACCGTCCTGGTCTGATCAGACCGGATTCGAGGTCCGCGCCTCCCAAACCGGGAAGAACAACTCGACTGACGTTCCCGCGCCCGGCGCGGTCGCCATCCGCACCGCACCGTTATGCGCGCGCAGGATGCCCAGCACCTCCGAGAGCCCGAGCCCGCGGCCCAGGAATTTCGTGCTGAAGAACGGATCGAAGGCCCTCTCCGCGATTTCCGGGGGCATCCCCGCTCCGCGATCGCTCACCTTTACCCGCACATAAGGGCCCGCCCGGCATTTTTCCTGGAGCACCGTAAGGTGCAGTTCGGTACCGGACAGCTCACAGCAGTCCACGCAAATTCGGATAACGCCGCCTCCAGATGCGGTGGCCTCCACGGCGTTCAATACCAGGTTCCTCAATACCCGTTGCACCTCCTCGGCGTTCGCCATCACTCTGGGCAGCCGGGGAGCGATCTCGAATCGAATTCCGGTTTTCGAAGCAGCCATGGTCGAGAGGGACGCTTGCAGCCCTTCGATCAACTCGCCGAGTTTCATTGGCCGCAGAGCATGATAGAACTTTCCTGTAAACGCCAGCATTTTCTGGGTTAGGGAGCTGGCCTGTTCCGCGGACTCCATAGACGCGCTGATATGCCGCAGGGCTTCGCTCCCCTTCGGGACGCATTCGGCTGCCAACGAAGCGTGCCCGAGAATGCCGGTCAGAAGATTGTTGAAATCGTGCGTGATTCCTGCCGCCATGGCTCCCAGCCCCTTCAGCCGCTCGGCTTGTTGCAGCCGCTGCTCCAGGCGCTTCCGGTCGGAAATGTCCACGCACGCGTTCATGACTGCCCGCACGCGCCCGTTCTCCTCGATCACCGGCGATGCGAACTCCAGCACATCCAGCACAGTCCCATCCGCGCGCACGATTTGGTCTTCTTCTCCGGCGATTGTCTTTCCGGTTGCGGCGGCGACCCGGATGGGCTGTTCCTGCGTAGGAAGATCGCGCCCGTTCCGCGTAACGCGATAGGGCAAGGCCGCCCCCTCCACGCCGCTTTGGGAGATGTTGGCTCCCTCCGGCACTCCCAGCATATTGGCCAAGGCCCGGTTAGTCCGAACCGTCCGGCATTCGGGATCGCTCGCCACGGCAATCCCGATCGGAATCACCTCCAACAGCGCTTCAAAGTCGGCGATCTTGCGACTGAGTTCGCGGTTCAGGTCGCGGACCTCTGCTTCCGTACGCACCCGCCGCTCGACTTCTTTGGTCAGCGTGGAATTGGCCCGCTCCAACTTCCTCGACCAGCGCTGCGAAAAGCCCAGCAAAGCGACAAATGAATAGACCAGCGCTCCGACCACCCCGATCACCGCCAGGATCAGGCCCCGGAACTCACGGAAATAGCCGAACGGCTCGTGCAATTCCATAGCCCAGACCTGGTTAGCCAATGGCACCGTGGTTTCGGCGTCATGTTCCGGGCCTTCCACCGGAGGACCGGCGAAAAAGATTTGCCTGCCGCCTGCCCGAACCGTGAGCCGGCGTTCCTGCGCCAGGCCGCGAGTAATAATCGCGGAAATCAGAGTTCGTGCGTCGAACAGCCCGGCGACGTACCCCCGAACCTGGCTGCCTCGGCGTACGGCCCGGCAGACGTAAAATGCCGGACCGATCCCCGGAGCCTCGAATATCTCGGAAAACTGCGACGTCCAGCCAGCGGGTGCCGCGGAAATCTGCCGGGCGATCCGGTCATCGGGAGGCGCAGCCGACAGGTTCGGGAGCTTACCTGGCACAGCCGACCACTGCTGCAACCCATGCGCATCGATCCAGAAGGCCTCGCGCAATCCCGGTGACTGAGATAGGAACAACTGGCCGTCAGTCGCCCAATCCTCAACGTCCGTAGGTTT
>JAJYLS010000301.1 GCA_021787555.1 Acidobacteriota bacterium | reverse complement strand
CCTCACACCGAAGCCCCTGTAGTCACGCGCAAGAAACTGGCCGAGCGCCGAAAACCCCGATAAGAACCAGTGGGTTAGCAGGAAAAATCTGCCCCGCCTCAGGGGTGAACATCCATTGTAAGGCAGCGAGGAGCCATGGGGTAATTGAATAAAGGAATCAGATCCCACGAATCGTTTATACCCGATGATTGGGGTTTACGTTCGCTTGCGAGGGTGCTTAACCGTTTTGGGGAGGTGTGACCCTGATCCCGCCCTGTTCATTTTCGGCAGCGACATCCATTAGAATCGTTACAGATGAAACCAGGAAATCGGCGAGTTCCCGACGCCAATTTCGCGCAGGGCCTAAGCCATGCTGCTGAGAATCTCCCAATGGGTCACCTTGGTATCAATCCTGAGAGGTCCCCGGCCGCGGACAACACGCCATCCACTAGCAGCGCCGGGCCGAATCAGCAGAAGGAGGTGCCAACTGAAATTGGGGCTGCTGTGCAGGAATTCGACGAGCTGACCTACCTCGATCTCAATCCCGACGTATTGACGGCGGTGCTAGGCGGACAATGCCTATCGGGATATGACCACTGGGCGCGCCGCGGCGCCGCCGAGCGCCGCCTTGTTGTTCCTGCCGAGAATGTCCCAACCGATTGGAATGAAGCACGATACCTCCGTCTGAATCCGGATGTGGCTGCCGTGGTAAAGACGGGCGCGGTTGCTTCAGGCTATGAGCACTGGTTGCAATACGGCTGTTACGAGGGGCGTCCAGGCGGTACGCCCCCGTCCCTGACGGCCGTGAAGGACGCGTTGGCCGCGGGATCCGCGGGTGCAAACATGTTCTCGTTTCGAGGCGCCGGCATCGGCCTAGGCGCAGCGGCTCTGGGTTACGCCGCGGCCTTGCGCTCTGTTTTGCCGGTGCACGAGGTTGCCATCCCCTGGAAACTGACCACCGGCCTCGAAGAAACGGCCATCGCTCCGCCCCCATACGCCGTCAACCTGCTCCACATGAATCCCGATGTTCTGCCCCTTCTCCTCGCGCGCTACGGGCGGGATTTTCTGCCATCGCACTACAACATCGCAATTTGGGTCTGGGAACTGCACGCCGGCTACGCGGCCTGGCATGGCCAAAGCCGGCTGTTTAATGAGATCTGGACGCCCAGCACGTACTCTGCGGATGTGATCCTGCCGGTTTCGGCGGCACCGGTACACGTCGTTCCGCACGTGGTGGACAACTTGCCGGCAGCGGATGTGCTGCCGCACCAACTCCTCTCCCCGGATCCGAGCGCCTTCACGTTCCTTTATGTTTTCGACATTGCCAGCACATTCGAGCGCAAGAACCCGCTGGCGCTGGTCCGCGCATTCCGCAAGGCGTTTGGCGGCAGGCGGGATGTTCAGCTCATCCTCAAATATCACCATTCCGAGTTCGATAAGCCGGCTACTGAATTGCTGGAACGCCTGGCGCAAGGCACGCCGAATATCCGGACCATTAACCAGACGCTCTCAGAGGAGCAGGTGTATGGCCTGCTGCGCTCCTGCGATTGCTTCGTCTCCCCTCATCGCAGTGAAGGCTTCGGCCTGAACATCGCGGCCGCGATGTACTTCGGCAAGCCCGTGATCGCCACGGGCTACTCCGGGAACATGGATTTCACGACGCCGGAAAACGCATTCCTGATCGATTATGACCTGGTGAGCGTGCCGCACGACACCGGGGCGTACAAAGCCGGCTACGTTTGGGCGGAACCTTCCGAGGACCATCTGGCCGCACTGCTCCGGACCGTTGTCGATTCACCCGAAGAAGCGCGCCGGCGGGCCGAGCGCGGTTACCAAACCATCCGGGAGCGCTTCAATGTGAACGCCATTTCGGAAATCATCCGCAACCGTTTCACGACGCTGGGGTTACGCTGATCACCCCAGTTTTGTCCGGCAAGAGTAATCTCCACCGGCGCGAGTCAGGTTGGGGTTATAGAAGGGATCGTTTTCGATCACGTTTTCCCATCTCTGTTTGAATGCCAGGGTCTCGTTGGGCCGCGGATCTTTATCCTCCGCCTGCTTGGAGATGGCTTCAAAATGATAAAGTTGCGCGTACGGCGTATAGAGCACGCGGTAACCACACCGGTTCAGCTTCAGGCAGAGGTCGATGTCCTGATACGCGACCGGGAAGGTCGTCTCGTCGAATCCACCGCACTCCCAAAAACGCACTCGTGGGACCATCATGCAGGCACCCGTGACAGCACTGACATTGCGCACCATGTCGGGAAAATCGTAATACGTACGCTCGTTGGCCAAGTGGCCTTTGAAGGCGTGGCCGCAGACGCCGAAGTAGCCCATGACAATGCCGGCGTGCTGAATGGTGCCATCGGGATAAAGGAGCTTCGCACCCACTGCGCCCACCTCCGGGCGGCAAGCCAACTCCACCATGGCGCTCAGCCAGTCGGGCGTGATCACGGAGACGTCATCATTCAGAAACAGCAGCAGTTCGGAATCGGTTTCCTTGGCGGCGGCGTTGTTCATGACCGAGAAATTGAAAGGCAGATGCCGAAAATCGAAGTAGATGAGTTCCGAACCGCCGCGGCGCCAGCCGCGAACGAACTTCTCCACTTTGGCGGTCCGGGAGTTGTCGAGCACGGCAATTTGATAATGCGGATAGTCTGTTTTTGCCGTGATGCTTTCGAGACAATGCTCCAAGAGCCCGGCTTTTCCGCCGCACGGAATGATGATGCGAACCTTGGCCCCGGGCCGCACGGGGTAGCGAATCCGCCATCGCGAGGGGATCAAACCCGGCTCCACGGAAGCCGGACTGTCCGATGCCCGCAGGAAATCCGCGACAGCCCGGCGCGATGACTCCAGCGCCTGCTGTTCCCGTGACGAGGCACGCGTGGCTGAGTAGACATCCGTCCGCCAGTGATAGAGAATCCGAGGGATATGCACAATTTCGCGAGCCTTTGCACTCATCCGCAGCAATAAGTCGTGATCCTGGCTGAGGTCGACTTCGCTGCGAAAACCGCCGACCTGATTGCAGAGATCCCGCCGAAAGACCATCAGATGGCAGACATAATTCTCGCTCAGAATCAGATCGGGAGACCAGTCCGGCTTGAAGAATGGATCGGATCGTAGGCCGGACTCGTCCAGGTGGTCTTCATCCGAATAGAACAAGTCGGCAGCGGGATGATGGTTCAGCGAATCCACGAAATGATAGAGGGCGTCCTGCGCCAGTTCATCGTCATGGTCCAGAAGCGCGACAAATTCGCCGGCAGCCAGTGTCAGGGCCGCATTGGAAGCAGCCGAAATGCCCTGATTCTCCGGAAGCCGCACGAACCGAATGCGGCTGTCCTCACGCGCATGGCGCTCCAGGATGGCATCAATCTCCGGCGAGTCCGAGCCATCATCAGCCAGACACAATTCCCAGTTCGAATAACTTTGGGCCAAAACCGATTCGATCATGCGCTCAAGGAATTGCGGCGCCGTTTTGTAGATCGGGACGATAATGCTGATCAACGGCTGGAGGGTGAATGCCAAGAGCTTCATTTCGATCAAGGCGCTGTCGCGCTTCTCAAACTCGGACATCCAGCGATGGTACGTATTCGCATAGCCATTCGCGTGGTCGATAATGATCGGCAGCCGGAGTTCGTTCTTTACACCCGCTGTGCTAACCGCCCGAATAATCAGGCTGTGATTGCCGCTGGGGAGGCCGGTCAGATCGACGGTAGCGCGGTAGCCGGAGCGGTCCGAGCTAGGGAGATCCGCAAATTCACCCCCCACATCCGGGCGGTACAAACCATAGTAGGCCTGAACCGCCGGGCCATCTCCCGCCTGGACATCGACACGGGCCACGCCCGAACTCGCTACAGCCCAGCCATGGACCAGAACTCTGCCGGTGAGTGTGCCGATGCCGCCGCGTGCGGCGGGAGGCCCATCGCAGCCGATCTGGAAAACCACCTCCGCTCTCAGACGGCTCTGAGCGTATGAGGATCGTCGCCCTCGGACCAGATCCTGCACGCGCAGGATGATACCGCCGGCAGCAACCAAAGTCTTCCAGATGCGGCTGCTCAGGATCTGCTGTACCCGGTGGTCGAGTTGTATGCTGCGCGCCTGGGATTGGGCAACGCGGCCTGATAGCCTCTCGATGGCCGCCCGCTGATCTTCCTGCGCTTCAGCCAGCGCGAGGCGCAATTCACGAACGGTATTCTCTAGAGCGCCGAGCCGCTCTTCGGGCGAGGCACCCTTTTTTGATGGAATTGGAGTGGATGACACGAGCCAAAGAACCCTAGGCCGTAACGGAGCGGCCCGAAAATGCATCGAGAGCCTGCTGAATTCTCCCGTCCATCACAAAGTCACCGTGGTCCAGCCAAATCGCCCGGTTGCCGAGTTACAGCGCCAGACCCACCGCATACGACCGAAACACTTACTCGAAACTTGTCTGACCGACGTCCGCGCCCACCCATGTCTCTGCGTTTCCACCGATTCGCTCATAGGGGCTCGACAGCCTTTCCCACGCGTAGGATGGCGAGAGACTTAAAGTCTAGCACGATTTGCCCAGCCTGATTTTGCTGCGCTCGGCCATGATGATTGAAACAGGTGGGTTTGGCGGTGCGACGGTACGGCGCAGGCGGGGTCAACCGTCACCGATTCCACTCTTCCACTTTACGGCTGATTGTTGCTAAACTATGGAACGGCAATGACACAATCAAAGTCGATCCTCGTTGTCGGTGGTGCCGGGTATCTGGGCTGTGTTCTCGTCGAAGAACTTCTGAATCGTGGTTACGCCGTGACGGTTTTTGATCGTTTGTTTTTCGGCGATGGCGGACTGTCGCGCGTCAGGGACCGCGTCCGTCTGTTGACCGGCGACATCCGGTCCATGTCGCCCACGGCGATGCAGGGCGTGGCGGCCATCATCAACTTGGGCGGCCTCTCCAATGATCCAACTGCCGAATATAACCCGGAAGCCAATCACGAGATGAACACCGTTGCCACCCGCAGTTTGGCAGAACTGGCCCGGAGCCAGGGGGTGAGGCGGTATCTTTACGCCTCGTCCTGCTCGATCTACGACGTGGGCGTGGTGGACGAGGAGCGTGATGTCCTGCTCAACGAGGATGCTCCTGTACAGCCACACGCCGCCTATGCGATTTCCAAGCTGGCCGGAGAGAAGGAACTGCTGTCATTGCAGGACGAGAACTTTTCGGCGGTAATCCTGCGCATGGGAACACTCTTCGGGTTTTCGCCGCGCATGCGCTACGATCTCGTCGTCAACACTTTCGTGAAGGATGCTTTTTTAAGGCGCCAGCTCAACCTGCACTACGGCGGCCAGATGTGGCGTCCCCTTGTGGATGTGAGGGATGCCGCGCGTGCCTACTTGGTGGTTCTGGAAGCGGAGACCAGTCTTGTAGCCGGGCAGATATTCAATGTGGTCTCCGAAAACTATCGCATTTCGGAACTTGCTCTGCGTGTTCGGGAAGCGCTCCGCAGCAAGGGGATGGACGCCGAAATCAACGCACAGTTTCAATATGCCGGCATCCGCAATTACCGGGTTTCCGGCAGGAAGATCTCCAGCCGGTTAAGTTATAAGCCTGTCGTCTCGGTCGAAGATTCGGTGAAAGATATGGTAGACAAGATTCGGGACTATGGCTATACCGATTTCGACAACGACCGCTACTACAATATCCGTTGGATGAAGTTGTTGGAGCACGTCAAAGAACTTATTGACATCACCGGCACGATCTTTGATACTCCCGCGCCAAAACCGGTGCTCGAGATTCAAGGCCGGCGAGAATTCGCCTAGGGAATTTTTCTGTGCGGGTTTTGCTGATTGGACACCGGGGCCAATTAGGCTCCGATTTGAAACAGGCGTTTGCTTCCGAGGATCTGGTCCTGGCCGGAAGGGATAATCTGCCGGTGCAAGATGGCGCTGCTGTGGGTGCGTTCGTGCAGGCCAACCGGCCGGATCTCATCCTAAACTGCTCGGCGTTCCATCGCGTGGACGACTGCGAGGATCAGCCCGAGGCAGCTTTCGAAATTAATGTCTTCGGCGTCCGGAACCTGGCCTTGGCGGCGCGTGCCGCCGACGCGGTGCTCGTTCACTTCAGCACGGATTATGTGTTCGACAGCGATCGTCGGACACCCTACAACGAGTCTGTCACCCCATGTCCGAAATGCATTTACGGCGTCTCTAAAGCTGCTGGTGAGCTTATGCTAGCCAGTTTGTTGCCGAAGCACTTCGTTTTCCGAGTCAGTGGTCTATACGGTTACGCTGGCAGTCGCGAAAAAGGCAGCAACTTTGTGGAAATGATGATCGGCTTGGCTCGCCAGGGCAAGCCTATCCGCGTGGTCGACGATCAAGTCCTGACGCCCACCAGTACTGCGGATGTCGCCGAGGCCCTTCCCCGCGTGATCCGGACCGGCAGTTACGGACTCTATCACTTGACCAATGCTGGCCAGTGCAGTTGGTACGAATTCGCTAAGGCCATCTTTGAAGGAGCGGGCCTTCACCCTGATCTGAGCCCGGTTCCTTCGCGAGCTTTCCCGACGCGCGCCAAGCGGCCAACATATTCGGTGCTGGATAATCATCGACTCCGAGCCGAGGGACTGAGCGAACTCCCCCACTGGCGCGACGCTCTATCTCGTTACATTTCTGGGCTGCTATCCAAAAAGTGTAATTAGCGTTCGACAGGCAGCGGCAGTCGCGCACAGCAGTGATAGATGGCCGCGATGAAATTCTCGGCGGTGTGGAATCCGAATGACCGGTGACTGATCGACTTGATCTTGTTATTCATACCCTCCACGGCTCCGTTTGAAAGCCGTGTTTTGGTCCAGGCGAGGACCCCGTCCAAGGGTCGCGGTAGGGACGGCCCTTGCGGACCGCCCCCCGCACAGATCCGTACGTGCGGCGTTACCGCATACGGCTCCTGCCTAAGGTTGGATGTGACGCGAAGAAACGCTCATCCGGGTATGGATGCA
>JAJYLS010000300.1 GCA_021787555.1 Acidobacteriota bacterium | reverse complement strand
CGATCTCTGCGTCGGTTCCTCCACCCACAGCAGGTTCAGGTCCTCCACGCGGCAGCAGAAATCGATCGCCATGGGCGTGGTGCAGCGCCCGTGCGCATCCACCGCGATATCGAAATCGTCGCCCACGGCTTTGCGGATCGCCTCCAGTTTCCGCACACCGTCGCGCACCATCGCCGCAGGCTGCACCACCTCGTGAACCGGCGCCAGCGGCGTGGTCTTCGCGGCGGTGTAGCCCATCTCCCGCGCGCGCAGGAAATCCTCCGGCGTCGAGCCCACGTCCAGGTACATCCGGATGCGCTCCCGCGCTGCGCCGCCCAGCAGCTTGTAAATCGGCACGCCCAGCGCCTGCCCCACGATGTCCCACAGCGCGATCTCCACCGCGCTGATAGCCGAATTCAGCACCGGTCCGCCGCGCCACCGCGGGATGCGGAACATGCCCTGCCACAGCAGCTCGATATCGCTCGGATCTTTCCCCACCAGGAACCGCTCGTGCTCCATGATGGCCTGCGCGACCGTGGCCTCCTTACTGGTGACCGATCCCTCGCCCAGCCCGGCGAGCCCGGCGTTGGTGTAGATCTTGCAGAAGACCCAGTTCAGGCTGCCCGCGTTCACCACGAATGTTCTGAGGCCGGTGATTTTGAGGTTCAGCGGCCGGGCCTGCGCCCACAGCGCGCCCGCCGCGCCGAGCATGGAAGAGAGAAATCCGCGCCGATCCATGGCGCGGAGTATAGCACGGGCTTTACTGCTTCCGATGTGGATCGAGCGTCATGTGGTACACGCCCCTGCCGTCGGGGTCGTCGAACTCGATAATGACGTTCTTTCCCGCGCCCAGCCGGCGCGCAAACGGCCGGCGGCCCGCGGCGTCCAAATACCGATACCGCCATTGCTCGTACGGCGGCTTTCCCGTGGCCGCATCGCCGGCCGGGTGCGTTTCAATTTCATCCGGCGGCCCATATACGATGTAGATCATCCCACGATCCGTTTTCCAGCCAGGCAGAAAGTCCGAGGCGAAATGCTCGTTGGCATAAGCGATCCGGCGGTAGTGCTCTTCCTTGAATTCGTTCTCGAGGGTGCCGGGCGTCGGATCGCGCCGTTCCCAGAATTGCTCGATGAATTTCTCGCGCTCCTCATTCGTCTGGAGGCTCTTGAATGCGGCCCGCTCCCGATCGTCGATGATGTACGCCACATCCTCCTTCAGCCAGTTCTCATATGGATTGGGGATGCGGGCGAGCGCGGCGTGCTCACGCTGATGGGATTTCCCGATCACGGTCTGCTGGCCGGGAGGTGCCTGCGCCGCGGAGGACGCGGCATCGGGTCGCGTGTTCGGTTTGCTCTGCCATCCGAACAGCGCCACTCCCAGGGACACGATCAGCACCGCCGCGCCGATCGCCGGCGCCCCCGCCGGCCTCGGCCCTTCCTTCGGTTCCAATAAACGTCGAATGCGCTTCATGAGATTTCCTCCGCTCGCAGCCAGCGCCGTCTCGCCCGCCGCCCACCGGGTTTCTTCCAGATTCGCCAGCGCCGCCGCGTATCCGCGCGCATCCCCGCTCACTGCCACCGCGATATCATCGCAGCAGTTCTCCCGCTCCGCCCGCACCACGCCCGATACCCACCACACCGCCGGATGGTAGAACAGCAGCCCTTCCACCAGCGATTGCGCCAGGTTCACCAGGTAATCGTGCCGCCGGATGTGCGCCAGCTCATGCGCCAGAATGCCTTCCAACTGCTCCGCCGGCAGTCCCGCCAGCAGGCCGGCGGGCACCAGAACCGCCGGGCGGAGAAAACCGATCACCGCCGGCACGTCGATGCGGCACGATTCCAGTAGCACCACGGGCTTCGCCACCCGCAGCCGCGCGCGCAGCGCATCCAGCCGCGTGACCCAAACGTGCGGCGCGGCGCGTACGCCTTTGCCCCGCAGTTGCCACGTGGCCAGCCATCCGCCGAGCGAGCGCACATAGAACACCAGCACGCCCGCCATCCACACCGCGCCGGCCCACCAATAGAGGTCCGGCCGCGCGGCCGCCGGCCATGGCCCGTCCCCCGCGCCCAATTCCGGCAGCCGGTCGATCGGGAACCGCGGCCCCGCCGCGTAACGTCCCGGCAGCACCAGCACCAGGGTTACAGCGAAGGCCGCCGGCATGGCGAACAGCGCCACCGCCGCAAGCCCATACCGCACCTGCGTCGAACGCGGCGGCGCCAGGTACAGCACCACCGCCAGCGCCAGCCCGATCGCCGCGCCTTCCCACAAGAAATGCGCCAGCGCCAACCCGAGTGCGCTCATTGCGCCTCCTTCTCGTATTCGTCAAGCAGCTTGCGAATTTCCGCCAGCTCTTTCCGCGAAGTCTTGCGCGCCGAAAGCGCCCCCAATACGAGGTTTCTCGCCGATCCGCCGAAGACCTTCTCCAGCAGGTCCCGCGCCACCTGCCGCTCGGTCCATTCCCGCGGCCGGCTCGCCTGGTACACGTGCGCCCGCGCGCTTTCGTCGCGCCGCACCAGCCCCTTCACGGCCATGATCTGCATCAGCTTGAGGATGGTGGTGTACTGCGCCGCCTTACGCCGCGCGATGATTTCGTGCACCTCGCGCACGGTGCTCGGCCCGCGGCCCCACAGGACCGTCAGAATTTCCAGTTCGGCGTCGGTGGGCTTCGGTGGCATCTACGAAAACATTACTACGAAGTGATTCGTATGTCAAGAAGCTGTTGGCTGTTGGCTGGTGGCTATTGGCTATTGGCTTTTAGCTGATAGCCAACAGCCAATAGCCAATGGCCAATGGCCATTATTGCTACCATAGTATTTACCCCTCCCATGGATTCGCCAAAAGTGGACCTGAAGCAGACTATCAATCTGCCGAAAACGGATTTCTCCATGAAGGCCAACCTGCCACAGGCGGAGCCGAAGCTGCTCGCGCGGTGGGAGAAGGAGAACCTGTACGCCAAGATCCGTTCCGCGCGCGCCGGACGGCCGGTGTTCATCCTCCACGACGGCCCGCCCTACGCCAACGGCCGCATCCATCTCGGCACCGCTTTCAACAAGATCCTCAAGGATTTCTTCGTCAAATCCAAGAGCATGGCCGGCTTCGACGCGCCCTACGTACCCGGCTGGGATTGCCACGGCCTGCCCATCGAGATCAAGGTGGATAGCGAACTCGGCGGGAAGAAGGCGCGCATGGCGCCGCTCGAAATCCGCCGCGCCTGCCGCAAGTACGCCGAAAAGTACGTGGACCTCCAGCGCACCGATTTCAAGCGCCTCGGCGTCTTCGGCCAGTGGGACGACCCGTACCTCACGATGAATGCGGAGTACCAGGCCATCATCGCCGGCGCGTTCGTCGAGTTCCTCGACCGCGGCTACGTCTACAAGGGCCTCAAGCCGGTCCACTGGTGCATCCACGACCGCACCGCGCTGGCCGAAGCCGAGGTGGAATACACGGACCACACCAGCCCCTCCATCTGGGTGCGCTTCAAGCTCGTTTCCGATCCCGCGAAGATCCATCCCGATCTCGCCGGCCGCGAGGTCTACGGCCTCATCTGGACCACCACCCCGTGGACCATGCCGGCCAACATGGCCATCGCCTACCATCCCAAGTTCGAATACGTGGCTGTGAATGTGGCGGGTGCCGTCTACATCGTCGCCGCCGAATTGCTCAAAGCTACCGCCGAAAAGTGCGGCTGGGAGAACTACCACGTCATCGCCTTATTCCCCGGTTCCGCCGTGGAGCACGCCGTCTTCCGCCATCCCTTCCTGGAGCGCGACTCACTGGGCATCCTGGCGGACCACGTGACGCTCGAACAGGGCACCGGCGCGGTCCATACCGCCCCCGGGCACGGCCAGGAAGACTACGTGGTCGGCCGGCAGTACGGCATTGAAACTTATTGCCCGGTGGATGCCGCCGGCCGCTTCTTCCACGCCACCGGTGCGGCCGGCCGGCTGCCCGACGCCCTCATCGGCAAGACCGTCTGGGAAGCCAATCCCATCGTTCTCGAGATCCTGAAATCCACCGGCGCGCTGCTGCACGTCGAGAAGCTGGCGCACTCCTATCCGCATTGCTGGCGCTGCCACCATCCGACCATCTTCCGCGCCACCGAGCAGTGGTTCATCGGGATGGAGCGCAACGATTTCCGCCGCGCCGCGCTGGACGCCATCAAGCATGTGCGATGGATCCCCGCGTGGGGCGAGGAGCGCATCTCTAACATGATCGCCACGCGCCCCGACTGGTGCATCTCGCGCCAGCGCGTCTGGGGCGTGCCCATCATCGTGTTCTATTGCGAGAAGTGCCGCGAGCCGCTCACCGACCGCAAGGTCCTCGATAGCATCGTGGACCTGTTCCGGAAGCACACCGCCGACGTCTGGTACGAGCGCACCGCGGCCGAGTTGCTGCCCGCCGGCACCGCGTGTCCCAAGTGCGGCGGAACGGAATTCAGCAAGGAGAACGACATCCTCGACGTGTGGTTCGATTCCGGATCGAGCCACCTGGCCGTGCTCAACGACCGCTACGGCCTCTCCTGGCCCTCGGACGTTTATATGGAAGGCGGCGACCAGTTCCGCGGGTGGTTCCACAGCTCGCTGCTGGTCGGGGTAGGCCTCAAGGGTAGCGCGCCGTACCGCATCTGCGCGCTGCAAGGCTGGGTGCTCGACGGTGAAGGCCGCGCCATGCACAAGTCGCTGGGCAACGTCATCGCGCCGGACGAGATCTGGAAGCACCACGGCGCCGAGATCCTGCGGCTGTGGGCCGCCTCGGTCGAATTCAACGAGGACGTGCGCATCTCCGAGACCATCCTCACGCGCCTGGTGGACGCGTACCGCAAGCTGCGGAACACCTTCCGCTACATGCTCGGCAACCTCTCGGATTTCGATCCGTCGGCCGATGCCGTGCCCGCCGCCGAAATGGCGGAGATCGACCAGTGGATCCTGCTGCGCGCCGAAGATCTGGTCGCGCGCTGCCGCGCCTGGTACGACAATTTCGAGTTCCACAAGGTCTACCACTCGGCATATGCTTTCGCCACGGTGGATTTGAGTGCCATCTACTTCGACATTCTCAAGGACCGGCTCTACACCTCCGCCGCGAAGTCCAAGGCGCGGCGCAGCGCGCAGACCGCGCTCTACCGGTTGCTGGATGCGCTGGTGCGCCTGCTGGCGCCCATCCTGACCTTCACCGCCGAGGAAGTCTGGACCCACATGCACCGCCCGGAGAGCGTCCACATGGCGCTCTTCCCCGAGCCCGCCGAACTTGCGGCCGGACTGGACGGCGCCGCCCGGCAACGCGCGCGCGATTGGGATCGTCTAATGCAAGTGAGGGACGATGTCCTCAAGAGCCTGGAGACCGCGCGCAACGAGAAGCTGATCGGCGCGCCGCTCGAAGCGCGCGTGCACCTCTCGCCGAACGGGGACCTTTATCCCCTGCTGGAGCAGTACGCTCGCGAGCTTCCGGCGCTGTTCATCGTCTCGCAGGTGGAACTGGACCACGATGCAGCGGATAAGTTCGGCGTCCGGATCGAGCGCGCCGCGGGCGCGAAGTGCGAGCGCTGCTGGAAGTACACCTCCGATGTCGGCTCCGACCCGCAGTACCCGACCATCTGCGCCGCCTGCGCCGCAGCGGTCGGTGAGACGTTGCATGGCTGATATTCGCCTCAAAGCCTACGCCCTTGCCGCCGCGGTCTTCGCGCTGGACCGCCTCACCAAGTGGATCGTCGAGACGCGCGTCTCGCTGGCCGACACCTTCAGCGTGGTCCCCGGCTTCTTCGATATCGTCCACTCGCAAAACCGCGGCGTGGCTTTCGGCATCTTCAACGATTCGACCTCCGAGTGGCGCACCACGCTGCTCGTGCTGGCTTCCATCGCGGCGGTTGTGGTGGTGAGCGCGATACTATGGAAGCCGCAGCGGCTCGACCGCCTCTCGCTCTGGGGTTTCGCGCTCATCCTCGGCGGCGCCGCAGGGAACGTCTTCGACCGCATCCTGTCCGGCCGCGTCACCGATTTTCTGGACTTCTATATCGGCGAGTATCACTGGCCGGCATTCAACATAGCCGACAGCGCACTGACGATCGGCTGCGGCCTGCTCATCCTCGCCATGCTGCGCGGCAAGCGCCAGGCAACCTATGTATCCTGAAATCTTTCACATTTCGTTTCTCCATACCTATGGCCTGCTAGTGGCCATCGCCTTCCTGACGGCCTTGTGGATGGCCGGCCGCCTGGCGCGCGAAGCCGGGCTCAAGGCGGACGATGTCACCAACCTGGGCGTCTACTGCGCGCTGGCCGCCATCGCCGGCGCGAAGGTGATGATGTTCGTCATCGACATTCCTTACTACGTCGATCATCCCGGCGAAATCTTCTCCATGGCCACGCTGCAAGCCGGCGGCGTGTTCTACGGTGGGTTGATCGCGGCGCTGGCCGCCGCCTGGTGGTACATGCGCAGGACTAAGCTGCCGCCGCTGGCCACCGCCGACGTCTTTGCGCCCGCCATCGCGCTGGGCCACGGCATCGGCCGGCTGGGATGCTTTTCCGCGGGCTGCTGCTGGGGCGTCGAGTGCCACCTGCCGTGGGCCGTCAAGTTTACCAACCCGGTGGCCAACCAGTTGGTCGGCGTGCCGCTGAACATTTCGCTGCATCCCACGCAGCTCTACGAATCGTTCTCGGAGTTCGCGATCTTCGGCATTCTCTACTGGCGCATCCACAAGCCGCACGCGCGCGGCGCGATTATCAGCCTGTACCTGATGCTGTATTCGGCCGTGCGGTTCGTGGTGGAGTTCTTCCGCTACCACGAGCAGGGCAACCTGTGGGGCACGCCGCTGGACACCTCGCAGTGGATTTCGATCCTGCTGTTCGCGGTGGGGACAGCTTATTTCGTGCGGTTTCAGGGGCGGCTGAAGGCGCAGGTGGGGCAGGCCTAAGTGCATGCGGAGCTCCCTTCCGGCCGCCCTCGCGCTCATGGCCGCCGCGCTCGCCGTAGCGCAGACCGGCGGGCGCGAAGCCGCCTGCGCACCCATCACCCCCGGCGCCCTCCAGGCCGACGTCTCCT
>JAJYLS010000299.1 GCA_021787555.1 Acidobacteriota bacterium | reverse complement strand
TATTTCGGCACCTATCCGGGCGCCGACGGAATTCCGCCGGAGACCTGCCTTCCCGTGATGCCGGGCAGCCGCAAGTGCGTCAAGCCCGACCACATGCCGCAAGGACAGCCGGCGTACGACCTGCTCCACGATTGGGACACGCTGCACGCCGCCTACAACCATGGCGCAATGGACGGCTTCGTGTGGGCCGAGGGCACGCCCCTCACCATGAACCACTACGACTCCCGCGACATTCCCAATTACTGGGACTACGCGCGGCACTTCAGCCTGTGCGATCACTTCTTCTCCTCGCAGATGGGCTACAGCCTGCCGAACCACGTCTACGCGGTGGCTGGGCAGTCCGGCGGGCTGATCGTCAACGTGCCCAGCATCGACGACCTCGAAGAGGTGATGGACGATCCCGACGGCTTCAGCTTCGCCAATATCGCCGAGTTCATGACGCGGAGCAAAGTCCCGTGGAAATACTACGTGGAATCGCAGGCCGTGCCCACGAACACGCCCATGCGGCTGACCCCCACCGGCATGCGTCTCGCGTTTCCCGATCCGAAAGTTTTCAACCTCTGGAACCCGCTGCCGGGCTTCAAAAAAATTCGCGACGACCCCGGGGAAATGGCCCACCTGGTGGACCTGCGGGAATACTTCGACGATTTGCAAAAAGGCACGCTGCCGGCGGTCTCCTGGGTGGTTCCGGATTACCAGGACAGCGAGCATCCGGTGGCCACCCCGTGGGACGGCATGTGGCACGTGACCCGGCTGCTGAACGCGCTGTTCCAGAGCCCCTACTGGCGCGACAGCGTCGTCTTCCTCACCTGGGACGATTACGGCGGTTTTTACGATCACGTCCCGCCGCCCGAAATCGACGCCTTCGGGCTGGGGCCGCGCGTGCCCATGATCGTAATCTCGCCCTATGCCCGGCCCAATTACATCTCGCACTACGAGTACGAATTCTCCTCCGTGCTGAAGTTCATCGAGGAGCGCTGGCACCTGAATCATCTGACGGCGCGCGATCACTGGGCCAACGACATGCGCGACTGCTTCGATTTCGCGCAGGCGCCCAATCCGCCGCGGGCCATCGCCATCCCGCCCGACCTCAAGCCGTCGCAGCCGATCCTGGAATACATCGCGTATCCTTCTTCGGTGCCGATCCCCAAGTTTGCGCCCCCGCGCACGCTGCACTTCCAGACGCCCACCGTCCCGAAGGATAAGGACTGACTCTAGCAGCCCGCGGTAGGGGTTAGCGGCGTGGAATTTCGGAGCCAGTCCCCGCTTTTCCGACTCGACGAGTTTTGCCACGGGCTGCTAGCGCGCGGCGGCGCGCTTCGGACGGCGCTTCCTGGCGTTCGCCGGCCCGGTGCGCACCGGCGCCGCGGGCTTCCACAAAGCCTCGCGCGTCAAGCCGGCCATCAGGCCCAGGAACAACAAGACGAACACCGCCGCGGCGGTATCCGTGCCGTTTCCGGATACGCCCGCCACCCAATCGCCCAGATAGGTCACTTCGCCCCCGTGGCGTCCGGCCCAGCCGCCGAAGTTGTCGGGGTCGTCGGCGAGGCTGCCTTCCAGGCCGGCTGCGATGGGCGGCCACGCGGCTGCGAATTGCGGCTCGGCGGCATGCCCGGCGGGGATCTCTTGCAGTAATTGCCGGCACACGGCGACGCGGTGCTTGGAAAACCACGCCAGCCACGCTTTCTCGTTGAGCGAAGCAAACTTCAGAAGCTGTCCGCCCTGGTAGGTCTCGCCGAAAATGGGGCGGTCGGGCGTGTTCTCCAGGCCCTCGATGCGCGCCTGCAAGAAAACGCCGAAGCCGAAATCGAGCAGGCAGCCGGCCACGATCAGAAAGCGCAGGCCGCGGCCCAGGGAACGGAAATGCGCCGCCAGCATCGAGAGGCCCAAGACCTCGAGCGCGAGCAGCGTGAGGTGCGGCACGCCGTTGACATCCCGCTCGCCCACCACCGCCACTCCGACCACGATGCAAAACGGAATGAGCAGCCGCCAGAAGCCCCGCTCCCGCCGCATCTGCGCGCCGCCGAACAGGATGCGCCAGAGCAGGAACAGGATCAGAGGCCCGCCCATGACTCCCATGCCGAACAGCAGATTGTGTTGGTAGAACGTAAACGCCTGGTCCCGGAGCAATCCCTCCGCGCTCGCCTGGTCCCAGCGCACCGGGCTGCCGCGGAGCCAACCGGGTACCAGGGTGTCGTAGAGGTTGAGCGCGATTTTTTCCAGGTTGTGCCCGCGCGATTGCTCGCTGGAGGTGATCGAGGTGTTCGAAGCGAACGTGGTTTTCGCGCCGTACGCCGCCACCGACCAGCCGAACCAGGTAGTCAGCAAAAGGCCGCACGCGACGGCGATGGCAGCCAACTCCGCCCAGGGCCGCGGGCGCCGCCGGTAGAACATCACAAGGTAGTGAATCGCCAGGAATGCGATGTATGGCCCCACGGAATAGTGCGCCAGGAATCCCACGGCCAGCGCCACGAATGCCGCCACCACGCGCCGGCTGTCGCGCTTGCGCAGCCCGGCGAGATAGAGGGCCAGCGCCAGCACCACGTAAAACGCAGGCAGCGCCTTGGTCCAGGTGTAAGTGACGTTCTCCATCACCACCGGACTTGCCGCCAGGAGCGCCACCAGCGGCGTGAGGCGACGGGGCGCACTCTGGGCCCGCCCGCCCCCCAGCGCCGGCAGCAGGAGGAAGCAGGCAAAGAAGATCAACAGGTTCAGGAACGCAAAGATGACCTGGAAAAGTTCGAAGCGGTCCGCGGTGAGGCCCAGGAAAAAGGCCGCCAGCACGTTCATCAGCGGGGGGCGGGCGGGAACCGCGTAACCGCCGAAAATAGTGTTGCTCCGCGGCAAGCGGTTCAGGAAAAACAGCGATCGCTGAAAATGTTCCAGCCAGTCGCCCGCCCAGCCCGCGCCGGAATAGATCCGGATCATGGCGAGCATCGCGCCGATCCACAGCAGCAGAAATCCGAAGCCGGCGAGCGCCTGCCGCACGCGAAAGGTGCGGGCCAGCCGCCAGGCGTCGCGCCAGGCGAGCGCGCCCAGCGCCACCGACGCGGCGGCCACCGCCCAGTAAGCGCCGCGTGGATCGTGCGGCCCGAAGCAATAAATCCCCCAGGCGGCCAGATAGAGCAGCGCCAGCGAGAGCCCGATGGACCCGCACAGCTTTTCGAGCGGCGTCCACCGCAGCCGGCGAATGAAGAAGAAGCCGGGCGCGAAGCTGCAAACCGCAAGAAGCAGTAATAAGAGCGCCAGTTGAAAGAGGAACATGTAAGTTCTCGGTTCTGAGTTCTGAGTTTTGAGTCCAGCTTCGAGCGTTCATAACTCATGACTCATGACTCATGACTCACAACTTATTCCGGAAAGTACCACAGTAAAATACTCTTCCCCACCCTTTCCTGAATGGGCGCGCGGTCGGGCCACAGCACCACGTCGGGATACCGGTCCCCCAATCCGAGCCGGAAGTCCTTCAGCCTGGTCAGGCTGACCGCGTTCCATCCGGGGTTGGGCTGTGTAGCTTCCATTTTGGAAATCAGATGCGGAAAGCCCAGGTCTCTTTCCAGGTTGATGTCGGTGAAGGAGGCGAAGGTCACCTCTTTGGCGCCCACCTGCTTGAGGCGCGCGCCGAGCCGCTTGATGTCCTGGCCCCAATCGAGGTCGGAATCCACCACGATGTTTTCCGGCCGGCTGCCGGCGAATTCGTTGAAATAGGCGAGGTAGTCGGGGTGGCTCAGCAGCGAAGACGCGGCAAACCAGAGCACCAGGACGCCCACCGCGGCCAGCCATTTGGGCCGGCCCTTCATCTCGATGGCGTGCACCACCGCCGCCGCGGCCAGCAGCGAAGAGCCGATATAGACGGGCAGAATGTGGCGGATGCCGATGTTGATCCGGCTGGCCATGCCCGCCGCCAGGATCGCGCCGGAAAAAGCCAGCGGAATCCATCCGCGGCCGAGAGGGCTCCGCTTGCGCACCACCAGCCACGCGCCCGCCAGCATCAGGACCAAAAAGCCGATGGGCGTTTTCACCGCCAGCACCACGGGGAAGAAATCCCAGAAGCCGTCCGGGCTGCGTTGCCCGAGCAGGTACGCCGCATGCCCTTTGGCATTGTGCTCGATCACCTCGCGAATCCCCAGCCACAACTCGGGCGCGGGAACCTTGTCGAAGGAGAAGCGGTAGCCCGCCCAGATCAGCAGGCAGGCCGTCAGCACCGCCAGGCCGAACGTGGCGAGACGCGGGCGCACCGCTCTCAGAACGGCCGCCGTACCCGGGCGCTCGGCGGCGAAATACCAGGCCAGCGCCGCTGCCGCCGCGGCCGGGAGGAACACCAGCGTCGAAAACTTCGAGAGAATGGCGAGCGCCGTCGCGACGCCGAACAGCACGCCGTTGGCGGCCGAGGGCTTTTGCAGCCAGATCAGCCCCGTCAGGAAGGCCGCGCCCATGAAGGCGGTCAGCGCCATGTCGGTGGTGGCCAGGCCGCCGTGCGCCAGAACGGGCGGCAGAAAGCTGAAGAAGAACACCGCCACCACGGCCGTTGCCGCACCGAAATAGCGCTTGCCCCAGAAGTACACCACCAGGCAGCCGATCCAGAAGAACGGCAGAATTCCCAGCCGCGCCGCCGCCAGGTTGCGGTCCAGGCGATGGCCGTAAAAAAGAATGGCATTGCCTTCTATGTACTTGGAGTCGTCGTTTTCGTTTTTCGTGCCCTGCGAGCGGATGTCCAGCAGATACGGCCCCAGCGCGGCGGCCACGCGCGCCAGCGGCGGATGCTGCGCCTCCCAGCGGTACACGCCTTTGTCCAGCCACTCCATGCCGCAGGCGATGTGCGCCGGCTCATCCATGGTCTGGCTAAAGACCGTGTAAGTGGAAACGATGCGCGCCGAGGCGAGGACCAGCAGCACTATCAGCAGGACGCGCCGCCGCCGTTCCAGAAATTCCAGGGCCGGCTTTCCAACGGCAGGCTCCTCCTTGACTTGCACACTGAACCCCGCGGAGGGTTTTTTCCGAGGTCTGGAGGGCACTTCCCTACAATGTAGCAGGTTGCACGAAGCTGTATAGATTTGTAAAGCGGGCAACTACACTGCCTTACGCCGCATCCAACTAAGTGGATGGAAAAGGGAGGAAAACCAAATGGTTAGCCTGTTGAAATCGCCGCTCCGAACAGCCGCCACACTGTTCGCCGCGGGGGTATTCGCGGTGGCCGCCACCCCTTCCTACGGCAATGCGCAGCCGGGGGCGGCGAATGACGGGGCATCCACCCCTTCCGAGGGCATGGCGCGGCCGGGGGCGGTGAATTACGTGGAAGGACAGGTCACGCTGGATGGCCGCACGATCGGTCCTTCAACGGTCGGCTCGGCGGAGGTGGGTTCGGGGCAGGTGCTGGGTACGCGCGACGGTAAAGCGGAGATGCTGCTGGTTCCGGGAGTCGTGCTGCGCATCGGGGATAACAGCGCGGTGAAGATGATTTCGCCGTCGCTCACCAATACGCGCGTCGAACTGCTCCAGGGTGAGGCGGTGGTCGAGGCCGACCAGGTGGAGAAGGAGAACCACCTCGACGTGATCGACAACGGTGTGCCTACCCGAATGCTGAAGAAAGGGGTTTACGAGTTCACCACGGAAAACCCCATGGTCCGGGTGTATAACGGCATCGCGGCCGTTCAGGAAGATGGCCACACAGTAGACGTGTATAAAGGCAAGGAGTTGCCGCTTCAGTCCGGCGAGAAGCTCAAGGCGAAGGGTTTCAACCGCCACAAGGAAGACGATCTCTATGCCTGGAGCAAGCTGCGCTCCGAGTACATGACGCAGGCGACTGCCGACCAGGCGGATGCCATCGTCAATGATGGCTATCCGTGGTATGGCATGGGCTGGTATTGGGACCCGTGGTTTGACGGCTATGCCTTTATGCCGGGTGACGGATTCCTGTATAGCCCCTTCGGATTCGGCTACGGCTTCTACTCCCCGTCGTACTTCTACTACAACCCGCCGATGTATGGGTTCTATGGAGGCCGCGGGTTCTACGGCGGGCGCGGGTTCTATGGCGGCGGCTACCCGCGGCGTGGGGGCATCGCCACGGGCCGCACGCTTGCGGGCGCGGGCCGCGGGTTCGCGGGTCCGCGGTTTGCCGGTGGGATGCACAGCTTCGGCGGATTCCACGGCGGCGGCTTTGGCGGGTTCCACGGCGGAATGGGTGGGTTCCACGGCGGAATGGGCGGGTTCCACGGCGGAATGGGCGGGTTCCACGGCGGAATGGGCGGGCGGCGTTAACGCCCTGAGTTTTGGGTAGAGCGACCCTCGGCCGGGCACCAGAGATGGTGCCCGGCATTTTTTTTAGCGCTGCGAGCGAAGCGAGCCGCCATCCATGGCGCCGGGCTTTGGCCGGAGTCTGGCGCGCGCGCGGGGAATCCGTCGGAGGCGCAGATCCCCCGGCACGCTCATCGAAATGGCGACGGCCGTATAGTAAGTCCATGCGGCCCGCGGCGCTGTGGCACTCGCTACACCCGGCGGGCGCTCTCCCCGCGCGTGTAAATTCGCGCGCATTCGGCGCGTTTGCGCCATTTTCATTGAATCCGCGGGCGGTGCTCGCATATCATGTTCCCTATGGCCGCATTCGCGGGCTCACCCGTCTTGCTGTCGCGCCGCGAGCCGGGCTGGATCTACAAGCCATCCTGGGACCTCCCGCTGCTCATCTTCAGCGCCGTCCTGGTGCCGCTGCCGTTCCTGATCGCCTGGGGCGCGCAGATCTCTGGCTGGATGAGCCAGCAGCAGGCCGTCGACGCGATCAACATCGCAGTCGCCGCTCTGATCGGCGGCCCGCACCTGTTCTCCACCGTAACTTTCACCTTCCTGGACGAAAATTTCCGCGCGCGGCATCCCCGGTACGCATGGGCCGCGCTGGCGCTGCTGGCGCTGCCGGCGCTGGTGATCTACCTGGGCATTTACCATTACCTGCTGCTGATCACCTTCTTCTTCACCTGGGCCTCCCTCCACGTGCTGCACCAGATCATCTATCTGACGGATTGTTACCG
>JAJYLS010000298.1 GCA_021787555.1 Acidobacteriota bacterium | reverse complement strand
CATTTACATGGGAACATTATGCCGCTCGAAAATTAGAGCTATGTACTAAAAGAATCAATGGATTGCCCGCGAATTGCGGCTTATTTCTTAGGGGAACTTCGGCTTAGCAGGGCTGCATTGCGCCTCCGGCGCAGCAGCCCTGCCTCGTGAGTCGGGCAACACTCGAACGTCTGTTGCCGGAGAGGAAAGAGCCGGGGCTGCCAGCCTAATGTTCGAACGGCTCGGGGTGGATGGTGACATCCGCGCGCGGCACGATTTCCTGGATGGCGGACTCGATGCGCTCGGTGAGGCCGTGGGCCTGGGTCAGGGTCTGGTCGCCATCCACGATGATGTGCAGGTCGATGAAGGGCACCGGGCCGGAATAGCGGATGCGGACGCGGTGGCAATTGCGTACGCCGGGGATGGCCGCGACCGCGCCGGCGATGCGCTGCTCCATGCCGACGGGGGCGGAATCGACCAGCGCGTCCACGGTGCGCCATCCGAGCGCCCAACTGGCCCAGGCCACCACCACCGAAACGCCGATGGCGGCCACCGCGTCGGCATTTTGCAGGAACGCAAGGCTCGGCACGGCTTGGCCGAGGCTGACCGCAAGCAGACCCAGGATCACCGCGCCCGAGCTCCAGATGTGCGTCTGGAAATGGAGGGCATCGGCTTCGAGCGCCTGGCTGCCATACTTCCTGGCCACGCGGGCCAGGGCGCGGGCGCGCGAAAGTTCAACCGCCAGAGATGCCGCCATGACCCCGACGGACCAGACGGTCACTTCCACAGCGGACGTCTGGGACAGCAGGCGATGGGCGGCCTCCCAGGCGATCCAGACGCAGGTGGCGACGAGGATGAAGGTTTCAAAAAGAGCGGAGAGGTTCTCAACTTTACCGTGGCCGTAGAGGTGGGTGCTGTCGGCCGGCCGGGCGGAGATGCGGACGGCAACCCAGGTCATGGCCGCGGCGGCCAGATCGAGACCGGAGTGGGCGCCCTCGGCGATGATGCCGAGGCTACCGGTGAGAAAACCGACGACGATGCGGAGTGCCGTAAGACCGACGGCGGCGAGGAGCGAGAGCAGCGCAGCGGACTGCTTCTCCTCGTTCTCCCTTAAGGAGAGCGGGGCCATGAGCCAATTACAGTGTAGATCAATCTAGCGGTAATCGACCCAGATGGGTGAACTCCAGCAAAGCTGGCTGTTGGCCTGCTCGATGCGGACGTAATAGTAGGCTTCGCCGGGGTGGACGTCCTGATCGCGCCAGGTGAACCGCATATCGGCGCCGGTACCCGGCACGGTGTAGACGATGCGGTTGCTCTTGATGACTTCAATGCGCGCGATGGGGCCGGTGCCGGAAACGTGGACGCTGAGCGGCGGGCGTTCGGAGGTGGAAAAGCTTTCGCCCATGAAGCGATCGCCCATGCGGAGGTCGACGAAGATGTTGTCGGTGGCGGCGTAGGAGCGGCGCGCTTTCATGGCGGCGATGATGGCGTCGCGATCGATGCGGTCCACGTAGAATCCGGCGTAGGAGATGTGGGTCGAGACATGGTCGGAACTGGCCTGCACGCCCAGCTTGATGCCCTTGGCCCAGGCGTTCCACACGAAGCCGGCGCTGAATTTGGCGGATTCCCTGCGAGTGGGCGAGCGCGGCGCGCCGAGGGTCTCGAAATTGCTGCGGTAGCCCTGGTAGATCTCGACCACTGGCTCGACCTCGGCGTCGTGGTCGCGGAAATCGGTGCCCATGCCGGAGGCGGTGGTGTGCGGCGTGGTGACACCGCCGTACTTGTGGAGATAGGCGTAGAGGCTCGCCGCGCCTTCGGTGCCGTTCACCTCTTCGGGCGTAGCGGGCAGCACCGGATTGCCGCGCGTGGGGAAGAGAACGTTGCGGTGACCATTGGGCCACCGCAAGCTACGCTCGTAGGCATAGAGCGGGGCGAAGCGGCCCTGGATGGTGTAGAGATCGACGGCCTTCTGCATGCGCTGCCAGCTATAAGGGATCGCGGGGACTTCGCCGCCGAGGTGGTCGGTCAAGCCGAGGTAATCGAAGCCGGCGGCGTCCAGGGCGTAGCGGTAGCTGTCGTCGAGCGAGCCGTCGCGGTTGCCGTCCCAGGAAACGTCGCTGTGGCGGTGGATGTCGCCGCGCACGATGCGCCAGGTATGGCCGCCAAGGGTGACGCGGTAGTCGCGGACGCGCGCGATGTCGCGCGCCTCTTCGGGATGCGAGGGCGCGAGCGCACCGGCAGGCGGCTGGTAGGCGACCAACTGCGGCGCGGGTTGCGGCGGCGAGGCGGGGATGGCGGCGAAGCGGAGGTCCTGATCGTGCGGGAATCCGTGCGGCCAGGTGCGGCCGTCGGTCACCCAGACCGCGGCAAGCCCGCCCGAAGCGCGGCGGGCAACCGCCACGGGCGAATCGATGCGGCCCTCGCTTTCGGGGAATTCGAGCATGGGGGTCCAGCGGCCAGCGCGCAGGGTGGTGGCCTGAAGGCGCCAGAGCGCACGGAACTGGCCATGGTGGTTGCCCTTGGTCACCGGCAGATTGATGCGCGTGCGGAAAAACAGCCAGGGGTTGCCGTTGCCATCGAGGGCGAGTACGGGGTGGTGAAAGACTTGGCGGAGGTCCGCGGGGACGGCATCGCCGACGGGGTTGGCGGTTTCGAGGAGCTTGCCGTTTTCGAGCACGGCGACGCGCGCCTGGCGGCGGTCGAGGAGGCCGCGGCCGGATTCGGGGATTTCGTAGCCGAAATCCTTGCCCCAGTTCCAGTCGCCCTGGTCCCAGGCCACCCAGAGGTGGCCCTGGCGGTCGTACTGGGCGGAGGCGCGGGTTGCAAACGCGCCGCTTTGCGCGATGGGGAACTGCGGGCCGAGGCGGCCATCGCGCCAGGTGCGCGCGACCACGTCGTAATTGCCGCGGGCATAGGTGTCCCAGACGATAGTGGCCCCGCCGCCTGGCAGCGCGGCGAGGGCGGGCTCCCAGTCGTCAGCAGGATCGGAAGAGACCTGGATCTCGGGTCCCCAGCGGCGGCCGTCGAAGATCCGCAAGTAGATATCGAAATTGCCGGAGCGGGAGCTCTGCCAGGCCAGGTAAAGATGGCCGGCGCTATCGGCCACCATGGTGTGAAAGATATCCGAGTTTACGGCGGTGGTGAGGCGCTCGGGTTTCGACCAGGAGCGGCCATCGAAGGAGCGCGCGTAGAGATCGAAATTGCGGTCTTGCTGGGCGGACCACACGACCCAGATGCGGCCGGCGGCGTCCTGGGCAATGGCGGTGCGGAAGTAATCGCCGCCGCTACGGGTGAGCGCTTCGGGCTCCGACCAGGTGCCCGCGCGCAGGCGGCGCACGAAGATTCGGCCGCCGGCAGCGGGGGTCCAGGTTTGATATGCGATCCAGAGGGTGCCGTCTTTGGCTTCGGCCGCCGAGGGATAATCTTCCACGTCAGGCCCGGAAGTGAGCTCGGTGAGGGCGGGAACGGCGGCCACGGAGGCGCGGCCATCCAGGAAAAGCCGCGGCGCATCGCCGGGCGGGAGGGCGGTGGCGAAGGTGAAGTCCCCCTGGGCGGTCGCGACGCGCACCTCGGGCGGCGGCGCGGCGGCGAAGGCGATCAGGATTCCCTTTTCGGTGAGCTTATCGCGCCGCGAGGTGGGCTTCATGCTCGCTTCGTAGGGAGTGTCCCAGTAGGTCTGGGTTTCGGTGGCGCATTTCCAGGAATTGGAAGAGATGCTGTCGGCGGAATTGAACTGCCAGCCGGAGAGGCGCGCGCCGGGAGCGGAGAGGCTGCCGCTCCAATCGACGCCGGCTTTGCCATCCAGGCCGAAGCGGACGAGAAAGGCGGCCTGGACCTTGGGCGGAACGAACGGCGCCGAGCGGCTGGGCCGCGAGAAAGAGAAGAAAGCGATGAGGGCCGCCAGGACGGCCAGGCAGGCAAGGGAGATTATCTTCTTCATGGGTGCCGGATTTCTATATTACTTCGATTCCGGCAAGTTGCGAACGCCAACGCGCGGGGTGGAGACAGACCTTATCCAAGTAGGGGGAACAAGACTCACCGGCGCAGGGGTCGTCGCAACTGCCGATGTCCGGGTAAATACGCGCGAACATGCACTGGCCCGAGACCTGTGCTTCAACGGCAGGCGGAGTCTGCCGGAGGAGCATGAGGACGGTCCCGGTGAACAACAGCAATTGGCAAAGTCTTCGCATGGTACACCACTTTCCACACATTGGCCGCTCACTTACGGCCATCCTGGGCCGGCCCGCAGCCCGCCCCCCGGGGAAGTAGGTCCCGGGCATATTCCTGGGGGTCGAGGTTCTCAGGTAGCAACCGAGGCTTCGGTTGCTCGGGTTCCGGCCGGCGCCGCCGGAAGGTCGACTCTGGGGGATCCCAGCAGAATCTTGCATACATATATTCCCCCGTTTGATTTGTCAATCGGGAAATTACCACCGTACTTAATAAGTGATTTATAAGTGGACTTAGGCCGTCCTTACCGAATCAGATGGTACGCCACTAACGCGCCCACGTAGGCCAGGACACTCATGTAGGTGAATTGCAATGCCGGCCATTTCCAACTGCCGGTTTCGCGGCGGACGATGGCGATGGTCGAAATGCACTGCATGGCGAAGGCGAAGAAGACCAGCAGCGCCACCGCGCCGCCGGGCGTGAGGTCGTGCCGCACCGCGTTCTCCAGATCCATCTGGTGCGATTGCGGATCCACCGCGTAGATCGTGCCCAGGGTTCCGATGATGGTCTCGCGGGCGGCCAGGGAGGTGATCAGGCCGATGCCGATCTTCCAGTTGAATCCCAGGGGTTTGATCACCGGCTCGATGGTGTGGCCGATGGTTCCCGCCAAGCTGTCTTCGATGGCCGGCGGATGGCCGTGGTGATACGGTACCAGCGTGGCCATCACCCAGAGGACCACCGTCACCAGCAGGATCACCGTGCCGGCGCGGCGGAGGAAAACTTTCGAGCGGTCCAGCAGCCGGAGTCCGATGGATTGCCAGGTCGGCCAGCGGTAGGCGGGCATCTCCAGCAAGAACGCCGTGCGGCCGCTCTTCAGGACGGAGGATTTCAGCACGCGAGCCGTGGCCACCGCCGCCACGAAGCCCAGCAGGTAGAGGCCCAGCATGGCGGCCGTGCGCGCGCTGACGAAGCTGCCGATAAAATGGCGATTGGGAATGAAGGCGGCGATAATCAGGCTGTAAACCGGCAGGCGCGCCGAGCAGGTCATAAAGGGCGCGATCAGAATGGTGGCCATGCGGTCACGCTTGTTTTCGATGGTGCGGGTGGACATGATCGCCGGCACCGCGCAGGCATAGGCCGAAAGCAGCGGAATGAACGATTTGCCCTGGAGCCCGGCGCGGGCCATGGTGCGGTCGGCGATGACGGCGGCGCGCGCCAGATACCCGGAATCCTCCAGAATGCCGATGAACAGGAACAGGCAAAGCACTTGCGGCAGGAACACCACCACGGAGCCCACGCCCTTCCAAATGCCGTCAATCAGCAGCGACCGCCACATCCCCGCTGGCACGACCGACGCAACCCAGTTGCCCGTGACGCCGAACAGCCAATCCACCGCCTCTTTGGAGGGATCGGCGATCCAGAAGATGGTCTGGAAGACCGCGACCACCACCACCATGAAGATCAGCGGGCCGGCGATGGGGTGCAGGAAGACCGAATCGAGCCGCCGCGTCCATTTCGGCGGAATGGGGGCGCGATACGCCGCCCGCGCGCTCACCCGCCCGGCCCACTGCCGGCACTTGGGCACGTCTTGCAGGACCGGCAATTCCTTTGGCTCGGGCATGGGCATGGCGCCCGTCAGAAAATCGAAGATCTGCTCGATGCCTTCGTCCTGCCGCGCGCTCACCAGCGCCACCGGAGCGCCAAGCTGCGCGGCGAGCGCTGCCAGGTCCAGTTTGCCGCCGCGGTTGCGCAGGTCGTCGGCCATGTTCAAAATGACCAGGGTGGGCACTCCCAGCGCCAGAATCGGCGCGGCCAGCATCAGGTGCCGGCCGAGGTTGGTGGAATCGAGCACCAGCAGGATGGCGTCGGGCTTCGGTGTATCGGCGCGCTTGCCGGTGAGCACGTCATGCGCGATCTGCTCGTCTTCCGAGCGCGGCAGCAGACTGTACACGCCCGGCAGATCGATGAGCCGCAGGACGCGTCCATCCGCCAGCGCCACTTCGCCGGTATGCTGCTCGACGGTCACGCCAGGAAAATTGGCAACCTTTTGCCGCAACCCCGTCAGCCGGTTAAAAAGCGTAGTCTTGCCGGAATTCGGTGGTCCGATGACCGCCACCGTCCGCACCGCCGCACTTTCAGGGGGCTTTAGGACCGTTGCCAAACTGCAACCGTGGCAGTCGCTACATGCGCCCACGCGGCGCTCGCTTTCCGGCGGTTTCGGGCCGTACGCTCAGACGCCGCGCGGTCTCGCGTCGGAGAGCCACCTCCGATCCGTCCACCTGGAAAACGCGCGGGTCACCGCCCGGCGCGCTCAGCCCCGCCGTGACGCGAGTGCCGGGCAGAAAACCCAATTCCATAAGACGGCGTGCATCCGCCGCCGGGAGATCGATGCTGTGGAGAACGCCGGCCTCGCCGCGCCGCAGGTCCACCATGGGCACCAGGCAGGGGGCGGGGCCGGACGCGGCCGGTTCTTCGGCCAGCGTACTGTTGCCACTCAGTTGCAACATGGTTTCAGTATGCGCGAGTCTGAAATGGTTGTCAAGAGCCCGCCCCCGGAGCTTGCGCTTTTTTCCGCCCACGGTTTTCAAATGGCTTTCAAGTGAGGCAAAACAAAGGATAACAAATATGCCCGCTCGTTATAGCATCCGGTGCCTGAGGGAAAGCGATTTCGAGCGCCTGCAGGAGATTGAACACGCTTCCTTCGGCAAAGACGCTTATGATCGCAACTTATTTGCAGACCTTTTCCACAAATGCGGGGATTTGTTCCTGGTGGCCGAAAGCGGCCGGAACATTTGGGGGTATATGGTTACCTGCACACGCGGGGGGCGCGCCGAGGTGGTTTCCATCGCCGTCGATCCGCCGGCGCGCCGGACGGGGGCGGCCACGGACCTCATGGCGAGCACCTTGCGCCGTCTG
>JAJYLS010000297.1 GCA_021787555.1 Acidobacteriota bacterium | reverse complement strand
CGTCGCACACTCCACCGACTCATTCCCCACCGTCGTGGTCACCACGATCCGCGCCGATGTCCCGCTTACCGCGATGGGACCTGCGATCAGTTCCAGGTGCCGCCCCAGCAGGGCTGTCCGGAAGCTGCCACTCGTCGAGTTGCCCGGCAGCGCGTTCATGGTCACCTGAATCGGCCCCAGCGGTCCTTGCGCCGGCGGCGCGGGATCGAAGAACGTCAGCACGCCCGCCTGCCCGGTATGGGCGTCTGCGGCGTTGACGGGATATTGCGGGGTCCCCACGTAAATGAAATCCCGCAGCGGATCGACTCCAATTCCATGCGCGCCGCGTCCTGAGCAGACCACCCCGACCAGGTTCCCCTTCACCACACCATTCGACGCTCGCGCCTCGATCACGCCCACGACCGGCGTGTGCTTGGCGCTGTCCGAAGGGCAGCCCGTGGTTGTGCTCACGTTGCTCCCGGATCCCGTGTAGAATCGCCGCAGGTTCGGGTTCCAGGCGAGCAGATCGCTGCCGGTCACATCCGGAAACGTCGCGATCGTCGTTCCGTCCGCCAGGTTCATCAGAAGTTGCCCCTGATTCGTTCCACAACCCAGTAGCGCCGCGTTAACCACCGGATCGATCTCGATCCCGTGAGGCACGCAGTTAGGCGTCAGGTAATAATTCTTGATCGTGTTCGAAACGGGATCATAGGCTACCACGCCCGCGCCCTTGTTATGATTCTGGGAATCCGTGATCACTTGGTAAATCACTCCGTCCACCGGGTTGAAGCGCATCAACTCCGGGCTGCCTGGGAGTTGCATCTGGGTGGCGATCTTCTTGTATGCCAAGCTGACTCCGGTAATGTAATACGGCGCCTTTCCGTTGATCACATACACTGTCTGGTTGAATGGATCGTAGTCCAGCGCGTCCGTGCCGCCCCCGATGTTCGGCAGCGTGTACTCATCCGGACCGCCGTCGGGGAGGCGCAGGTCCCAGACCCAGACATTGGTCTTGTTGTCCGTGGCCACGAGTTGTTCCAGGTCCGGCGCAATCAGCACCCCGTTCGTGCCCGGCTTGCCCGGGATCGGCATCACGCCCACCGCGGTGTTGGTCCGTGCATCGATCGCCGTGACTGCGTGATTCGTGCGGTCGCCGAGATACAGGATCAGGGTTCGCGGGTTAAATGCGAAAAGATCGTATCCGGCGGCCTTGGTGGACCAGCCGGGGATTTGCACATTCTCCAGGTACGTCAAACCGGCATTGGGAACGGATTGCCCCATCCCCAGACTCGCCGGTAGCAAAAGCGCAACGCTCGCGAGGAAGGGCTCTTTCGTTAGCAGCATCGGGCTTCATCTCCCTTTCTGGAGGAAGTATATATCATCAGAAATGGGATTGCTAACAGAAATTTACCGGATCGTCACTTGCACCCTGTTGGAGGGCTGGCCGTCCACCG
The DNA here is from genome assembly GCA_021787555.1 of Acidobacteriota bacterium. GTDB lineage: Bacteria > Acidobacteriota > Terriglobia > Bryobacterales > Bryobacteraceae > JAJYLS01. Next base: position 5,641 of record JAJYLS010000297.1, on the reverse strand, counting down.
TCACCACGATATCGGCCAGGCCCGCGCCGCGGAGGGTCAGCGGCACCGACACGTTGACCTGGTCCAGGCCGGGGAATTGCGGCTGCGCGCCCGCGTACAGTAGCTGAACCGGCACGCCGCCGATGGTCACGATTGCCGTCGAGCCGCCGCGGATTCCTGTTCCGTAAAGTTCCAGATATACCGGCGTATCCACGCCGAGGTCGATCGGCACCGGCGCACACTGCGCGCCCGCGGAATTGCACTGAAAAACCGGAAAGGAGGTCGCCGGACCGTTCGGCGCGATTCTGCGCACGCCGATGGCCGCGGCGATCCTGGTGCCCGGCACCGCGAACAATGCCGGCGCAACGGCCTGGACTGGCACCGTTCCCCGCGCCACCACGTCCGATCCGGCGGCCACCGTTACCGTCACGCTGCCTGCCGGCGTCCCCGGCGGCACCAGGAAATTGATCTGCTGCGGCGACACGAAAAGCAAACCCGCAAGGCGCGAATCTCCCGCGCTATCGGTCACCGTGACGCTGACGCCCCCCAGCAAGGTCGGCAGCGGTAGACCGTTGGCCGCGATGGCGCCGCTCGCGAGCTTCGTTCCGAAAGCGCTGGCCAGCGAATTCGGCGCAACCACTGCCGCACCGCTGGCCGCCGAAACTACCGAAAGCACCGTCTGCGCGTGAACGGAGTTTGCAAGCCAAAATAAATCGGAGAAAACCCAGGCGATCGTTTTCATGGCTGATCGCCTAGCAAGTCTCAGTCCATTCGCGGCTACGACTTCTCTAGGGCGGCCACGCCGGGCAGTTGAATGCCGGCGAGGAATTCGAGCGAAGCGCCGCCGCCGGTGGAGATATGCGAGATCTTGTCGGAAACGCCGGCGGCCTTGATGGCCTTTTCGGAATCGCCGCCGCCCACCACGGAGGTTGCGCCGGAACCGGCCACAGCTTTGGCCAGCGCGACCGTACCGCGGTCGAAGGGCGGCTTCTCGAAGATGCCCATGGGGCCATTCCAGATGACCGTCTTGGCGCCGGCAATCACGCGCGCGTAGGCGTCGATGGTTTTCGGGCCGATATCCACGCCGATTTTGCCGTTGGGAATGCTGGCGACCGCGTCGTTGGGTGCGCCGGGCGCGATTTCGGAAACCACGATGTGATCCGAGGGCAGCATCAGCTTGCCGCCGAGATCGGCGAGCAACTTCTTGGCGAGGTCGAGCTTGTCGTCTTCGACGAGCGACTTGCCGGTGGGCTGGCCCTGCGCTTTGAGGAACGTGTACGCCATGGCGCCGCCGATCAGGAGCTTATCGACGATCTTGCCGAGGTTTTCGATGACCTCGATTTTGTCCGAGACCTTGGCGCCACCGAGGATAGCGACGCACGGCCGGGCGGGATTGCGCGTGGCCATTCCAAGATATTTCAGCTCCTGCTCCATGAGCAGGCCGGCGGCGGCCTTGGGCACAAAGCGGATCATGCCCTCGGTGGAAGCGTGCGCGCGGTGAGCGGAGCCGAAGGCGTCGTTCACGTAGACGTCGCACAGCGCGGCAAGCCGTTTGGCGAAGCCCGGGTCGTTCTTCTCCTCTTCGGGATGGTAACGCAGGTTTTCGAGCAGCAACACCTCACCCGGAGCGGGCTTCATGGCTTCGACCGCCGGGCCGACGCAATCGGGCGCCATCTTCACCGGCCGGCCGAGCAGTTCCTCGAGGCGCGCGGCAGCGGGCCGGAGGCTCATCTCGGGATTGGGCTTACCTTTGGGGCGCCCAAGATGCGAAGCCAGGATGACACCGGCGCCATGTTCGAGCGCGTACTTGATGGTGGGCAGCGAAGCGCGGATGCGCTTGTCGCTGGTGATTTCCATCTCGCCCGAAGGGTTCTTCTGGAGGGGAACGTTGAAATCGACGCGGATGAAAACCCGCTTATTGTGGAGATCGAGATCGCGAATGGTCAACACACACGAGATTAGCACGAAGCAAGTTGTAAGCTCCGAGTTGTGAGTTCTGAATTGTCAGTGCGCTGTGCTTTTGACTCAAAACTCACGACTCGTAACTGATAACTTATAAGCAGGGATGCCTGGGTTACGGTTCTTTGGAGCCGCGCTATTGCTGTCGGCCACGGTGGCGCAGGGCGCCGATTTCGTGCACGATATTGCACCCATCGTTTACCGCTCGTGCGCCCCTTGCCACCATGCGGGCGGGGCCGGGCCATTTCCCCTGACGAGCTACGCCGACGTGAAAAAGCGCGCGGGGCAGATTGCCGCGGTGACGCGCAGCCGCTACATGCCGCCGTGGCTGCCGGAACACGGCTACGACGACTTCGAGGGCGAACGGCGGTTGTCGGACGAGCAGCTCCGCACCATCGCCGATTGGGTGAAGGCGGGCGCGCCGGAAGGGCCGGTAGCCGCAATTCCTCCGCACCCGCGGTTCCCCGGTGGATGGCAGCTTGGCAAGCCGGACCTGGTGCTCACGGCGCCGGCGGCATTCGATCTGGTGGACCGCTTCGGGATTTCGCACCTGAAGGAGGTCGCACCGGGCAAGGGATTTCCGGGAATGGACCTGGAGGTCATGCGCAGCCCGTTCGATCCGCCGGGGAATTCGTGATCGAGATGCGGTACCACTACGACAACTCGGCGGACAACGTGCGCAACCCGCACGACCCGCCGCAAGGCGTGCGGGCCGGCAACCAGAGCAGCGACGAGATGGCGCACCTGTGGCTGGAGATTCTGCCGCACGGCGCGGGCGACCGGCGGCGCGAGTTGCAGGAGGCCGTGCTGCGGCACAAGCTGGAGAAAGATCCGCGCGACGCGCCAGCTTGATGGATGTGGGCGGCCACGGACGGGTTGTAGGATTCCGCATCAGAAAATTGTCGAAATTCTCAGGAATCGTTTGGTACCGGCGGGCGCGGCGGGGCAGTCATCCCCAATGCCGAAATCAGTGTTCAGAACCAGGTGATAGGAACAACGGTTTCGCTCAAAACCAATGCGGAAGGCTTCTACACGGCACCCTTGCTGCTTCCCGGCACGTACCAGGTCACGGTGACGGCGCCCGGCTTCAGGAGATTTGTGCGTAGCGGAGTTCAAGGTGCAGACCGCCACATTCGATGCCGCGGTGGGAAACACCGCCGGCGGCGTGACCAATTTGAGCATCAAGTCCGGGACCAACAGTCTGCACGGAACCATGTATTACGCCTTCCAGCGGAAAGATTTCTGGGCAAATGACTTTTACAACAACAAGCTGGGCAATCCCCCGGTCAGACTTCCGCTTCGACCGCTGGGGCGGCACGGTCGGGGGACCCGTCTGGCTCCCCAAGGTGTACAACGGCAAGAACAAGACCTTTTTCATGTTCGGCTACGAAGGGATCCACGATTCCGTCCGCGCTATGACGCCGCCACCACGCCCAACGTGCCGACGGAAGCGATGAGCGGTACACCGATCGCCGCGTAAAATCCGGGGCGGCGTTGACGTGCGCGTGGGAGGGGACGAGGCTGTTCGTGTGCGTGGATAGGCCCCATGCGCGCCCGTGCAATGCTAATAAATGTGAGCTATATGCGTTCCTTTTTCGCTGCAATAACGCTGCTCGTTCCCGTGATGCTGTCCGGCCAAACGAACGTGACATCTCCTTCCCGGCCGGCGGTGCGCACGGAGATCGGTGAACTCGACCGCGCCGCATACCGGATCGATGTTCCGGAGAATTGGAATCGCGGCCTGGTGATCTTCTATCACGGGTACAGTATGAAGCCGGTCACATTCAAGGCGGGGCCTCCGGGCAAGGTTGCCGCGCCGTTTCTGGCACACGGCTACGCGTGGATCCAATCCGGATATTCGGTGACGGGTTGGGCGCTTGCGCAGGCGTTCCCGGAGACAGAAGCGCTGCGCGAGTTCTTCATTTCGAAATATGGGAAACCTGCCAAAACCTACGTGACGGGCGAGTCGATGGGCGGGGCGCTGACCCTGATGACCATCGAGAAGGCACCCGAATACTATGACGGCGCGCTGGCGCTGTGCGGACGACTGGACCCGTCGAATGCGGCGAGACAGCGCGCTTTTGCCATGCGGGCGGCGTTCGACTACTACTTTCCCGGGCTGCTGCCGCCGCTGGTTCCGGTGCCGCGAGGATTCGAGGTCACCGCGGCGCTGCGCCGGGAGGTGGAACAGCAATTGGAAAAGCATCCGGACGGCGCGGCGGCGATGCGAACTCTGCTGCGGCTGCACAGCGATGCGGATGTCGCCAACAAGATGCTCTTCGCGACGTACGTGGTCATGGATGCGCAGCAGAAAGCCGGAGGGAATCCATTCGATAACCGCAACTACATTTATACGGGCACCAGCGACGACCGCGCGTTGAACGACGCAGTGAAGCGTTACGCGGCCGATCCCGCCGCTACCCAATTCCTGGTCCAATATTACACGCCCACGGGGCGGCTGCTGCGCCCGATGCTCGCCCTGGCGACCACCTACGATCCGACGACGAACCCCTCACGGGTGACCGCGTGGTATGAAAACGCGGTCGAGACGGCGGGGAGGACGGAAAACTATCTCCAGCAATATGTGCACGCGGATGGGCATTGCAATTTCACTCCGGGCCAGATCTGGACGGCGTTCAGCGAGCTCGTGGATTGGGCGGATGGAGGAGCGCGACCGAGGCCGGGATTATTGCCGGAGGGACACCAATAGGCTACGGTAGAGAAAAACGGATTTTCAGGAGGAAAACGCTTATGCAAATCACCTGGGATGAACGGAACCCCCGTAGAATCAGCAACTTGCTTTGATTTCAATACGGCGAATCCGGCTGACCGGGTGAATCGGGATCGATGACTGTACACGTATTGCACATGGGTCGGATGGACTGGGATGGACACGGCCCCCCTCCCGGCCAACACGTTGCTGTCCGCCGATCGGCACGCCTGGATCTAATCTCAGATGCGTTACTTGGCGTGCCTCCTGAACGCCCGACCTGAATACATCCAGATGCCCCACCCTCCAGCCATTCTCGGCTGGCTCTGATAGAACGAGACTGTCTCCTGCTCACGATCTTCGGTGCGATTACTTTGCTGTCCCAATTACACTGAATGTCGCTAAAGGTTGCGAAGGGTCGAACAAGGCCCAGGGCGGTGTTTCCAGTCTGCAATGCGACGAATCCAGTGACGCCCTGGTTGTTCTCCACCCAATTTACAGTCACGTTCGACGGATCGTTCACCGTCGCCGTAAGCCAATATTGCGAATTGCCAACTAGCGTCGGGTGCAGCACCGACGTTGCCAGTAGTGGATAGGGATTTGAAAGATAAGAGGTAGCATTCAAGTTTGGAAGATTCGAGAAGGTAAACTGCTCTAAGGCAGCACCCGGCAATCCGCCCGAATCTGCGTTGATGGACAATATCAACTGCCCACTTGCTGGACCGTTACTTTGGTAAGCCGTAACTGTGATCGCATTCACTGAAAAACTCATTCCAGGGGTAACGGTGAACGGCATGGCCCTGGTATACGATTGTCCAGATAAGTGAGTCACACCCACGCCCCACGATGAACACACGAGGAAGCTGCATGACGTATTCCCAGGACCATAGTCAGACACCCCCCGCATAGCGGGTGGCTTGATGAGTTGGGCCGCCTCAAAGGCGGTCGGGCCATGGGTCTAGGCGTCGCGCGTTGCGCGCCTTAATCTATCGT
>JAJYLS010000296.1:5974-7096 GCA_021787555.1 Acidobacteriota bacterium | reverse complement strand
CCAGACAGATGTTGCACAACCCGCTGCCGCAGGAAATCCCGATGCCGCTGAAATTCGATTCCGCCAGTTCGCCGAAGACCACGGCCAGCCCCTCCTCGATCGGCGTGGGGGAATAGCCCAGCTCGGCGAGAATCTGCGCGATGGATGCCTGATGATAGGCGATGGCATCGGCGCCTTCCTCCATGGGCGCGGGAACACTGAAGTAAACTTTCTGCTGCTCGACGGCGGTATTGCCGATGAGTTTGGTCAAGATCTGGCGGATGACGGCGAGACTGTGCGGCTCCGCCGGATTCAGCACCCCCTGGAACATGGGTCGGCGCGTTTCGACGTGAAAAATTTCCGCGAATTTCTGCGCATCGTTGCCCGCGATCACGATGTCCGAGCCGCGCACTTCGTGGAAGACGTTTTCCCGCTCGAGCAGGCTCACGGCGAGCCGCGTATAGGGGAGCGTCACAAAAGCGTTGAGCTGGGCATCGTACTGATACGTCTTGCCCGCGGCACGGGCTACCACGATGCGGCTCGTACCGACATCCAGCCCCAGAGGTTGCGTGTATTCCTGTTCGGGTTTACTCATTGCTGTTCTCCTGCGCGCTATTCAAACGGGAGGGCCGCTTCGCGCCGGGCCTCATCGGAAAGACGCCTGACCCTGGGCATCTCGCCCCGATCCAGGGGGCGTGGCTTGTCCCCGGTGCGGCGCCATACCGCTCCGAGGAAGACCAGGGCCAGTATAGAAATGAGGCCGGCGAGCATAAGGACCTCCTGCTACCTGGCCGCCACGGAAGCTCGCTCCAGCACAGCCACGAGAGTGGTGTCATGGCTTGCGGCATCCTGCGGGACACAATACTTCGCCGCGTCCGTGATCCGCTGGGCTTCCTGCTGCTTGCGCTTTTGCCAGGCGCGGAGGTCATCCTGCGCCCGCGCCACAAGGTCCAGGTTGGCCTGGATCCGCGACAGGTGTTCGTGCGTGATGCGGTCCAGATCGGCTTGAATCTGGGCATTCTCCGCCGCCTTGGAATCTTCAAACCGGCGCAGCTTTTCGAGCAGCATGTCTTCGTAGTCGTTGAGCGCACGCTTCCGCGCCACGGCATCCTGGAGCAGGTCCTCGACCTTGGCTTCGGCCGC
>JAJYLS010000296.1:0-5964 GCA_021787555.1 Acidobacteriota bacterium | reverse complement strand
CAAGACCGCGCAGTGCTTGGCGTCGGCGGACATGCCCGCCAGATGAGGGCTGGCAACCATTTCGGCTAGTTTGAAAACGCCATAGTTGCCACGCCGCGATTCGATCGCCGCATCTGCATAAATCCGTTCAAACGAAACGGGGTCGGGTGGCGCGGCGCTGGCGGAACCCGGGTGATTGGACGGTGGCGCCGAGGTTTCCATCGGGCGAGCCGGCGAGGACACGCCGTGCGCCTGGCTGCCCGAGCCATTGCGCGGGAGGGACAGAGCAATCCCTTCCTCGGCTTCGTGGGAGGTATCGAACCATCTCTTAAACATTGCGAACTCCTCTTCGGTAGCCCGGCTCTCGTTGTAGTAGTACGTTCGGGGCCGGACTTGTTTCACAAAACTTCTATCGGCGGTGGTACGAAAAAACTACAGGAGGGTTGAAAAAAAAGTAGAACCTTCTAAGGCCGTAGGGAGTACCAGCCGATGAATAAGATGTATGGGCACACCACCGCCCAAACCCAACGGGCGCGCGGTCGCATGGTTCGCAACACAAATCGGCGATCCGGTGCTGCGGCTGCGCTTTTTGAAAATCGCGGCGCCTTCCCCGCCGAAACGGCCGCGGCGCGTTTCGCGGATCGTCGTTCTGGCGCTGCTCGCCCTGACCCTGGCAGCTTCATTCTTGCTGATCCGCGCCGCGCATAGCGAACCGCCCCCGCTGCCGGCGATGGCTCGACCGGTGCCGCGGGCGCCGGCGGTGCCGAGCCCGCGGCCGCCGGAAGTCTGGCTGGTGGAGCAGAGCGGCGGCCAGGAGAGCTACAGCAACGGGCTGCGAATCGATACACGGCTCACGGTGGCCAACCACCCGCGCGCGTACCTGGCATGGCCGCTCCGGCCGGGAGGGCACGCCGAGCGGCGATCGCGACCCATAGGCATCTTGTTTCATGCCACCGAAAGCCGGCAGGCGCCATTCGAAGCTCGCGAAAACGGAACACTCCGGCGGATTGCGGAGTCGCTTCTCGAATATGTCCAGCGCCGGCGGGCCTATCATTTTGTGATCGACCGCTTCGGAGGCGTGCACCGCATCGTCCGCGAGGAGGACGCCGCCAACCATGCCGGCTTCTCGGCCTGGGCAGATGACCAGTGGCTCTATCTCAACCTGAACGAGAGCTTCCTGGGCATCGCATTTGAAGCCGAGAGCGAAGCCAGCCCGGCGCAAATCAGGGCGGCGGGGATGCTGATCGAGATGTTGCGGTCGAAGTACGGCCTGACGGCGGCCAATTGTGTCACGCACGCGCAGGTATCGCTCAGCCCGGCCAACATGCGCATCGGTTATCACGTCGACTGGGCGATGGGATTCCCGTTCGAACGAGTCGGACTGCCGAATAACTATGCCGAGCCGCCGCCGGCAATCTGGGCCTTGGGCTGCGCGGCAGACCCGGCCTATCTCGCAGCCACCGCGCGGGGCGCGCTTCCGGGCGTGGAATCGGCGGAAAGGCTCCTGGAGCAGAACGCCGCGTCCGCGCGCGTTCCCGTGCGTCTGTACCGGCAGAAATTACAGCGGGCATACCGGCAGAAGCTGGAGGAGAGCCGCTTTTCTGTGATACGTTAGTCTCGCTATGGCTGAGCGTGCAGAATCCGCGCCGTTTTCACGGCGGCGCTTTACGATGGCGGGACTGGGGCTGGCCGCGGCGGCGCAAGCCGCCAACGCACAGCGCGATTGGTCCGGGAAGAATCCGGTGCGCTACCCCGATCCCGATGTCCTCGTGCTCGACAAGAGCTTCGAGAAATACCGCATCAAGAGCACTCCCATCGAGCGGCTGTATACCGGCTTGCTGTGGGCCGAAGGGCCGGCATGGAACGGCGAAGGGCGCTTCCTGGTGTTCAGCGATATCCCCAACGACCGCCAGATGCGCTGGCTCGAGGAGGACGGACACGTCAGCGTGTATCGCAAGCCGTGCGGCTTTTCGAACGGCAACACTTTCGACTACCAGGGGCGGCAGCTTTCCTGCGAGCACCTGAACCGGCGCGTGGTGCGCTATGAACTCGACGGCTCGCTCAGCGTAGTGGCGGCGAAATGGCAGGGCAAGCCATTCAATGCACCGAACGATATCGTAGTGCACCCGGACGGCGGGATCTGGTTCACCGACCCGGGCTATGGCATCCTGTCGAATTACGAGGGGCACAAGGCGCCGCTGGAGATTAAAGAGGCCGTGTACCGGGTCGACGGGCAGACCGGCGCGATCGCCATGGTCACGGACGAGCTTTACAAGCCGAACGGCATCTGCTTTTCACCAGACTATAAGAAGCTCTACATCTGCGACACCGGCTCGACCAATTATCCGCAGGCCAAGAACGTCATCAGGGTGTATGACGTGGCGGACAGCCGCACGCTGCGCAACGGGCGGCAGTTCATCTCGATGGACATGCCGGGCAAGGGATCGGGGGTCGCCGACGGCATCCGGGCGGACAAGGACGGCAACATCTGGGCCGGCGCCGGGTGGGCAGGCGCGGGATACGACGGCGTCCACGTGTTCAACCCGGAGGGGGCGCGCATCGCCATGATCCTGCTGCCGGAGCCCTGCGCCAATGTATGCTTCGGCGGGCCGCGGCGCAATCGCCTGTTCATGGCCGCCGCGCAATCGCTGTACGCGCTATACGTAGAGGCGCAGGGAGCGCACATCGCATAACGGCCGAAAAACCGCTCAGTGCCGGGAGTTCAGCGCCCCGATCGAAACCGCCGCGATCCCGGCAGCGAAGAGCACGAGCATGGCGAAGAACTTTGCTCTCGCGCCGCCGCCGGCGCCCTTGAATTCACCACACACCGAGAAGCCCCACAGTGCGGCCAGCAGGGGTGCGGCCATGGGGACGGCATAGGCCACGGCCGCACTGGTCTGCGCCTCGGGAGGCGTGGCCCAGATCACGAACGCGCCCAGCACACCGGAGCACCAGATCGCGCCGCCCAGCAGGCCCAGCAAGTGCTGCCTGAGAGTACCTTTGAAAAACGCAGTGACCTCGATCGGATCGCCCTGGACCGGCAAGTTCATAAAAAACAGGTTGAGGACAAATGTCGAGGCGAATGCTCCCAGAGCGAACATCGCCAGGAGCGAATAGGGCCCCATCCCGACGTCGGCGACGCGCGCGGCGTCGATCAACGGGTAGGACAAACCCATCACGAAACCGCTCACAATCGACAGAATGGCCCCCTGAAGGGAGACGGGCTGGCTGGTGGATTTGGTCTTGGCCGTATTGGCCGCCTTAGCCATTTCCTGGAGGCGCCGGTCGCTGAGCGCGCTGTTGAAGGCTGTGACGGCGGCGAAGACGGCAGCCAGAAGCAGGCCGCAGCCGGCAAATAGAGGTCCGGCGCCCGCGCTCTTGTGCATCACCTCGTGGAACGTGAGCCCGACGACGAGTCCTAACCCCATCGAGACCGGAAACGCCAGCGACATACCGGTTACCGCCACCGACGCCATTATGAGCATGTTGGCAAAATTGAAGAGGATGCCGGCGACGAAGCCGTCCACCCATTCGCGTTTTCCGGCATGCATCAGATCGTCGATGAAGGAGAACCCGTCGAAACCGAGGTTCCCGACGGTGAACGCGAATATCGCGGCGGCCAGAACCAGTCCAAAGACGAAATCGAGGTAATAGAGCTCAAACCGCCACTTGGAGGCTGCTTTGTAGGTGCTGGCCCACAAGGCCAAACAGAGCGTGCTGACGATCCCGACGAGCAGGCTCGCAAGGTAAGTGTGTGGCAGGATCATGATCGGTCCAGACAGTGTGAGGTTACAATGCCGGACGAGTGCGGGTCAACCGTCCCCCCACGGGGGTGATCGGGGCCGGAGTGTCGTCGGCAGTTCGAACGATCTTTGGCGGCTCGCCCGGCGGCTGGACGACGCGTAACGGCTTGGCGGCCTCGGCGCAATCCGGCAGAGGAGCGCCGGCGTAATAGCCCAGGCTGTAACGCATGCCGCGCTGGATCTCGCCGACGCAGACCTGGTCCGCACGCGCGGCCAGTTGCGCCCATAACCCGCGGGCGGAAGCGATGCGGTCCACCGCGGGCGCATCCGCGTACTTCACCCATCCGGTGCCCACCGCCGCGCCCGCGGCGATGCACAGGAGGGCGGCTACGCGCCGGCGGCGGCTCTCCAGCAGCCACGCCGCCGCGGCTGGACCCAGAGGCAGCAGCCAGAACCAGTGGAAGGTAGGACGCGGCGCCCGCGAAATGCCGCTGGCCAGTGCTTCCGGAAGCACCTGCGCGGCGAGAGGGAAGATCCCCAGCAGCACGGCACAGACGGCGAGCCAGCAGCGGGCGAAGCCGGCTGCGGCGTCATCGAGCGCCAGGCCAAGCAGTGCCGCCGCGGCAGGCAGCAGCGGGAGGACATAGCCTGGAAGCTTGTTCAACGCGGCGGAGAAGAAAAGCAGGCCGAACACGACCAAAGCCAGCAGGAAGCGGCGGCGCGGGTCGTCATAGAGGCGCCTGCGGACAGCCAGGGGAGCGAGCGGCAGCCAGGGCAGCAGAGCGGCGGCAAAGACCGGCAAATAGTACCAGGGCGGCTGGGTATGCATGAGCGCGCCCGAGGCGAAGCGGGAAAAATGCTGGCGGACGAAGAAATCTTCCAGAAACGGGGTGCCGTTGCGCAGCCAGCAAAGGAGATACCAGGGCACGGCGACGGCCACAAACGGAGCCCATACGCGCGGGTGCAGCCAATCGGAAAACCGGCGCCGCGCCCACCAGACCAGCGGCAGCGCCAGCACCAGCGGCACCAGGCCTTTCGCCAGCACCGCGAGCCCCAGCAGCACTCCGATGGCGGGCAGCCAGCGGGTCTCGCGCCGGGCAATCCAGGAGAGCGCGAGGAGCATGCCCGCCGAGTACGTGGCCGCCATCGGCAGGTCCGTGACCGCCGCTTCGCTGTATCCGACCCAGAGAACGGAGGTGCCCAGGATCAACGCGGCAAACGCCGCCGGACGCTCTCCGAATTCGCGCCGGAGGACCGACCAGTAAAACAGCAGGAAGGCCACCGCCAGCGCGGCCACGGGAAGCCGTGCGGCCAACTCGGGGCCCAGGCCCAGGCGGAAACCGGCAGCGGTCATCCAATAGAGCAGCGGCGGCTTTTCAAACCACGGCTGGCCCCACAGCCGGGGAGTGATCCAATCGCCGGAGCGGGCCATCTCGTGCGCCACCGACGCGTAGCGGGGCTCGTCGGGGAGGGCGAGGCCCACGGAGCTCAGCCCATAGAAGTACAGCAGCCAAGCCATGGGGACGGCCGCCCAAAGCGCACGGGGGAATTTGTGAGGCACTGGTTCCATTCTAGCTGCCAGCTTTCAGCCGGCGGCTACCCGCTAAGCGATGCGGCGCGCGGGGCGGGGGGATGGGAGGGCGAGTTCGGCATTCATTGCCGCGCTGGAGACGCTGGCTCGGGATCGTGCGAGTGCTCCCGGCTATGTCCATCGCCACGCCCGCGCTTGATCCAGCCATAAACGGAGATCACACTACCCACGGCGCAGAGGGCGATCAGGGCCAGGATCAGGTCTTCCACTACCGGCCCTTTCGCCCATTGGAGGATGCGGCGGCCGAAGAAAAGCGCGAGCACGCCCAATCCGGTGAAGCGAACCATGCGCGCGGCGCCGACCACGGCCAGCAGCCGCCTGCGGGAATATTGCAGCGCGGACGCGGCCATGATGAACGGTGTAAACGGGAAGGGCGGCGGAGCCAGGGAAGCCACAACGAGCGCCCAGGCGGCGTCCTTCTGGACCTTGTTCTTGACGTATTTCAGACGGCCGGGCGAGAGGTGTTTTTCCAGGCCTTTCTCGCCGGGGCCGCGAAAGACCAGGTCGATGAGCAGGCAGCCCAGGACGGAGCCGGCGGTGGACATGGAGGCGTAATAGAGCATGTGCAGGATGGAACGGTTGCTGGCGGTCATGCCGACGACGAGGAGGTCGTTTCCCAAGGGCGCAAACAGGAAGGACGAGTCGAGGATG
>JAJYLS010000295.1 GCA_021787555.1 Acidobacteriota bacterium | reverse complement strand
GGCGGGGTGGATCACCAGGCTCTTGGCATCGCCGATATTCGCCAAGTGCGAGAACAGTTCGAGCGCCTCGATGAACTTCTTCCCTGCTTCCAACCCGCCGCGGATACCGAAGGTCACCACGCCGCCCGCGCCCAGCGGCAGATATTTCCGCGCCAGCTCACGATGGGGGCTGTCCGCCAGCCCGGGATAGTTCACCCACGCCACGCGGTCGTGCTTCTGGAGAAATTGTGCCGCCGCGAGCGCATTGCGCGAATGGCATTCCATGCGCAGCTTCAGCGTTTCCAGCCCTTGCAGGAACAGGAACGAATTGAACGGGCTGAGCGCCGGTCCGAAGTCGCGCAAGCCCTCCACCCGCGCCTTCATGATATAAGCCAAATCGCCGAACGTTTCCTGAAAGCGCATGCCGTGATAGCCCGGGCTGGGATCGATAAGCTGCGGGAAGGGACCGCGGTTCCACGGGAACTTCCCGCTATCCACGATCACGCCGCCGATCGACGTGCCGTGCCCGCCGATGAACTTGGTGGCCGAGTGCAGCACGATATCGGCGCCGTGTTCGATGGGCCGGCAAAGGTACGGCGATGCGAAGGTGTTGTCCACCAGGAGCGGCAGATTGTGCTCGTGCGCGACGGACGCCACCGCGGCGATATCCAGCACGTTCAGCAGCGGGTTGCCGATGGTTTCGCCATACAGCGCGCGCGTGCGCGGCGTAATGGCGCGGCGGAAGTTCTCCGGGTCGTCCGGATCGACGAAGGTGGTCTGAATGCCCAGGCGGCGGAAGCTCACGTCGAACTGCGTGTACGTGCCGCCATAGAGCGTTTTGGCGGCGACGATCTCGTCGCCCGCTCCCAGCAGGCTGGTAATCGCGATGAACTGCGCGGCTTGGCCGCTCGATACCGCCAGCGCGCCCACACCGCCCTCGAGCGATGCCATGCGCTCCTCGAACGCGCCGGTGGTGGGATTCATGATGCGCGTGTAGATGTTGCCCGCGCGCTCCAAATTGAACAGCGCGGCGGCGTGCGCGGTGTCCTCAAAAACGTAGGAGGTGGTCTGGTAAATCGGGACGGCGCGCGCGCCCGTTTCGGCATCCGGCCGGTGGCCGGCGTGAAGCGCACGCGTCGCAAATCCAAAGTTGCGGTCGGGGACGGGAGTCATTTTTACAAGGTACCATTACCAGTTCGTGATCGAGCCGTCCGGCCGACGATAAATATGCCGACCCGTGCCCGGCTCGCTGACCTCGGCGATCTGCTTCAGTTGCTTCATATCCAGTTCCACACCGAGTCCGGGGCGGTCGTTGGGATACAGCTTGCCGTTCCTGAAATCCAGGCATACCGGCAAGTGCGGCAGCGTGCGGCCCTGAAAGTTGTACTCCATCAGCACCGGTCCGGAGAACGTCCCCAGCGTGTTCACCAGCGCTGCCGTGGCGATCGGCCCGGTGAAATGCGGGACGATCCCCACGAAATGCGTCTCGCAGATGGCCGCCACCTTCACCATCTCGGTGATGCCGCCCACGTTCGGCAGCGTGGCGCGCAAGAAGTCGATATCGTGCGCCTCCACCAGCTTGTTGAAGTCCCAGCGGTAGCCCCATTCCTCGCCGGCCGCCAGCGGCACGTCCACCTTTTGCCGCAAGATCGGCAGGTCCTCCTGAAACGCTTCCGTGCGCACCGGATCTTCCACGAAGAACGGCGCAAGATCTTTGATCAGACCGCAGCCGCGGATGGCGTCATCCAAATCGAAGCGCTGGTGAAAGTCGATGCAGAAGTCGCCGTTCTTGCCCACGCCTTCGCGCGCCTGGACGCAATCCGCGTAAAGCTGGTTGATCCGTTCCCGGGGATTGAACATATCGCCGTGCATGCTGTCGGCCGCGCCCATGCGGAACGCGCGGTAGCCGGCTTCGATGGTAAGCTGCGCCCGCTCGCGCACGCTCATGCCCGGCCGCACTCCCGGAATCTTGCCGGCGGTGTTGTAGCATTCGCAATAGTTCCGCACCATCCCACCCAGCACCGCGTGCACCGGCAGGCCCAGCACTTTGCCCTTGATGTCCCACAGCGCCAGGTCGAGCGCGCCGAGAGCGTCCAGCTTCTCGCGGCCCGGCGGATAGAAAAAACTGCGCGCCACGTCCTGCCAGAGGTGCTCGATGAACCGCGGGTCCTGCCCGATCAGCCGTCCCGCGCACTGCGTCAGCGTGTCGCGCGAGCCGCCTTCGCCGATTCCAGTCACGCCGCCATCGGTCTCGACGGTCACCACCATGTTGCTCTGGTTGAACAGCGGATTCAAGTCCGGCGGCTCGTACACCCGCACGCGCGTGATCTTCATTTTGGGCATCGCCGCGCTCGCCTGCCGGGGACGCGCCAGCGCCACCCCCGCCGCCGGAAGCGCGTTCAGGAAGGATCTTCGATTCATAGGCACCTCTGTTATAAGCTATCAGCTATGAATCGTCGTGAATTTCTGCTTTCCGCCGGGGCCGCCGGAATGGCGGCGCAGGCCCAGGACCAGAAGCCCAAGCGCGTCGGGCTGATCGGCTGCGGCTGGTACGGCAAGTCCGACCTGATGCGTCTCATTCAGGTCGCGCCGGTCGAGGTGGTCTCCCTCTGCGACGTGGACAGCCACATGCTCGAAGGCGCCGCCGAACTGGTCGCCGTGCGCCAAGCCTCCCACAAGAAGCCGCGCCTCTACGGCGATTACCGCAAGATGCTCGCGGAAAAGGACCTGGACATCGTGCTGGTGGGCACCCCCGACCACTGGCACGCGCTGGCCGCGATCGCCGCCATGCATGCCGGCGCCGACCTCTTTTGCCAGAAGCCCATCAGCGCGGATGTAGCCGAGGGCCAGGCCATGCTCGCTAATGCGCGCAAGCTAGGCCGCGTGGTGCAGGTCGGCACGCAGCGCCGCAGCACGCCGCACCTCGTCGATGCCGTCAACAAGGTGATTCGCCCCGGCCTGCTGGGCACAGTCGCGGCAGTCGATATCTGCTGCTACTCCCGCGGCCGCTCCATCCTCACCCCCGACGCCCCGCCTCCCGAGTACCTGAATTACGAGATGTGGACCGGCCCCGCACCTATGCGCCCGTTCAACCCCGTCAAGCACCCGAAGGGTTGGCGCAGCTTCATGGAATACGGCAACGGCATCATCGGCGACATGGGCATCCACATGTTCGACATGACCCGCTGGATGCTCGGCCTGGGCTGGCCGAAACGCATCAGCTCGGAAGGCGGAATCCTCATCCACAAGGACGGCAAAGCCAACATCAGCGATACGCAGGTCGCGGTCTTCGATTACGACGACGTGAAGATTACCTGGCAGCACCGCAACTGGGGCCAGCCGCCCAACCCCGATCCCAAATACACCTGGTCCGCCACGCTCTATGGCGACAAGGGAATGCTCAAGGCCAGCGTGTGGAGCTACGATTACATTCCCATCGCGAAAAATGGCACGCCCATTCATCAGGACGTCGTGTACGAACTGGAGCAGTATCCCGAAGACAAAACGGAACCCGGTATCGAGAAGCATTGCGCCCCGGCCATGCGCCGCCACATGCAGAATTTTCTGGCGGCCATCGCCACCCGCGGCCGCCCAGTGGCGGATATCGAGGAGGGCTACATCTCGACCTCCTGTTGTATCCTGGCTAACATGTCCATGAAACTCGGCCGTTCGCTGGCGTGGGACCCGCGGGCGCAGCAGGTGATTGGTGACGATGAGGCCAATGGCCTGCTGGCGCGCCCCTATCGCGCGCCCTGGGTGCATCCCTCGGCCGCTTAAGAACGCTTAGCGCCGGCCTACTTTCTTTTTGGGAGTCTATCTACCCTCCAGGCGGTAGTTACGCAAGAGCCCTCTCCTCCGCCTACTTAAATGCAAGCCAAGAACGATGTTAAGCGCGGCTTAGCAAATTCAAGAACTAGGAGAACCCATCCGATGACGAACAGATCACTGCTTCTGGCCGGCGCTTTGGCGCTCGCGGGCCTCTCGATCGCAAGCGCGAAGTCCTATGACATCATGCTCACCGAACCGGCGCAGGCGGGCACAGTTCAACTGAAGGCCGGCGAATACCATGTGAAGCTGGACGGCACGAACGCCGTCTTCACGAGCGTCGATACCTCGAAGAAGTTTACCGCCCCGGTGAAGATCGAGAAAGAAGCCAGGAAGTACGACATGACCGCCGTCGAAACGAACAAGACCAACGGCACCGACAAGGTTCAGGCGATTGAGTTGGGCGGCTCCAACACGCGGCTCGATTTCACCGAGTAATCGGACCACACACTTCACCCTGGGCAGGCTCCCGGCCTGCCCCATCGCTTTTTTGGCACTTAGAGCGTTCCCCCCCATTGACACCGGCGCCTCGGCTTTGATATTACTCGCGGGCATCGAGGGTTGCCGTGAACAAGAAAGAACTGGTCGCTCAGATTGCGCAGGATGCATCCCTCACGCGAGCCCAGGCGGCGCGCGCGCTGGACGCATTCTTGAAAGGGATTGAAGGCACGCTGGTCCATGGCGGTCGCGTAACCATTTCCGGGTTCGGCACATTCGGCGTCTTGGACCGCAAGGCGCGGCGGGTGCTCAATCCGCGTAACGGCAGCACCATGGAGATCGCCGCCAAACGGGTGCCCCGCTTCGCGCCGGGCACGGACCTCAAGAGCGTCGTCAGCCGGAACAGATAAAGGAGCAGGGGCCAAAGCCCTGGGCGGCACAACCCCAGAATCCGAGTTGGCTCAGTAGCCTTGTCAGCCAGCAAGCCTTCCAGACCCTCGCGTCCCAACAGCAGGTAGCGGTCCCCCCGCACCGAATGCGCAATAATATTCTTGAAATGCAGTTGTCATCAGGTTTCCAATACGCAATCCTAGCGATTGCCGCAATTTCGCTACACGCGCAAAGGCCAGAAGGCGTTGCGCCCGAGCATCCTACAAGCGTTGCCAAACCCGCAACCGTCAGGGAGAATACGGGCATTCCCCCAAGGGCCGCCCCCTCGGATTATCGCGCTCAGGCCAAAGTCGGTACGGTGACCATCGCCGCCGATTTTGACGAGCATGGGATTCCTACGCCGGAGGGCGCGCTTGCTTCGGACAATTACGTGGTCGTGGAACTCGCCGTTTTCGGACCGGCGGAGACGCGGCTGCCGGTTTCTTTCAGCAATTTTTCGCTGCGCATCAACGGTAAGAAACATCCGGTGCAGGCCGAGTCTTACGAACGTGCGGGGGCATCGGCGAAAGATCCGGAGTGGGTTTCGCCCGAGAAGCCGCAAAAGCAGTCATCTACCAGTATCGGCGGTGGGGGAAACGACACCAACGCCCCGCCACCCAAGCCGGCGCCGGAACTGCGCCGCGCATGGGCAAAGCGCGTGATGCACGCAGCTTTGGCGGAAGGCGAGCGCCCTCTGCCGCGTGCCGGGTTACTTTATTTCCCGTACGGCGGCAAGGGAAGCGGGATTCACTCGGTGGAGCTGATTTACTCCGGAGCGGCTGGAAAAACCACGCTGAATCTGCTGCCCTGACAGGCCGTTATCAGTTGTACCCTCAAGCCGTGCCCTGATGCGACGCGGCACGGTGCCGTCCGCCACAATGGCCGCCAAAGTGCACAGACCACCGGGGGAGTGGTTTGCCGATGCGACTGTACTGGATTGCACTGCTGGCGCTTGCCGGATTCGCGGGCGGTTGCGCGCGCCGCGACCCGCCCCGCCCGGGCGAGCAAACCAGCGGCCTGTTCCTCATCCGCCAGAATGGCCGCTGGGGCTTCGTCGATAGCCGCGGCAACGTGAAAATCGCGCCGCAGTTCGAGCAGGCGGCTCCCTTTTCCGATGGCTTGGCCGTGGTCTCCATCGGCGGACGCGCCGGGTACATCGACACGAGCGGCCGCGTGGCCATTAATCCGCAATTCGCCAGCGGCTCGCCTTTCTCGGAGGGCCTCGCCGCAGTGCGCGCCGGCAACGCCTGGGGTTTCATCGACAAGCACGGAAAGATGGTGATTCCGGCACAGTTTCAGAACCCCACGCCGGCGCCGCTCGAATTCTCCGAGGGCTTGTGCGCAGTCGCCAGTACTCAAGGCGCGCCGGTCGGTTTCATCGATAAGTCCGGCAAGATGGCCATTGCCCCGCAGTTCGCTTACGCGCTGCCATACTCCGGCGGCCTGGCGCTGGTAGGCATGGGCGGGCGCTACGGATACATCGATCACTCCGGCAAGCTCGTCATCAATCCCCAGTTCGACGACGCCAGCAGTTTTTTTGAGGACCGCGCGGCCGTGCGCTTTGGCAACCGCTGGGGCTACATCGATCGCTCCGGCAAGCTGGTCGTGAACCCGCAGTTCGACTCCGCGCGCGCATTTTCCGATGGTCTGGCGATGGTCACGGTGGGCGGCCGCATCGGATTCATCGATAAGAGCGGCAAGATGATCGTGAACCCGCGGTTCGATTCCGCGCGCGATTTCTCCGACGGGCGCGCCGCCGTGCGCGTCGGCAATCGCTGGGGTTACATCGATAAGAGCGGGAATCTCGCGATCAACCCGCAATTCGACAATGCCAGGCCATTTTCCCTCGACCTGGCCCCCGTCGAGATCGGCCCCGGCTGGGGATACGTGAATCGTGAGGGAAAATTTATCTGGAATCCAACCGTATGACCATCCGCCAAGTGAAATTCGCCTGGAAACACCGGAACCTGCTTTGGAAATACCGCGGGCTGATCCGCCGGCGCAAGCAGATCGCTCAATTCGCGCTCGGCGGGGCGGCCGCCGCGGCCATGATTTGCGCCGCGCGGCGGCACGTAGAATAGAGGTGTGGCCCCAGAGGACAAGGCCCACCAGGATGCCGTTGCCGGCAGCGTGGGCACGCTAAGGATTTTCGGCGTCCCAGTGCGGCTGCACTTCACCTTCGTCATTCTGCTGGTGTTTCTGCTGTTCATCGGAATTGGTGGGCAGCAATCCGGCGCCGCCACGGCGCTCTACGTCCTGGCGCTGTTCGCCTCGGTACTGCTGCACGAAGTCGGTCATGCGCTCGTGGCCAAGCTCTATGGCATCCGGACCATCGAGATCGTCATGTATCCCATCGGCGGCGTGACCCGACCGGAGCGCTCGCCCAAAGCGGCCGAGGAGCTCTGGATCGCAGTGGCCGGCCCGCTCATCAATCTGCTGATCGCGGTCGGCCTGCTGGCCTGGGTGGCCGTACAGCAGGGTC
>JAJYLS010000294.1 GCA_021787555.1 Acidobacteriota bacterium | reverse complement strand
AGGCACCGAGCCGCCGCGACGCACCGCGCAGTTGCTTGAGTTCAGCGATGGGCCGCTGCATCAGGTGATAGGTGCCGTCCTGCCACCGCAACGACAATCGGCGCGGGAACGCCATCGCGCCGCGCCGGCTCGAATTCCCATTTGCGCAGCGCTTCCTCCGCGCTCTGGTCCAGCCGGTCGTCCAGGTGACGCAACAGCGCCACGCTCTCCACGCGCCCGTCCTTGCGGATCACCGCCGAAAGCATCACTTTCCCCTCTACACGCTCGGTCGCGGCGCTGGCGATGTATTTGGGATCCACCTTGCGCAGTGGCGCCGGCGCCTGCATCAGCGCCGCGGGCCTCACGCCCGGGGCCGGCGCGCGCTCGGCGAACCAGACGATCCAGCTTCCCGAATAGCTGGTGATATTCGGCATCTGGATGGCGGACTCGTACACCACGCGCCCGTCGAGCATCGCATCCGGCGCGCTCGAAACGCGCACCGCGCCGGAGAAAGCCGCAGCCGAAGCTGTGGCCGGCGGCGTGCTCATATGCGCCAGGACCCGGTCCGCCGAGGCCGATGGCAGTATCCGCGCGATCAGCGTAGGCTGCGAGTCCTTGGCTCCGCCCCGCGCCGTGAGCCACGGAACGGCCACCGCCGCCGGGCTCGGACTTGCCTCGCTGCCCTGCGCGCGTTCTTGCGGTCCGGCGGAGAATTCCGCCTTGTGCGATGGCGGCGTCGGCACATCCGCCCGCTCCACCGGATTCAATCCCGCGATCGCCAGGGTCGCTTCGCCCGGCGGCGCCGAGAGTTCCGGCGCGGCCGGCAGTTCCACTTGTTGCGCCACCGCCGCGGCCCGCTGTGGCGGCGGGTGAAACGCTCTCACCGGCTCCTTGGGAGCGGGCATTGCGAGCGGCAGGCGCATGCGATCCGGCGTTGCCGCAAGCTCGGGTGCCGCCGGCAGCACCGTCAACGACGGCCGCGGTTTGATCCGCTCCGGTGGCGGCGTAAACGCCCGCACCGGCGCCTTCAGCTCCGCCTGGATCGGCAGATTCCGCGGCACCTGCGCCACCACTTTCGGCGCCTTCGGGAGCGGCGTCACCGCGGCCGTCTGGACCTTCATGCGCGGCGCCGTGAATCTCCGAGTCGGAGGCTTCGGCGCCACCGCCAGCGCATTCGGCAACTCCAGCGCTTTCGGCAGTTCGATCTCCGGCGCCGGCGACCAGATGAGCTGCGGCGGCCGCGTGCTCTCCCTCGCCCCCGCAATCAGCGTCTGGTTGAACTTCCTCCGCGCCCGTGGCGGCCGCTGCCGCGGGACCCGCGCCGCCGGCGACCCCACATCCGGCAGCCGCTCGCGAAAGTGGTACCACACCAGTTTCTCGACGTGCGGCCGGATCTCCTGCCGGTACTCCGCGTCCCCAGGGCCCGGCGCCGCCGGTGCCGGCCCGAACGCCACCCACACCAGCAGGGCTCCGTGGATCAATCCCGATACCGTGAACGATCCCGTTTTTCGCAGCCCGCCGATGTCGCCGCGAATCACCAGAACCATAGCGCCTCAGAGCCCCGCCGGTTTCCCACAGAAGCCGTTGTTAGGCGCCAGTTCCTTCACCCGCGCAATCGTCCGCTGCCGCGGAACGTATTCCGCCAGGAACTGATTCAACTCTTTCAGCCGCGCCGTCTCCGATCGCTCCCGCAGCAGTGCGTTCAGGAAATCCAGGTCGGGTACCGCCTGCGCAAGCTGGAAGCTGAGCTGCGGATCGCTCAGGTCCGGCTCCGAGTGGGTGCGCGAAACCGGCAGCGCATTGAGCTCGCGATACTGCGTGACCGCCTGGTCGCGCAGTTCTTCGGGCGCCGGCGCAAAATCCTCGTCGTCGAAGAAATTCACTTCCCCTTGCAGGAAGCTCTTGTCCTCGTTCAGCCCGACAATCTCGAACCGCCGCTGCCCGCGCGCCATGATGTCCATGCGTCCGTCCGGGTACATCTGGATCACTTGCTCCACCGTCACCGTGCAGCCGGCGTTCACGATGCCTTCTTCCCGGGCCAGCACGATCCCGAATTCCGACTGGTCGCGGATGGCATTGCCCACCAGTTCCTTGTAGCGCTCCTCGAAAATATGGAGCGGTAGCCTCGTTCTGGGGAACACCACAACCTGCAGCGGAAACAGCGGGAGAAGTCGCGCGGCCATGCTAATATTATGTGGCCAATGCGCATTGACGGAAAGGTGGTACTCATCACCGGCGCCTCCGAGGGCATCGGCGCCGCCTGTGCCGTGGAATTCGCACGCGCCGGCGCCCGGCTTTCCCTCACCGCCCGTTCCGAAGAAGGCCTGCTACGCACCGCCCGCCAGACAGGCCAGGATGCCCTCGTCACCCTCGGCGACCTCACCGCCGAATCCGTCCGCCGCGCTGTGACCGAACGCACCATCGAGCGCTTCGGCGCCGTCGATATCCTCATCAACAACGCCGGCATCGGCATCTACGGCCCCACCTGGAGCACGCCCATGGAAGATGTCCGCGCGCTCATGGAGCTCAATTATTTCGCGCTGCTCGGCATGGTGCAGCAGGTCGTGCCGCATATGCGCGCACGCCGCAGCGGGATGGTGGTCAACGTTGGCTCCATCGCCGGCAAGCTCAGCTTGCCCTGGATGACGCTCTATAGCGCGTCCAAATATGCCGTCGGCGCGCTCACCGAAGGTCTCCGCATGGAACTGCGCCCCGACGGCGTCCACGCCATGCTGGTCTGCCCCGGCTACGTGAAAACCGCCTTCCAGGAGCACGCCCGCGGCGGTTCCGTTCCGGAAAAAGTAAGACGTAGCCGCCGCTTCGCCATCACCGCCGAAGAGTGTGCCGCCGCCATCCGCCGCGGCGTCGAGCGCGATGCCCGCACCGTCCTCACGCCCCGCGCCGGCTGGATCCTGATCGGCGCCGCGCGCCTTTTCCCCGGAATCTTTCAGCGGCAGATGGCTGCCATGGGCGGCGCGCAATGAACCTCAAGCTCAAGCGCACCCCCGGCATCTATCTTGTGGGCTTCATGTGCTCCGGCAAATCCACCGTCGGCCGCCACCTGGCGCAGCGCCTCGGCTGGAATTTCTTCGATACCGACGATGAAATCGAAGCGGCTGAAAGGGTCACCATCCCCGAGATCTTCGATACCCGCGGGGAAGCCGAGTTCCGCCGCATCGAGACCGCCATCCTCCGGCAGCACGTCCTCTGGATCGAGCGCGGCCGTCCGGCTGTGCTGGCCCTCGGTGGCGGCGCCTTCGTCGAGCCTGCTAATCGCGACCTCCTCGCCGACCGCGGCATCTCCGTCTGGCTGGATTGCCCCTTTGAAATCGTGAAGCGCCGCGTGGCCGAAAACGCCAACCGCCCGCTGGCGCGCGACCCCCAGAAATTCGCCGCGCTCTACGACGCGCGCCGCGAAGCCTACGCGCTCGCCGACGTGCACATCGCGATCGAGACAGACGACCCCGACGCCGTGGTCAACTGCATGCTCCACCATCCTGAACTGAAATGACCACGCGCGAAAAAGGGGACAGACGCATTTTTCGCCCGGGCAAGCAGCCCGCCTCCTCCGAGCGTTCGCGAAAAATGCGTCTGTCCCCTTTCCCCCCTTTTTCCCTCCGCAAGCATGCCCTTTCCATTTTCCGCGCCGCGCTGGCCGCCGCCGATCCCGCCGCCGCCGTCGCGCGCCACCTTGCTCGCCTCGATCTCGCCCGTTTCCGCCACATCTATGTTGTTGGGGCGGGGAAGGCCGGAGCCTCCATGGCGCAGGCCGCCGAACGCGCCCTCGGCCGCCGCATCACCGCCGGGCTCATCAATATCAAGTACGGCCACGGCGTTAAGCTCCGCCGCATCGAGCTCAACGAATGCGGCCATCCTGTCCCCGACGCCTGCGGCATCTCCGGCTCCGAGCGCATCGCGCGCATCGCCGAATCTGCCGGCCGCGACGATCTCCTGCTCTGTCTCATTTCCGGCGGCGCCTCCGCGCTCTTGCCCCTGCCCGCGCTCGGTATCACGCTCGAACATAAGCAGGCCGTCACGCGCCTCCTGCTCGCCTGCGGCGCCGACATCCACGAGATCAACACCGTCCGAAAGCATCTTTCACGCATCAAAGGCGGCCAACTCGCGCGCCTGGGCGCGCCCGCCACGGTTGAATCGCTCCTGCTCTCCGACGTGATCGGCGACGATCTCGACGTCATCGGCTCCGGCCCCACCGCGCCCGATGCCTCCACCTTCGCCGATGCCGCCGCCATCCTCGATCGCCGCGGCATCTGGAAGCGCGTCCCGCCTGCCGTCCGCCGCCGCCTCGAAGCCGGTATCCGCAGAGATATCCCCGAAACGCCCAAGCCCGCCGATCCTTTCTTCCGCCGCACCCGCAACACCGTGATCGGAAGCAACCGCCTGGCGCTCGATGCCGCCGCCCGCCGCGCGCGCGAACTCGGCTTTCGCACGCTCGTGCTCTCCAGCGAAATCCAGGGCGAAACCCGCGATGTCGCCGGCATGCACGCCGCCATCGCGCGCGAAATCGCCTGCGCCCGCCGTCCCCTCAAGCCGCCCGCCTGCATCGTCACAGGCGGCGAAACCACCGTGACCCTCAAGGGCAAGGGCCTCGGCGGACGCAACCAGGAATTCGTCCTCGCCGCCGCCATCCATATCGCCGGCCTGCCCGATACGGTGATTTTCAGCGCCGGCACCGATGGCACCGACGGTCCGACCGACGCCGCCGGCGCCATCGCCGATGGCGCCACCCTCCGCCGCAATCCCGAAGCCGCCCGCTACCTCGCAGCCAACGACTCCTACCACTACTTCCAACCGCTCGGCGATCTGGTCATCACTGGCCCCACCAACACCAACGTGATGGACGTCCACCTGATCCTGGTCGGCGCACCCCAATGAGCGCCGTCGAACTCCTCACCCGCTACGGAGTGGGGCACTTTCACTGCCGGACATGGCCTCAGGCGTTTTGATCGGTGCAGATGCCTGAAAGCGCCACGTCGCCACAACCACCAACAGATTGGTCACCAGGATTACGGTGAACGTCATTGCCGGAAGAAAATTCATTCCCACCCCGTGCGCCGCGACCTCGATCGCGAGGACAGCATTCACCAGGCCGCGCGGGAACAAGGAGATGGCCAGTTGCCGTTCGGCGTTTCCCAGGCTCCGCAGCGCCCACTTCAGACCGTAGACTGAAGCGATTCTGGCCCCTCCAAGACCGCCCAGAATCGCCACCGTAGCCAGGACGTAATCTCGCCCGATCAGCTCCACGGAAGCTCCCAGGAGCACGAAAAAGAAAGAGCGGACCAGAAAACTCAGGTCCGAATGGAAGGTCAGCAGGTCGCCTTCGTGCCGCCGCGTGCCCGCCGCCCCACGGACATTCGCCAGCGTCAGCCCAAACGCCAGAACGGCCAGCAGCCCGCTTCCGCCCATGATTTTGGTCCCGGCATACACCAGCAGCACGGCTCCCAGTTGCGTGATGCTCCCGAACCGATACGCCGCCAGTCGTGAGCGCGCTCGCGACCACAGCAGGCCGGAGATGACCGCGGCCAGGATCGCCACCACCGTCCGCGTTGCGACTCCACGCAGCAGCCCTCCCAGGAGCGGATCGCCCTCCGCGATATTCGTCAGGCTCCCCACCGTAATCACCGCGATCACGTCTCCCAGCGCCGCTTCCAGGAGGAGCACCACGCTTACCGCGCCGCCGATCTCGAATTGTTGCAGCACCGGGATCACGATCGTGCCGCTGACGCACCCGAATACGCCGCCGAACAAGAGGCACTGATGCGGCGGCAGGCCGAGCAGCCAGCGGGCAACCAGTGCCGTCATTCCAAAACTGGCGCCGAAGGAGATGAACGCGAACAGAACCCCCGCGGGAAAATGGCGCAGCGCTTCGCGAAGACGGATTTCACTTCCGGCTTCGAACAGGATCAGGATCAGGGCGAAGGTGCCCAGGTAGCGGGTGAAGGCGGCAAATTCGCTTGCGTGCAGCCAGCCTGTCAGGGGCCCCGCCACCAGGCCCGCCACCATGAGAACCAAAAGGTCGGGAACGCGCGTACGCGTGGAAAGCCGGTTGGCGAAAAACGCCACCATCAGCAACGCGCCGAGCAAGCCGAATATCTGGGTCTCGTTCAGCATGGCATGAACTTGCGGGAAATCCGCTGGTTTTATCCACCGCTGCTCCCCAGGATAGCGCGCGTGGGGCCACCGGATATCCCGCGGTTCCGGCATTACACTGAACCTAGGGGATGATGTCTCGATTACTGCTTGTTTCAATTCTCACTCTCGTGAGCCTGGGCCAGGCCGATACAACGCCCACGGCGAAGTGCCACCGGATGCTGGACGATGCCCTCACGGACAAGAATCCGGACACGCGCAAAGAGGCGGTGATCGCGTTGAGCCTTGACGTGGTCAGCGATCGTTTAATTTCGCAACTCGCCTCCATGCTGGATGACAAAGACGTGCCCGTCCGCGAAGCGGCGGTCGTCAGCCTCTCCGACCTGAAGAGCCCGCGCACCGCCGGCATCCTGGAGAAGGCGCTCGGCGATCCCGTCCCGGAAGTCGCGTTTGCGGCTGCCAAAGCCCTGTACGAACTGCACGTGCCCGCGGGCCAGGCCGCCCTATTGGCCGTCTTGAGCGGACAAGAGAAGACCTCCTCGGGGTTCGTCCGGTCCCAGTTCCGCCAGGGAATGCGGATGTTGCACACTCCCAAAGCGGCGTTCCTCATGGGGCTGAAACAGGGGCTCGGATTCGTGCCGCTGCCGGGCTTCGGCGAGGGCCTTTCCTCGTTTCAGGGCATCTTGTCCGACAACGGGGTTTCGGGGCGCGCGACCGCGGCGCTGCTGCTGGGCCACCAGCGGGACGCCGCCACGGTGCGCGCTTTGCGTCGCGCCTTAGGGGATGACGACTGGTCCGTGCGCGCGGCCGCGATTCATTCCCTGGCGCTGCAAAACGACACCACCGTTCAGCCGCAGTTGGCTTTCCTCCTGGATGACGCAAAACTTCCCGTCCGCCTGCGCGCCGCCGCGGCCTGGCTGCGGTTGGACGCGATCCTTACCGCCCGCCGGCACCGGACACTGCAAACCCGCTAGACCGAAGTTCCGAAGGAATCTGGGCAGTACTCCACTGATTCGGCGAGGGATAGCTCAAAACTCACTTTCCGGCTACTGGCAACGTGTCGAGTAGCGCATA
>JAJYLS010000293.1 GCA_021787555.1 Acidobacteriota bacterium | reverse complement strand
AGTGTCGTATTCGGCATACCGAATTGTACTGTGTTACTGAGATTGAAGGCCTCGCCGCGGAACTCGGCCGTCAGGCGCTCGTGGATGCGGAAGTTCTTGAAAATCGAGAAATCCAGGTTGCGAATGCCCGGGCCGCGGACATCGGGAAGCGTGCGGCCGGTGGTGCCGAAGGTGAAGGGCGTGGCCGGAGAAAAGACGGACGTGTTGAAGTATTTGTTCAGCCGGCCTTCGATCGGCCCCGCAAGATTGGCACTCTGACCGTTGTTGTTCGGGCGAAGCGATTGCCCGCCCGCGCTGGCGGAGCCGAGCGTGGTGTTGACGCCGTTCCCGACGTTCAACGGGAACCCGGTCTGGAACGTCATAATGCCATTCGTCTGCCATCCGCCCAGCACAGCGTCAACAAATGGACTCCAGCCGCTTCCAAACTTCCGACCGCGCCCGAAGGGCAACTGATAAACCGCGCTGTAGACAAAGCGCTGCGAGACGTCGTTGGCAGAAACCGACCGGTCGCATTTCCGGCACCAGTAATCCTGGCTGCCGGCATTGTGACCCAGGTTTTCGTTGATCGAATTGTCGTCGATGAGTTTTTGCGCGGCATAGGACAGCAGAAAATTCAGCCCGTGGGCGAGCCGCTTTTCCACCTTCAACTGAAGCGCGTGATAAACCGAGTCCGACCCCTGGGGATACAACAGCCCGACTGACGTGAACTGTGGAAACGCTCGCAGAAGGTAGTACTCGGGGATTTTCGCCGAGGCGAGAGGTCCTGTGGTGATCAGACCATAGAACGGATTCGCCACCTCCTGGAGCACGGACGAGCCCAGCGCCATCTGCTGCGCCGTGAGCTGGTTCAAATTCAGGTTTCCTTCCGCCCCCGCCAGGAGGTTGACACTATGATTGCCCACATAGGTCGCATCGATCACCATGGCGCCGGGGAGCTCGCGTTGGATTCCGATGCTCCAGTTCTCGGTGTATGGCACCGTCGCCGTGCTCAGTGGCTCTGTCATCGCTTGTCCGAGACCGGTGAGCAGGCCCAAGCTGTTCCCGGTGATAGGCGTCAAGCCGGTGGGGAATGGATTGGAGAGATAGCTGTAGGGGGTCAACCCATCCTGCGAGCCGACAAACGACGTGGTGGTGGCGTAGCCAAAATTGCCGATGATCCCGGCTGATCCGGTGGCCGGAGGCACATAGAATATGCCACCGCCGCCGCGCACGATGGTTTTCGAGTCCAATTGGTAAGCGAAGCCCAGGCGCGGCGCCACGTTGCTCCAGATGATCGGGAACTGCCTGGGACCGGCGCCGTCCACACCGACGAACACGAGTCCGCCCCTGAGATCGGGAATCCCAGCCGGGCCAGCCAGCGGAGAAGCCACGTTCGGATCGAAATAATTCATGCGGTCATGCCGTTCCGTGCGCGGGACCGTGATTTCGTAGCGCATTCCCAGGTTCAGCGTCAGCTTGGAGCTGATCCTCCAGTCGTCGCCGAAATACCACGCGTAGTAGAAGCTTTGCGTGGAGAAAACCTTGTTGTTCTGAATCATAGTTCCGCTGCCCAACCCAAGCAGCATGCTGGCGAGGCCGCTGCCGCCCGTCGGGCTTGCTTTGGTAGGGTCGGGGCCCTGCGTCATGCTCACTGGAAAGCTGAAGTTGCCGTCCGGCGACTGCGGCGTGTCGATGCTGTGCCGGAGCAGGCGCCCCTCGAATCCAAACCGGAAGACATGAGAGCCGCTCATCTTGGTGTTGCTGAACAGCAGATTGTAGCCGTTATAGGATGTGTGCTGAAAGCCGCCGTTGCCGAGACCCATATACCCTGCCGGGCTGAATCCGGGAAAGTTTGGTATCTCCGCATTGGCGTGAATGTAGGCAGGAAGGCCGATCTGGCCAGTGTCGAATCCATAACCGATGGGAATCTGATTGAACAGGTCCCGCGTGAATCCCAAGCGCAGCTCCGAGAGAAATGTCGGGCTGTTGGTCCGCGTGTAATCAAATGAAGCGCCGCTCCCAAGCACCTGTGTGCCGGCGCCCGATTCCGCCACATTGATCGCCGCTGGGAAAAGCCCCCCCACTGGTCGATGTTCAGCGGGCTCGTCCCGGCTGCGTAATAGTTGTTCGTGTTGGTAACGGGATTTCCCACCTGGGTCGGGAGCGGATAATACTTCATCACATTCGCCCCCACCGGATCCATGCGGTTCGCCGGAATCAGGTTTCCCGGAAAGGGCGAGCGCGAGTAGCTCGCGCCGGCTTGCGCGGTGGTGAGCGGATCATAAATGATGATCTTCTGCCCGTTCTGCGCGAATGTCTGCGATAAGTCTCCCGCGCGCTGAAGCAGGGTGGGAACCGTACCCGTTGTGCTGGTGGCCTGCCGCTGCCGCAGCCCCTCGTAATCGCCGAAGAAAAAGGTCTTGTCGTGCCCATTGAAAAGCTTCGGAATCACCACCGGGCCACCTAGGGTAAAGCCGAACTGGCTGCGCTTGAAGCTGATCAGGGGAATGCCGGCCCCGTTGCTGTAGAAGGAATTGGAATCCATCACGGAATTGCGCAGCAGCTCGAACGCCGTGCCGTGCAACTGATTGCTGCCGGATTTGAAGATCATATTGATGATCCCGCTCCCCGAGCGTCCGTACTCCGGCGCGTAGTTCGAGGTCTGGACGCGAAACTCCTGCAAGGCGTCCACGCTGGGGAAAATGCCAATCACATTGATCGGCACCGCGCCGGGCGGAGCCGAAGGAGTTCCGTCGATCAGCACCTCCTCGGTGCCCGGCCGCCCGCCATTGGCCGAGATGTTGCCTTGATTGAACATGAGGCTCACGGTCCCGGTGACACCTGGCACGAGAAATACCAGCGAGAAAGGGTTGCGCTGGTTCAACGGCAGGTTGGCAATGCTCGTGGAATTCACCACCTGTCCGACGGACGACGTGGTGGCATCCAGCAGCGGCGCTGTCGCGGTGACGTCCACGGTTTCGGTCACCGGGCCGACTTCCAGTTTCAGGTCCAGCCGTGCATTTTGGCTAACATCGAGAGTGACCGCGGTCCGCCGGTCGGTTTTGAAGCCATTCGCGCTGACTGTCATATCGTACGTGCCTGCCGGTACGGACGGGGCCGTGTAGCTGCCATCCTCGCGCGAAAAGACAGCCAGCCGGGCAGTGGTCGCAGTGTTGACAATTTCCACTTTGGCCCCCGGGATCGCCGCGCCGGCAGGATCGGTGATGGTACCGCTTAACGAGGCGTTAATGGTCTGCGCGCCTGCGAGGCGCAGCAGCACAAGGACGCCGAGGATCAGCAGGAAGGCACGCCATCGTAACATATTCCAAACTCTCCTTTCCGACCCTTGCGCGGCCGGTGGCCCGCGTCGGGGAGGTGCGATTTCTTTTCCGTTTTTTAGGTTGACAAGGTTGGATTTTACGCCTATCCTATCCGTTTGTCGTTCAAATTTTTTCGGCTGAAAGATTTCATATTCCAGGGTGCAACCTGTGCGGGCGCCGGTTCCAATCTACAAGGATCACGACGAGTCTTACTTTGCCGATAGCTGCCAGCCGCTGGTGGAAGCTGTCGAAAGGGGCGAGGTGCGGCTGGAAGCCCTGGTCCACGGCCACTATCCGGGCCGCAAGCTCCCGCCGGCAGAGTTACCCGGAATCAAGACAGTGGGCTTTTGGGATACCCATGGTCCTCAGACCTGGGGGTTGCCCTGGCATCGCAATGAAGGGGTTGAGGTGACTTTTCTGGAGAGCGGCAGGAACGGCTTTGGGGTCGACGATTCCGCGTACACGTTGCAGCCGGACGCTCTGACCGTAACCCGGCCCTGGCAGCGGCACCGGGTCGGCAATCCCACGGTCAGCGCCGGCAAACTCCACTGGCTGATCGTCGATGTGGGCGTACGGCGGCCCAATCAGCATTGGAGGTGGCCGGAATGGATCATGCTCAGCAGGCCCGACCGCGAGGAACTGGCTGCCATCCTGAGGCAAACCGACCGGCCCGTGTGGAGAGCCTCGGGCGAGGTACGGCATTGTTTTCGCGCCATTGGCGCCGCGGTCGAATCGGACCGCCACGGCAGCAACCTCTCGACGCTCGCAATTAGGATCAACGAGTTGCTCCTGTTGCTGCTGAACCTGTTTCGGAAACAGAGGCCGTCTCTCGACGAAGCCCTGACAAGCACAACCCGGACAGTCGAACTGTTCCTCGACGATATTCGCATGCATCCGGAACACCTCGCCATCGAGTGGACAATTCCTGAGATGGCGAGTTCGTGCGGCTTGAGTGTGACCCAGTTCATCCAGGTCGTAAAACGGCTGGTGAACCGGACGCCCCTGCAATTCCTCAACGACCGCCGGCTGGAGCTTGCGGAGAAGTTGCTGCGCGACTCCGCCATGGCATCGATCAGCGAAATCGCGCAAAGCTGTGGCTTCTCCACCAGTCAATACTTCGCCTCTGTTTTTGCCCGGAAGCATAGGTGCTCGCCCACCGAATTTCGGACAAAGCACAATGGCGTCTCTATAGCTCGCGGCTGCGGAGCAGATAAAACGGCACGGGGGTGATCAGCAGCGAGAGAACCATGGAAACCGTCACGCCGCCGATCACGGCGATGGCGAGCGGCTGTAGCATTTGAGCGCCGGAGTCCACGCCCCACGCCAGGGGCAGCATGCCGAAAATGGTCGCCAGCGTGGTCATCACAATGGGCCGCAGGCGCCGCCGCCAGCGCGCCAGACCAGCACAGGATCGTCGCGATCAGAATTGCGATGGGGTGCGAGAAGGAGCGGAACTCGAACACCAGGATGATGAAAATCAGCAGGATGGAACCGACCAGCACCTGGGTCAACCCGAGAAAGGATTCTCGCTGCATCTGGTAAAGCCCACCGAATTCGATTTCCGTTCCTTGCGGTAACTTTACTTCCTTAAACCGGCGGTCCTTGATCTCGTCCATGGCGGAGCCGAGGTCGCGGCCCTCCAACCGCGCCGTCACCGCCGGAAGGTTGCGTAAGAATGTCCGTTTGGTTTGGCTGCTCCACTACCGCCGATGCTGCAACCGGTTATGATGAATCGATATGGCTGCTCCACTCAATAGATTCAGTTCCCGCATCACTCAACCGAGGTCTCAGGGTGCATCGCAGGCAATGCTCTATGCCACCGGCTTTCGCGAAGAGGACATGGACAAGCCGCAGGTCGGCATTGCCAGCGTCTGGTTCGAGGGGAATCCGTGCAACATGCACCTCCTCCAGTTGGCGGAGAAGGTGAAAGAGAGCCTGGCCGCTGTCGGCCTGGTCGGTTTGCGCTTCAACACCATCGGCGTCAGCGATGGCATCTCGATGGGAACGGAGGGCATGAGCTTCTCCCTCCAGTCGCGCGAATTGATCGCGGATTCCATCGAAACCGTAATGGCGGCGCAGTGGTATGACGCCAACATCTCGATTCCCGGCTGCGACAAGAACATGCCCGGGTGCATTATGGCGATGGCCCGGCTGAACCGGCCATCCCTGATGATTTATGGCGGCACCATCCGTGCCGGCCACGATAATGGGCACAAGCTCGACATAGTCTCCGCGTTCCAGTCCTATGGCGAGTACCTGGCAGGGAACATCGACGACAACCAGCGGCGGGCCATCGTGAGGCACGCCTGTCCAGGACCCGGCGCCTGCGGAGGGATGTACACGGCCAACACCATGGCATCGGCCATCGAGGCGCTGGGCATGTCGCTCCCTTACAGCGCATCGACGCCCGCGGAAGACCTGCTCAAAGTGGCGGAGTGCTCCAAAGCCGCGGCCGCGATCAAGAACCTGCTGGAACTCGACATCAAGCCGCGCGACATCATGACCCGCGCGGCATTCGAGAATGCCATGACCGTCGTTTCGGCGCTGGGCGGATCGACCAATGCCGTGCTGCATCTGCTCGCCATGGCGCGCTCCGTGGACGTGCGGTTGTCCATTGACGACTTTCAAAAGGTGAGCGACCGTGTGCCGCTGTTGGCGGATTTCAAACCGAGCGGCTCGTATGTCATGGAGGATCTGCACAACGTCGGCGGCATTCCCGGCGTCATGAAACTGCTGCTGAAAGAGGGCGCCCTCGACGGAGGTTGCATCACTGTAACGGGCAAGACCCTGGCCGAGAACCTCAGTTCTCTGCCGGACCTTTCGCCCGGCCAGCCGATTGTGCGCTCATTCGCCAACCCCTTGAAGCCGGTTGGCCATATCCAGATCCTGCGGGGAAATCTGGCGCCCGAAGGCGCCGTCGCCAAAATCACGGGCAAGGAGGGCCTGCGCTTTTCGGGGCCGGCACGCGTTTACGATTCCGAGGAACTCATGTTGGCGGCGCTGGAGCGCAAGGAAATCCACAAGGGCGATGTGATCGTGATTCGCTACGAGGGCCCCAAGGGTGGGCCCGGCATGCCGGAAATGCTGACGCCCACTTCGGCGATCATGGGCGCAGGCTTGGGCAAAGACGTTGCCCTCATCACGGATGGGCGCTTTTCGGGAGGCTCGCACGGTTTCATCGTCGGGCATGTAACTCCCGAGGCCCAGGAAGGCGGACCGATTGCACTGATCCGGGACGGCGACATCGTCACCATCGATGCCCCGAAAAAATCCCTCGATGTGGCCCTGACCGCGGACGAACTGGCCGGCCGGCGGAAAGCCTGGAAGATGCCGCCCTACAAAGCCGCTCGCGGCACCCTCGCGAAATACATCCGCCTGGTGAAGAACGCCAGCCTGGGCTGCGTGACGGACGAATAGACTCCCTGCCCGTTCCGGTCCTCTTTTGGAGAAAAGTTTCCGAATCTTTTGCACCCGCAAACACCTGTGTGTTGGCCTTTATTCGTCGGCATCGCGGGTTGAAATCCGGCAAAGCGGCTGAACCTCCATAGATGTTGGGATTGGCAGATCGATTGCCCTGTGTCCCAATATCGCGGATCTCACGGTCCCATGTGTCGTGGGGTTCGCGTGCAGATAACTCTTATGTCTGATTTCACCGTTCACGAATCCGCATACATCGATGAGCCGTGCGTCATCGGGGCCGGCACCAGGATCTGGCATTTCAGTCACATCATGAAAAACTGCCGCATCGGCGAGCGCTGCAATATCGGGCAGAACGTCGTGATTTCGCCGGATGTGGTCATTGGCAACAATGTCAAGATCCAGAACAATGTTTCGGTATACACCGGCTGCATTCTGGAAGACGACGT
>JAJYLS010000292.1 GCA_021787555.1 Acidobacteriota bacterium | reverse complement strand
CTTTTCGACCGGATAATCCTTGGTGATCCCGACGCCGCCATGCACCTCGATGGCCTTGGAAGCGGCCTTCTCGGCGATTTCAGAACTGTAATATTTCGCCATGGCCGCTTCGGTGACGAACGGCAGGCGGGCATCCCGCAGGCGGGCGGCGTTGTAAACCAGGAGACGGGCGGCTTCGAGCTCGGTGGCCATTTTGGCCAGCTCGAACTGTACGCCCTGGAACTCACCGATGGTCTTGCCGAATTGTTTGCGTTCTTTGGCGTAGGCGACGGCGTGCTCGAGCGCGCCGCGGGCCAGACCGATCATCTGCGCGCCGATGGCGATGCGGCCCTCGTTCAACGTTTCGATGGCGATCTTGTAGCCCTGTCCCACTTCGCCCATAACGTTTTCGCGCGGCACGCGGCAGTTGTCCAGAATCAGCTCGCACGTGGAAGAGGCGCGCAGGCCGAGCTTGTCCTCCTTCTTGCCAACCTGGAACCCGGGAAATTCGCGCTCGACCAGGAAGGCGGTGACGCCGCGGTATCCGGCTCCGGGGTTGGCGTTGGCGAAAAGCAGGAAGAAGCCGGCCTCGGCGGCGTTGGTGATCCACAGCTTGCGGCCGTTGAGGAGGAAATGATCGCCGCGGTCTTCGGCGCGGGTGGCCATGGCGAAGGCGTCCGAGCCCGAGCCGGCTTCGGAGAGCGCGTAAGACGCCACCGTATTGGAGGCGAGGCGCGGAAGGTATTTGGCTTTCTGCTCCGCGGTGGCCCAGCGCAGCAGGGCGTTGTTGCAGATGGTGTTCTGGACGTCCACGACGACGCCGGCGGACGGATCGACCGCGGAAAGCTCTTCGACCGCCAGCACTGCCTGAAAAAAAGTGCCGCCCTGGCCGCCGTATTCCTCGGGGATCTCGATCCCCATAAGGCCCAGATCGAAGAACTGGCGGATGAGGTCCTTGCGGAACACGCCGGCTTCATCCATTTCCCGGACGTGCGGCTGGATCTCCTCGCGCGCAAACTTACGCACGGTGGACCGGAAGAACTTTTCCTCTTCGGTGAGGGCAGTCAGCGGAGAGGACTGAATTTGCAGTTGTTCGGCGGCTTGCTGTCCCACGCTTCCGATGATACACCCGGGGTGAGAGCAGGAACTCCTGGTGTAGCGCGCCAGCTCTCTATGCCCGCTTGCTGCGCGAGCGAGCGGCGAGGCGGCTCCGGAGGGCCGCGCACGTGCATGAGCTGGTGTGCCCAAGGCACGTCAACGCCTTAACACCACGCGGCGGAATCCTCACCCTACGTTCGCCAGTTCCCGCCACTGGCGGCCCTGGGATTGGGCCACGCCGCGGTGCGTCACGTAGCCGGCATAGGTGTTGACGCCTTCGCGGAGGGCCGGATGCCGCTCGCAGGCGCGTTCCAGGCCGCGGTCGGCCAGTTCGAGCAGGTAGGGGAACGTCGCGTTGGTCAGCGCGAAAGTCGAGGTGTGCGGCACCGCGGCGGGCATGTTCGAGACGCAATAATGGATCACGCCGTCCACCAGGTAGATGGGCTCGGTGTGGGTGGTGGCGTGGGAGGTCTCGAAGCAGCCGCCCTGGTCGATGGCCACGTCCACCACTACCGCGCCGCGTTTCATGGTGGCGATCGTCTCGCGCTTCACCAGCTTGGGAGCCGAGGCGCCGGGAATCAGCACCGCGCCGATCACCAGGTCCGCGATCTTGAGGTTTTCGCCGATGGTCCAGGCGTTGGAGGCCAGCGTGACCACCTGGCCGTTGAAGATGTCGTCCAGTTCGCGCAGGCGGTTGAGGCTGCGGTCGATGACGGTGACGTGCGCGCCCAGGCCGAGCGCCATCTTGGTGGCGTTGGTCCCCACGATGCCGCCGCCCAGGATCACCACGTTAGCCGGCGCCACGCCGGGTACGCCCCCCAGCAGCAGACCGCGGCCGCCGTTGGGCTTTTCCAGATATTGCGCGCCCACCTGCACGGCCATGCGGCCGGCCACTTCGCTCATCGGCGTGAGCAGCGGCAGCGAGCCATCCGGCTCCACTACGGTTTCGTAGGCCACGCCGTTCACGCGCGCATCCAGCAGGCGGTCGGTCAGCTCGCGCAACGGCGCGAGGTGGAGATAAGTAAAGAGGATCAGGCCGGGACGGAAGAAGGGATATTCGGCCGGCTGCGGCTCCTTCACCTTCACCACCAGCTCGGCCTTGTTCCACACATCGGCGGCGTGGTCGAGGATATGGGCGCCGGCCTGCATGTACTCGCGGTCGGTTATGGAACTGCCCTCGCCGGCATGCGATTCCACCAGCACCTCGTGGCCCGCTTCGCGCAAGGCGGTGACGCCGCTGGGCACCAGGCCGACGCGCGTCTCGTGATCTTTGATCTCCCGGGGTACGCCGACAATCATAAGCTCCTCCGCCACCAGAATAACACCACTCTCTTGTGGGTGGAATATGCGCTTGGATGCGCTGCTGCACGGCGCTACACTGGGGCAACCATGATGTTCACAAGAAGAGACTTTGGTAAGATCGCCTTGGCTGCGCTTCCAGCCGGCAAGCTGTTGGCAAAACCGGACTCGAAGTACGGCGGGGTGCAGATCGGAATCATTATTTCGCCCGTTACCTTCCGCGACATGCCGCTCCCGGCGGACGAGATCCTCAACAACCTGGTCCAGTTGGGGATCAGCGCGGTGGAGATGCAGGATATTCGCGTGGAGGCTTACGCCGGAGCGCCCATCGGCCCGCGTCCAAAGACGCCCACGCGCATGGCCGGCAGCGTGCCCAACCAGCGTCCGGGGCGGCGCGCGCGCCCCACGCCCGAGCAGTTGGAGGAACGCCGCAAGCAGGCCGAGGAGCTGCAACAGTGGCGCATCTCGGCGCCCATGGACAAGTACAGGGCGCTGCGCGAAATGTACCGCAAAGCCGGCGTGCACATGTACGCGTTCCGCATGGCATCCTACAACGTCAACACGCCCGAGGCGGAGCTGGCCTACTATTTCAACGCCGCCGAGGCGCTGGGCGCCGACGGCATCACCACCGAGCTGCCCCGGGATCCGGAGCTTTCCAAGCGACTGGGCGAGTATGCCGCCAAGCGCAAGATGATGATCGGGTATCACAATCACACCCAGGTGAACTTCCACAGTTGGGACACCGCGCTGGCGCAATCGAAGTACAACGGAATCCAGTTCGACGTGGGCCACTACATGGCGGCCACCAGCGAATCACCCATTCCGTTCATCCAGAAGTACCACGAGCGCATCACGAATCTGCACCTCAAGGACCGCAAGTCCGCCAAGAACGGCGGCCAGAACATGCCGTGGGGCGAAGGCGACACACCCCTCAAACAAGTGCTGCTGATGATGCGGCAGGATCGCTACAAGTTCCCCGCCGGAATCGAGCTGGAATATCACATCCCGCAAGGCTCCAGCACCATGGCGGAGATCGGCAAGTGCCTCAAGTTCTGCAAGGACGCGCTGGCGTAGAGGTGGGACAGGCGATTCGCCTGTCCTGGCACGCGAAGCGCGCCACGGTCCTTAAAACAGCCGTAACTGTTCTGGAGGCGCCGGCCCCGCGGCGGTCCGGCCTCCGAGCGAGGGCGAGATCCGCCGCTCATGCTGCATCGCCGCCGCGAAATGCGCCTCCGGGACCGCGTTCCGCTCCACCGCGCGTGTAAACCGCTCCAGCCGCGCGAAGCCATCGAGTTTATCCGCATCGCCCACGCGCGCCGCATCGAGAGCGCGGCGCAGCACGGCGATGGATTCGTCGTAGGTCTTGAGCGGCACCGGAAACGGGTGGCCGTCCTTGCCTCCGTGGGCGAACGAGAAGCGCGCGGGGTCGGAGAAGCGCGTGGGCGTGCCGTGCACCACTTCGGCCATCAGGGCCAGCGATTGAAGCGTGCGCGGGCCGAGATTTTCGGTCAGCAGCAGCCCGGCGAAATCGCGGAGGTCGCGCTCGTAGGCCACGGCCAAAACCGCACCCAGGCGCCGCAGGTCCACGTCGCGCGCACGCACGTCATGGTGGCGGGGCAGCACCAGCTTGCGGAATTCCGCGAGATTGGCCTCGGGCGCGCGGGCGGCGATTTCGATGAGCGCGCCCTGCGCCGGTTTGGCGCCGGCATCCACCAGGTTCAGAATATCGCCCTGCGGCTCGCCCACAATGGCGGTGTGCGGGGCGCAGGTGAAGTCGCGCACCGCCGCGGAGTGCCAGTGATAGCGGCGGGCCATTCCCGTGGCTCCGTTCATGCCCTGCTGCACCACCGCCCAATCGCCCGCCTTGCTCACGATGAAGGTGTGCAGGTAGAGCTGAAAACCGTCCTGGATGGCGGTATTGTCGATTTTGGCGGTGAGCCGGCTGGTGCGCGCCAGCGCCTCGCCGTCGAGCCCGGTGGTGTCGCCCACGGCGCGCAGTTCGTCCGGCGTGCGGCGCGAATGGCGGCCGCGCCCGCCGCAGATGTAGATGCCCAGCTCCGCGGCACGCGGGTTCAGGCCGCGCTGGAGAGCCCCCAGCACCGAGGTGGTGATGCCGGAGGAGTGCCAGTCCATGCCCATCACGCAGCCCAAAGCCTGGAACCAGAAGGGGTCGCTCAGGCGCGAGAGCAGCTCCTGCGGGCCGTAATGGCGCAGCACGACTTCCGAGAGGGCCGTGCCGAGCCGCGTCATGCGCTCGGCGAGCCAGGCGGGCACGCGCCCGCCGTGGAGCGGAAGATCGGCTGTGCCGGAGCGGCGCATGGCCACGGTTCGATCTTAGCGCAGGTGGGACAGGCGAATCGCCCCGCCCCGGTGCACTACTTGCCCTTCGACCGCAAAGCCTCGTCCGCGGCTCCTCCCGATATGATCCGGATGATCGCCGCCGCCGCCATTGTTCTGACGCGGGTACGATCGTCCGTCAGCAGGAATTGGAGTTTCGGGATGCTTCCCGCATTGCCGCACTTGCCCAGGCCTTTGGCGGCTTCCGCGCGCACGGCGGGACTGTCGTCGCTGAGCGCCCATTCGAGCAGGGTCTCCGAGTAAGGCGAGTGCTCCTTGGCAATGTAGGCTACCGCCGCGGCGCGGCCTGGGGTGCCTTTGCCTTTCAAATCCATCGTGTCCTGGGCCGCCGTGAACGCCATTCCGGCCGGGCCGAACATGGCGCCGGTGGCGTTTTCCGCGCCATCGAAAATCAGGCCCTGCGGATGCCGCAGCCTCCTCCTGGCCTCACGCATGGCGTTCGTCAGAATGCCGGGGGTGTCCTTGCGCTGGCCCGCCAGCACCGCAATCAGCATGTCCTGGCCGCTGGGGTCGCCGATGTCGGTGAGCCCTTTGGCCGCGGCGAAAGCCACTTCGCCGGTGTCGTCCAGCGCTTGCTTCAAATAGGGCGCCGCCTGTTTGGCTTTCATCTGGCCCAGTGCCAGGCAGGCGGCTTGGCGGACCTGAGCGTCGGAATCCCGGAGCGCGCCTTCCACACGCTTCACGGCTTGGTCGTTGGTGCCGGGAATGGTGGCCAGCGCCGCCAGCGCTTCCAGCTTGTGATCGAGATTGCCGTGCGCCAGTTCGTGGTCCAGAACCCCCCAGGACGCCTGCTGCGGGTCGGCACTGGGGTCCGGGCTCGCCTTGACGCTCGCCGTTAAGTTGAAGACTCCAAATAAGATTGCGATAAGAAACACCTGAAGCATACCGCTAGCAGGGGTGCACGGGATTGGCCGGGGCGCGCTTCCGCACAGTTCGGCATATGACGTGCTTTGCATCCGGGTAGGAAGCGAGGGGACAATAAGGGTATGGAAGACCCGGAACCGGCAGGCATTCCGGAACGCTTATCCGGGCTTGCCTTGCAAGTCGATTTGTCCGCCATTATCACGCGGGTAGCCAGCCAGCGCGAAGCGCGGGCTCTGCCCGTCGGAGCGGTGGTGGGTGACATGCACGGGGGGCTGACGTTCACCGATGCGGTATCCGCCGCCCTGGAGACCCGCAGCCTGAGCGGGTGGCAGGAAATACACAGCCCCAACGGTCAGGTCTGGACGGTTATTGTCCTGAATCGCTGAACAGGAACTTTTCGACCCTTTCACCCATCCACTCGAGCACGTCGAGCAACTGGTGATCGGAATTGACGATCTCCAGCGTCACGTTGGGCCGCCCGCAAGCGAACTCTTCCGAGTAGCGCACCGGCACGGAGGCGTCGCGCGCGCCGTGGATCACCAGCGCGGGCTGGCCGATGGCGGGGTGATCCTCGTAGCGCGCGCCGTCTTCGATGAGATCGTAGGCCAGGTCGCGCTCGCGATTCTCGCCGTAATGGAAGACGCGCAACTTGCCCGTGCGGCGCCATTCGGCAGCGGTCACACCACCCAGTTCGGCGAGCCAGCGATGGGGAAATCCGAAAGCCGGAGCGAGCAGCACCACGCGCGGCACTTCGGGATGCCGCGCCGCGTAGAGCGCGGCGAGATAGCCGCCCAGGCTGGAGCCGATCAGCGGAAGCGGGCGCGCGGCCGCGGTGCGCTCGATCGCCTGCAACTGGCTGGTGATGGTGAGGTGCTCGAAATCGCCGGCGGCGAGGTCCGGAATCTCGACGCGGGCGTCGGCCGCTTGCAGGCGCTCGCGGAAATACTGCGCTTTACTGGAGGACGGCCCCGAGGCGAAACCGTGCAGGTAGAGGACATTGGTCATTTCTTTGGCGCCGCCTCGTCGGGAATTGTAGTGAACTTGATATCGGCGTCGGCGCTGAACAATTTGAAGGGTGCATAGTGATAGAGATTCTCGGTGACCAGGTGCTGGTTGACCAGGTGGCGGTGCACCACCGAAACGGGCGCGAGGAAGCCGTGCGAGGACATGACGTAATCGATGGTGGCCTCGTCGCGGATCACTTGGCCGGGCGCGAGGTAGTCCGCCCAAGTCTGGATGCGGACCGGCAGGCCGTCGGACTTGCGTACCCAGAGGATGCCCTGGAGGGGATGGCGCGCCGCGACGCGGCCGTGAAACGCGAGTTCGCCGCCGGCGGCAGTGGTCTGGCGCCAGTCAAGCGCCACAACGGGATCGGTCCCCACGGTGGATTCGCCCTTCAGCCCGATCTGCATCTGCGCCTGGCCGCGCCGGGTGAAGGCCAAGAGGATCATGCCGTAATCGGTGGCCACGTCGACCAGACCGTGCTTGGCGAAATCCTCCAACATGCGCTTGCGGATGCGGTCATCGGCGGAGCGCAGCCCGAGCGAGAGGGCGTGGCGCGCGCTTTCTTCGGACTGCACGGGGCGGCCGTCGACGGAGATCACCTGTCGGAATTCGTACAGGTC
>JAJYLS010000291.1:3410-7253 GCA_021787555.1 Acidobacteriota bacterium | reverse complement strand
CAGAAGTCAGGAGAAACCCGCGCGATTCTGACTTCTGGCTCCTGACTCCTGGCTTCTCGGTCGTCATGGAGTCCTTTCTCAACCGCTACCGCAACATCACCGTTCTCCTGCTGGTGATTTTCGCGCAGCTTGTCCTGCTGGCCGTTCAGGTGAAGAACGATCAGGACGTGCGGCTGGTGCGGGTGTGGACGGTTACCGCGGTCACCCCCGCGGCGCGCCTCATCGAATGGGTGCGCGGCGGCAGCATCGGATTCGTGCGCGATTACGTCACGCTGCATAAGGCCGACCAAGACAACCGCCGGCTGCGCGACGAGTTGGGCCGGCTGAAGATGGAGAATATTTTTCTCAAGAACCAGTTGGCCACGGCGGAGCGCGCCAAGGCGCTCGAAGTCTTCCAGCAGCAGTCGCCTTCGAAGATGGTGGCGGCCAACGTGATCAGCGTCGGCGCGGGGTTCAATTCGAAAATCGTGTTCGTCAACCGCGGCACCGGCGACGGCGTGATGCGCGGCATGGGCGTGGTCACCCCGGATGGAATCGTGGGCAAAGTCGTGGCCGCGTATCCGACGGCTTCTGAAGTGGTGCTGGTGAACGATCCCGAGTTCGCCGCCGGCGTCATCGGCCAGAAGAGCGGCGCGCGCGGCACGCTGAAGGGACAGGGCGAGCCGCTCTGCCACGTGGACTACGTGCCCACCGAGGAGAAGGTCGAAGTGGGCGAGTGGTTCTATACCTCGGGCGACGACCGCATTTTTCCGCGCGGCCTGCCGGTGGGAACGGTTAAAGCGGTGCGGAACGGGCAGTCCTTCAAGCAGATCTGGCTGGAGCCCAGCGGATTGCAGCATGGGCTTGAAGATGTGCTGATTATCCTTTCGGGGGTGCACGAGGACATCCCGCCGGTGCGCGCCACCAACCAGCCGGTGTACGTGGCGCCTCCGCCGCCGCGGGCAGCGAATCAGCAGGCCGAGCCCGCACAACCGGCGGGCACGCTGCCCGCCGGGCCCTCGACGGCCGCGGACAAACTGCGCGCCGAGTATGAGGCGCTCGGCCAGGCGGAGAATCACACTTATGGCGTAGGCCCGCCGGGCACCAAGCCGCCGGATTTTACCAGACTGGGAATCACCGGGCCGGCCCCGTCGCCGGTGAAGCCGGCTCCGCAGAGCGCTGGGCCCGCGGCGCCGGCCGCTCAACCCAAGACCGCACCCGCCACAAATCCGGCTGCTGCCG
Source organism: Acidobacteriota bacterium (assembly GCA_021787555.1). GTDB lineage: Bacteria > Acidobacteriota > Terriglobia > Bryobacterales > Bryobacteraceae > JAJYLS01. Next base: position 6,032 of record JAJYLS010000291.1, on the reverse strand, counting down.
CGCCCCCCGGCCCCCGGCCCCCAACCAAGGCCCCTGCGCCGAAGGCGCCCGGCCCCCTCGGGGCGGGCAAACAATGAGCTACTCGACCGAGCGCATGCTCCTCTCCAGCCAGCGCGAGGGGCAGGTCTCCCGCTTCCGCGCATGGGTGCTGTTCGCCGTGCCCCTGGCCGCCATCCTGTTCCAGGTCTACGTCCCGCTGTTCTTCGAGCCGCTGGGCTTCGTGGAGATGCCGCTGTTGGTGGTGGTGTACTTCGCCTTCATGCGCCGCAGCCAGATCAACGGGCTCATGATCGGCGCGCTGGTGGGCCTGGCGCAGGATTCACTCTCGAAAAACCCTCTGGGGATGTTCGGCATCGTGGATACCCTGGTCGGATATTTCGCCGCGTCGGTGGGACTGCGGATCGACGTGGATCACGCTTTCATCCGGCTGCTGCTGGCCTTCTTCTTTTTCATCTTTCACCAGTTCTTCTACTGGGTGCTCGCGCGCGCCCTGCTCAACCAGCAGGTGGCCTTCGATATCCAGCGCACGCTCCTGTTCGCCGTGCTCAACAGCGTGGTCGGGGTGGCGCTCTATCACTTCCTCGACAGGCTGCGGGAACAGGTGTAAGAAGCCGTCGCCCGCTGGCCTTACAGCTTCACCGAACGCGCGAATTTCACCGCCGGGTTCTCGCGCAGTTGAGCGAGCACGCTTTCCGTGACAAGCTCGTCCGTCTCTACCACCGCCACGGCTTCCAGCGGCTCGCCGGGAACCGTGGGCGCGTCGCGCCGGCCCAGGGAGAAATTGGCGATGTTGATGCGGTTGCGCCCGAGCACGGTGCCCACATGCCCGATGACCCCGGGCACGTCCTGGTTCTTCATGAAAACGAGGAAGCCGGAGAGCGGCGCTTCGCAATAGATGCCGTCGACCTTGGTGAGTCGCGGCTTCTCCAGCGCCACCGCGCCCTCGACCGCGGTGATCCCCGTATCGGTCTCCACCTCAAGGCGGATGGAATCGGTGTGAACCGAGCGCTTCTCGTGGCTTTCTACCACGTCCCATCCGCGCTGCCCCGCAATCTGCATGGCGTTGACCATGTTTACGGTCCTCGAAGTGGAGCGTTTGAGCGCGCCGGCGAGGCCCGCGTTCCGCAGCAGGTTGGTGTTGTTGTCGGCGATGTGGCCGAAGTAGGTCAGCCGTACGCTGCGCGGATTGCCCGAGGCCACGTGCGCGGCGAAATTGCCCAGCCGCTCGGCCAGCGTGGCGTAGGGGCCCAGCGCGCGGTATTGCTCCGGCGAGAGGGCCGGCATGTTGACGGCATTGATGGCAACTCCGCTCTTCAGGTACTCCACAACCTGCTGGGCGATGCGCACCCCCACGATCTCCTGCGCTTCTTCCGTGGAGCCCCCGATATGCGGCGTGGCGAGCACGGCCTCGCTCTGGAGAACCGGGTAGCCGGCCGGCACCGGCTCGTGAGCGAACACATCCAGCGAGGCGTCCGCCACCTTGCCGGACGCGATCGCTTCGGCCAGCGCGGCTTCGTCCACCAGTTCGCCGCGGGCGCAATTGACGATGCGCACGCCGGTCTTCATCTGCTCGAACGCCTGGCGATTGAGCATCCCGGTGGTTTCAGGCGTGGCCGCGACGTGCAGCGTTATGTAATCGCTGGCGGCGTAGAGCGCGCAGAGCTCCACCAGTTCCGCGCCGGCATCCTGGGCGATTTTCGATGTGACGTACGGGTCGTGAGCCACCACGCGCATCTCGAACGCCCGCGCGCGCTTGACCACCTCGCGGCCGATGCTGCCGAGCCCGATGACGCCCAGCGTCTTGCCGCGCAATTCGTTCCCCATGAACTTCTTCTTCTCCCACTTGCCCGCGCGTGTGGAGTTGTTGGCCTGGGGAATGTGTCGCGCCATGGCGAGCATGAAGCCCAAGGTCTGCTCGGCGACCGAGATGGCGTTGCCCCCGGGCGTGTTCATCACCAGAACGCCCGCGGCGGTGGCGGCCTCCAGGTCCACGTTGTCCACCCCCACCCCCGCGCGCCCGATAACGCGCAGCTTCGGCGCTTGCGACAGCACCGATTCGTTGACCTTCACGGCGCTGCGCACCAAAAGGGCATCGGCGTCCGCGAGGTGCTTCGCGTACTCCTTCGGATTCGAAACGATCACATTCCAGCCCGGTTGCGTTCGGAATAACTCGATTCCCGCCGGGGCCATGGGCTCGGCAATAAGGATGTTCATAAATCTCGGCTCTTGGCTGTCAGCTCTTGGCTGCCAGCTATCGGCTACGCGCTTACGGTTGCGGGCTTCACGGCGGCGGATTCGTAGATTTCCTGAACGGCGGCGACGCCCGTCCCATACGACACCGGGAACCCGTTGGCATTCAAAATGATTTCCAGTCCGGCGATGACGGCGAACAGGTCCGCAAAATCGAAATAGCCCAGGTGGGCGATGCGGAAAATCTTCCCCTTCATCGTCCCCTGGCCGTTGGCGATAATCGCGCCGAAACGGTTGCGGAATTCCTTGACGATCACGCCCGAATCCATCCCGGCCGGCGCCTTGACCGCGGTGACCGAAGAGCCCGGCGAATCCGGCGCGAACAACTCGAGCCCGATCCTGGTGACCGCCGCGCGCGTGGCCCGCGCCAGC
>JAJYLS010000291.1:0-3400 GCA_021787555.1 Acidobacteriota bacterium | reverse complement strand
GGTCGCGGGCGTCCAGCTCGATTCGCCCGCATCGCCGCTCTTCTTCTCTTTCTTCAGATTGAAATAATAATGTGGCAGCGTGGCGCTCTCGGCAAGTTTCCAGGCCTTCGGGCTGATGGCCATGAAGGCCAGTCCCGGCGGAATCATGAAGGCTTTTTGCGAGCCGCCGATGACCACGTCGAGGCCCCAGCCATCGATGTCAAGCGGCATCGTGCCGAGCCCGGTGATAGCGTCCACCACGAAGATGGCGTCCGTTTTGGAAATGGCCTGCCCCATCCCGCGGACGTCGTGGACCGCACCAGTGGAGGTTTCCGACGCCTGCACGAACACCCCACGCGTGGCGGGTTCCTTGGCAAGCGCCTCGCGGACCTGCCCGGCGGAGACGACCTGCCCGTAGGGCGCGCTGAGTACGTTGGCCTCGAGCCCGTAGGCTTTGGCAATCTCCGCCCAGCGCTCGCCGAATTTTCCGGCGGCGCAGACGATCACCTTATCGCCCTTCGAAAACAGGTTCGATACCGAGGCATCCATGGCGCCCGTGCCGGACGCCGCAAACATGAGGACGTCATGCGAAGTTCCCATGACTTCCTTGAGGTCGGTGAGGCACGAGCGATAGGCTTTGCGGAAATCCTCCGTGCGGTGGTGGATATCCGACGCCATCATCGCATGCAATGCCGGCGGATAGAGAGGCGTAGGGCCAGGAGTCAACAAACGTTGCTTTCGGATGTGCATGGGTTAGTTCTATAGAATAGCAGAGATCGCCCGGCTCATTGGACCGCCCAGTACCCCTGGCGCGTCCGCACGCGCAGTTCCGGGCGGTTCCTTACCACCACCCGGAGAGCGTGGAATTCGCCGGGCTCCGCGGCCTGCGGCTGAAACGTCAGGATGTACTGGCTATGCACCTCTTCGCCGATCGCCTGAATGGCGTCTTCGAGCGCGCTCTTCTTCAGGAAGCTCATGGTGCGGCCGCCGGTGGTCGCGGCGAACAGGGCCGCCAGATCGGGCTTGTGCAGCCGCGCCAACTCGCCGATCGCATAGGTGATGCCGCCGGGACCGAGGTCCGGCGGAACGGCGCTGTCGTCGGGCTTTTCGCACCAGGCGCACTTCGGCATCTTGATCCGCTTGGCTTCGGGCTTGGTATCCTCCGCGGTTTTCGGCTTCACCGTGAAGGGTTCGAGGAACGGCGAATAGGTCAGCCAATACACGGCGGTGTTGAGGCGCTGCGCCTGCGCCATCACTTCCACGAGTTTGGCCTCGCTTCCGCGGTCGCGCTTCTCGGCGATCATGAGGATGATGCGCCGCCGCGCCGCGGGGCGCCGCGCCAGCATCGTGAGTGCCCGTTCGAGGGCATCCAGCATGCAGGCGTTGCCGCCCTCTTTGCGCAGCATCCGCAGCGCGTGCACCACGGGGGTGGAATCCGGCGTGAAATCCTGCTGCAGCGCGACCGCGTCGCTGAACGAGAGGACCGCGGTCTCGCCGCCATACGCCGCCAGCAGGTCCGTGAACAGGATTCCGCTGCCGCCAAGCTTGTCGAGGACCGCGCCGGAATTGGCGCCCGTCTCTACCGCCACCACCAGCGAAATCGGATACGCCATCCAATCCATCTGTGTCTTCTGCGGCACATTGTTGTCGTACAGGATCAAGTCCGCCCCTGTGAGGCCGTCGACATAGCGGCCTTTGGAATCGGTGATCGTGGTGGGCGCAACCACCAGCGGAACCGTGCTCTTGAACTGCGCCCACCCGGAGCACGCGAGCGCAAAAATAGCCGCGAGCATGCGCATCGGCGAAGGCGGAAGCAGGTTGCGGGCCAATCGCGAGGGTGTGCGGCAGTACAATGAGGACGCGTGAGCCTGATTTGCTATTTCGATGCGTTCTCCGGCATCAGCGGCGATATGCTGGTGGGCGCGCTGGCGGATGCCGGCGCGGACGAAACCTCGATTGCGCGCGCCATCGCGTCGCTCGATGCCGGCGCCGCGGTTTCCTTCGATAAGGTGAAGCGGCGCGGCATCGCCGCCACGAAGTTCACCGTGGAAGCGAACGAGCCGCAGCCCCACCGCCATCTTTCGCAGATCGTCGGCATGATCGAGGGCGCCGCGATTTCCGATCGCGCGAAGAGCCACGCCGTCGCGGTTTTCCGGCGGCTCGGTGCGGCCGAAGCCGAGGTGCATCGGGTGCCCGTCGAAAAGGTGCATTTTCACGAGGTCGGCGCCTGGGATTCCATCGCCGATATCGTGGGCGCCTGCGTGGCGCTCGATTTGCTCGATGTCACGGCGGTCTTCTGTTCCCCGGTCAATCTCGGCAGCGGAACGGTCAAAACCGAGCACGGCGTGCTGCCGGTGCCGGCGCCCGCCACCGCGCGCCTGCTCATCGACGCGCCGGTGTACGCGCGCGGTCCGGCGCTGGAGTTGGCTACGCCGACCGGCGCCGCGGTTGCCTCCACGCTGGCAAGCGGCTTCGGGCCGCTGCCGCCGATGAAGATTTCGTGCATCGGATACGGCGCCGGTACGCGCGATTTCGAAGAGCACGCTAACGTGCTGCGCGTGATCCTGGGCGAAGCGGCCGGCGCGAGCGAGGCGGTCATGGTCTCGGTGATCGAAGCCAACCTCGACGACCTCAGCCCGCAGATTCTGGCCTACGCCAGCGAGCGGCTCCTGAACGCGGGCGCGCTGGATGTGGCGCTGCAGCCGCTGGTGATGAAGAAGGGCCGTCCGGGCACGCTGCTGCGCGTCATCGCGCGGCCCGAGGATCGCGACGCCCTGGTGCAGATGGTCTTCGCCGAAACGTCCACGCTCGGCCTGCGGATGTACGCCGCCGAGCGCCGCGTGCAGGCGCGCTCGTGGACCGAGGTCGAGACGCGCTATGGCAAGGTGCGCATGAAGGTTGGTAGCGAGGGTTCGTACGCGCCGGAATATGAAGATTGCCGCAAGTTGGCGCAGGAAACCGGCGTGGCGCTAAAAGAGATCGTCGCCGAAGCCAATGCCGTCTACCGGCGGTCGCGGTAAGCTGGCGTTAGCTATGGAGCTGCTACAAGATCCGCGCGTGGACACCGCAACGGCGGATACTATCTTGCGGGCTCGCGCATCTCGCTGGACAGCGTGGCCTGGGCGCTGCGCCACGGGCAGGTTATCAACGAGATCCTCGACGATTTTCCGGCCCTGCAAGAATATTGGGGGCCGGCGCGTGGCCGCGAAATGGTCGAGGAGGCGGTTGCGTTCATCCGGGAGCACCCGCAACATGTGGACGAGTACCTGAAAGAGAAACAGCGCCTGTGGGAGAAACTAGTATAGTGATTCCGAAATAATGTATCAATAACTACACTACCGACAGTGTCTCCAGCTTGTATTTCCAGCGGAAGACCGCTGGCGTCTCATTGACTTCTCTGAGGTAAAGTTCAATCCGAGTC
>JAJYLS010000290.1 GCA_021787555.1 Acidobacteriota bacterium | reverse complement strand
GGTACATCGAAATCCCGGGAGAAAGGACCCACGAACTTCCCCCGCTGCTGGTGCACACCAGCCCGGAGCCGCCCGGCCCGGAGCCGGCCGCCGATTTCCAGTCGGTGCTGGTCGAGGCGGAAGACATGCTGGGGCCCAGCGATGCCGAACAGGAGGTCCTCGAACAGCGCAAATTCGAGCTGGCGCTGGAACTCACCGACCGCTACCGGACCCTGCTCGCGCAATGGTGCTGGGGCGATTCCGTGCTCGAATGGATCCGGCAGTGCGAGATCACCTTCGAAGGCGAGGACACCCTGCGCCGCCTGCTTCATCCGGATGTGTGGCCGCACGCCAGCTTCGTCACGCTGCTCCGCGAAAAGGCCGTTCCCACGCACGGCGTCGTCCTGGAAAACGCCGTGGGGCTGCGGCTTACGTTCCGGCAGCCGCCGCCCATCGACTGCTTCTCCAACCAGTTCCTCTTTTACCTGAACTCCACCGTGGCGGATACGGCTTACCGCACATGGTCGCGCCTGGTTCCGCCGCAGGCGGCGCTGCTTCCGCCCGAGCGCTTCCATTTCGATGTGGTCGAAGAGCCTACGTTATAATTTCGGGTGATGAACTCCCCTACTCGCCGCGAACTGCTGGCGCTCCCTTTGGCCGCAGCTCTCTCGACCCGCGCCCTGCGGGCCTTACCGCTCTCCGAAATCAAGCTCGGCATTCTGACCGACGAAATCGACCCCGACGTGCTCACCGCCGCCAAGTTCCTCCAGAAATACAACCTGCATTGGGCGGAGGTCCGCAACATCTGGGGTCCCTACAACACCTCGCAACCCATGGACAAGATTCAGGAGGCGCGCAAGATCCTGAACGACCATGCCATTCAGGTATCGGTAGAGGGCACGGGATTTTTCAAGGTCCCCCTGCCGCCGGAGACGCCCGAAGGCCAGGCGCAGCTCGATAAGCAGTGGAAGCTCCTCGATGCGGGGATGGAGCGCGCCAAGGCGTTCGGCACGGACAAGATCCGCATCTTCACCTTCATGCTGCACGGCGCGGAGCCGTCCGAGAAAAGCTACGCGCGCATTTACGAGCTCACCCGCGAAGCCGCGCGGCGGGCGAAGGGGCTCCATCTGGCTGTGGAAAACATCGGCGGCGGCTACGTGGCCACCGGCGCGCAGGCCGCCGAGTTGCTCAAGCACGTCAAGGAAGACAATCTGGGCATTACCTGGGATCCGAACAATGCCGGGGAGTCCGGGGAGAAGTCGTTCCCCGATGGATACCGCAAGCTCGACCCCGCGCGCATCTTCCACGTCCACCTGCGCGACTTCCGGCACACACCCGAGGGCAAGGTGGCCTGGGCGGCGGTGGGCACCGGCGAATTCGACAACCTGGGGCAGATCCGCGCCCTGCGCAAAGACGGCTACCGCGGCACCTTCTCGCTGGAAACGCACTGGCGCGATCCCGAGGGCCGCGGCAAAATGTACTCGACGGAAACTTCGCTGAAGGCCCTGCTGAAGGTCGTCGCCGAAGTGTAGTGCGGCTACGCCAGGTTCAGCACCTGCTTCACCGTCCCGCTCTGCCCCTGTATCTTCTTTTGCAGCAGCATCAGCGCGTAGATGAGCTGTTCCGGACGCGGCGGGCACCCGGGCACGAACACGTCGATCGGAATCACCTGGTTCACCGGCACCAGGGAGTAGTTGTTGAACACGCCGGTCGATGTCGCGCAGGCGCCCATCGAGATGGCCCACTTCGGCTCGGGCATCTGCTGATAGAGGTGCCGGATCACCGGCGCCATCTTCTGCGACACCCGCCCCGCGATGATCATCAGGTCCGACTGCCGCGGCGACCCGCGAAATACCTCCGCGCCGAAGCGCGCGATGTCGAAGCGCGAGGCGCTCATCGACATCATCTCGATCGCGCAGCAGGCCAGGCCGAACGTCATGGGCCAGATGGAATTCTTGCGCGCCCAGTTGACCGCGCGGTCCAGCGTCGTCAGCACGATGCCTTCCGACAGGGCCGCCGCCGTGTTGGCTACGGAATAATTATCGACGCGCGTGAACAGCTCGGCCGGGCCGCTGGCAAGGGGCTTATCCATACGCTCATTTTCGCATGGCGGTAGCGCCCTTCGGTAGAATTAAAATTACCGCTCTCTTCTTTCATGTCGCCCGCCAGCTTCGAGCAGCAACTCGATCGCGCCGCCGCCCTGTGCGGAATCGAACCGGGGTTTTGGGATATCTGGGGACGCTATCATTCCACGCCGGCCTCGGCCAAGCAGGCCATCCTGGGCGCGCTGGGGATCGCGGCGGCGGATAGCGCCGGACTCGAGCGCTCGCTCGCGGCGCGGACGCGCCGGGAGTGGGAGCGTTTGCTGCCGCCCGCCGTGGTGGCCCGCGAAGGCGAAGCCGCGGAACTGGCGCTGAGCGTGCCCGCCGACGCCCTGGGCGAGACCGCGCGGTTTCACATCGAGCGCGAAGACGGCGGCGCCCTCGAGTTCGAAACCAGCCTCTGGAACCTGCCGCAGGAAGCTTCCCTCGAAATGGACGGCCGCACGTGGCTGCGCAAGCGCGTGGCCCTGCCGGTCCAACTGCCGCTCGGATACCACGAGATTGCCGTCACCGTGGGCGGCGCCGGTGCGCGCACGCGTTACATCGTGACCCCGGAGCGCGCCTGGAGCCCGCCCCACCTCGGCCGCGGAGGGCGCGCGGCCGGCATCGCCGTCAGCCTGTACGGCGTGCGCAGCGCGCGTAACTGGGGCTGCGGCGATTTCAACGACCTGCTCGCCATCGTGGACTGGGTCGCGGAGGAACTCGAAGCCAGCTTCGTCGCGCTCAACCCCCTGCACGCCATTCACAACCGCCGGCCATTCAACACCAGCCCCTACCTGCCGAATTGCACGTTCTATCAAAATTTCATCTATCTCGATATCGAGAGCATGGACGATTTCGCCCGCAGCCGCCGCGCCCAGAGCCTGCGCGCCACGCCGCAGGTGGCCGGGGAAATCGAGGCCCTCCGCCGCGCTCCGTTCGTCGAATACGAGCGCGTGGCGGCCCTCAAATCGCGCTTCCTGAAGCTGCTCTTCGTCCAGTTCCTGAGGGAGTGGCGCGCGGGCACCGCGCGCAGCCGCGAATTTCGCGAATTCGCCGAACGCGAGGGAAAGCTGCTCGAAGACTTCGCCACCTATTGCGCGCTGGATGAGCATCTGCACCGGCGCGATCCGGACGTGTGGATGTGGCCCCAATGGCCGGAAGAGTATCGCGGCCCGGACTCGGAAGCCACCGGCGAATTCCGCCGCCGCCATTGGCGCGCGGTCATGTTCCCGAAATACGTGCAGTGGCAGATCGATATCCAGCTCCGCCGCGCCCAGCAAAGGGCCCGCGACCGCCACATGGCCATCGGGCTGTATCACGACCTGGCGCTGGCGACCGACCGTTTCGGCTCCGATCTCTGGGCCCACCGCCCGTTTTACGTCTCGGGCTGCCGCGTGGGCTCCCCGCCGGACGATTTCGCGCCGCGCGGGCAGGATTGGGGCTTCCCTCCCCCCAACGCCGAGCGCCACCGCGAGAACGGCTACCGGCTGTTCGCCGATTCCATCCGCAAGAACTGCCGCCACGGCGGCGCACTGCGGATGGACCACGTCATGCGCCTCTTCCGCCTGTACTGGATCCCCGACGGCTGCGATGCCACCGAGGGCGCCTATGTGCGCGAGCTTTCGGAAGACTTCCTGCGCATCCTCGCGCTCGAAAGCGTGCGCAACCGGGTGGTGGTGATCGGAGAAGATCTCGGCACCGTCGAGCCGGAGGTGCGGCAAACCCTCGCGCGGTTCGGAATCCTGAGCTACCGCCTGTTCTATTTCGAAAAAGACGAGCGCGGCGCATTCCGCCGCTACGCCGACTATCCCCGGCAGGCGCTGGTATCCTCGACCACCCACGATCTGCCGACCCTGGCCGGATTCTGGACGGGCGCCGATATCGACGCGCGCCGCGCGGCGGGCATCCTCGACGACGAAGGCTACCGCGCGCAGTTCGCCGCGCGCGCCGTGGAAAAGCAGAAGATGCTGGACCTGCTATTCGGACTCGACCTGCTGCCTCCCGAAATGCCGCAGACGGCGGATGCCTACCCGGAACTGATCGGGCCGCTGCACCATGCCATCGTGGGATTTCTGGCGCTCACGCCCTCGCAGTTGCTGTGTATCAACGAGGAAGATCTGACCAAGGAAACCGCCCAGCAGAACCTTCCCGGCACCACCTGGCAATACCCCAATTGGGCGCGCAAAATGCGCTTCACCGTCGAGCAGTTGCGCGAAGACGGCGACGCCCGCGCCTACACCGCCATGCTGCGAAATTGGATCGTAGGGACCGGAAGAAAGAACCAGCCGGAATAGCCCGGCGCTCCGCACACAAAAAAAGCCGCGCCCCCGGTTTCCCGGAAGCGCGGCCTTCTGACTTCTGGCTCCTGACTTCTTTCTAGTAATCCATCTCGCCGCCGTGCGGACCGCCCGGCATCGGAGCCGGCTTCTTCTCCGGAATCTCCGCCACCATGGCTTCGGTGGTCAGCATCAGGCTGGCGATGGACGACGCGTTCTGGAGCGCCGAGCGGGTCACCTTGGTCGGGTCGATCACACCCGCCACCACCAGGTCTTCATAGGTGTCGGTCATCGCGTTGAAGCCGAAGTTCGGGTTGCTGTTCTCCCGCACCTTCTCCACCACGATGGCGCCCTCGGTGCCCGAGTTCACCACGATCTGCCGCAGGGGCTCTTCGCAGGCGCGCTTCACAATGTCCACGCCGATCTGCTCGTCGCCCACACCCTTCATCGCGGCAATCGCCTTGGACGCGCGCAGCAGGGCCACGCCGCCGCCCGGAACGATGCCTTCCTCGACCGCCGCGCGAGTGGCATGCAGCGCATCTTCCACGCGGGCCTTCTTCTCCTTCATCTCGGTCTCGGTGGCCGCGCCGACCTTGATCACCGCCACGCCGCCGGCCAGCTTCGCCAGCCGCTCTTGCAGCTTCTCGCGGTCGTAATCCGAGGTGGTCTCCTCGATCTGGCTGCGGAGCTGCTTGATGCGGCCCTCGATCGCCTTCTGCGAACCGGCGCCGTCCACGATGGTGGTGTTGTCCTTATCCACCGTGACGCGCTTCGCCCGGCCGAGGTCTTCCAGCCGCACGCCTTCCAGCTTGATGCCGGTCTCTTCCATGATGGCCTTGCCGCCGGTCAGGATGGCAATGTCTTCCAGCATGGCCTTGCGGCGGTCGCCGAAGCCCGGCGCCTTCACCGAACAGGCGTTCAGCGTGCCGCGCAGCTTGTTCACCACCAGCGTCGCCAGCGCCTCGCCTTCCACTTCCTCGGCGATGATCAGCAACGGCTTGCCGCTGCGCGCGATCTGCTCCAGAAGCGGCAGCAGGTCCTTCATATTGCTGACCTTCTTCTCGTGGATCAAAATGTACGGATCCTCGAGCACCGCTTCCATCCGCTCGGCATCGGTCACAAAGTACGGCGACAGATAGCCGCGGTCGAACTGCATGCCCTCGACCGTGTCCAGCTCGGTGTTCATGGTCTTGGCTTCCTCGACCGTGATCACGCCGTCCTTGCCGACTTTTGTCATGGCATCGGCGATGATCTTCCCGATGGTCTCGTCGCTGTTGGCCGAAATGGTCCCGACCTGCGCGATCTCTTTGTCTCCGGAAACCGGCTTCGAGAGCTTTTTCACTTCCTCGATCGCCATGTCCACGGCCTTCTCGATGCCCCGCTTCAGGGCCATCGGGTTGGCGCCGGCGGCAACTGCCTTCACGCCTTCGCGGAAGATCGACTGCGCCAGAATCGTAGCCGTGGTGGTGCCGTCGCCGGCCACATCCGAGGTCTTCGATGCCACCTCGCGCACCATCTGCGCGCCCATGTTCTCCAGCGGATCCTTGAGCTCGATCTCCTTGGCTACGGTAACCCCGTCCTTGGTGATGTTCGGCCCGCCGAACTTCTTTTCCAGCACCACGTTGCGGCCCTTCGGCCCAAGCGTTACTTTAACTGCATCGGCGAGCTGGTTGACGCCCCGCAGAATCGCCTGACGCGAATTTTCGGAATAGACAATTTGTTTCGCCATTTCTTCTAATCGCCTCCCTTACGAAGCCTTCTTGGCCGCTTGCGGCTTGGCTTCCAGAATTCCGAGGACCTCGTCCTCACGCATGATCAATACTTCATCTCCATCCAGCTTGATGTCGCTGCCGGAGTACTTGCCGAACAGGATGCGGTCGCCGACCTGCACATCCAGCGGGATGACTTTGCCGTCTTCCAGCCGCTTTCCCTTGCCTACCGCCACAACCTCGCCCTCCTGGGGCTTCTCTTTGGCGGAATCGGGGATGTACAGCCCACCGACTTTCTGCTCCTGCTCTTCAATCCTCTTGACCACAATCCGGTCATAGAGCGGACGAATCTTCATTGGTACGAACCTCCACTGATTGATGTCTGAATTGGGTTTGACCTTATCGGTTTAACAAGCCAGAGCCTTGCCTGGAGGGGCTTCAGGCTCCGAAGCAATATTATTAGCACACTCCCATAAGGAGTGACAATATTTTTTTGTAACTAGCTGACTTCTAATGTCTTATTTTCCTTGACAACCAGTCCGCGCAACGCCAACGCCCCCGCCATCAGGACCACCGCGGCCAGTTCGAACGCCGCCGCCAACCCCACCCGTTCCTGCATCCAGCCCGCCCCCGCGGCCCCGATGCCGCCCGCCAGGCATCCGGCCATATTGAGGATGCCGTAGCCCGTGGCGCTGCGCTCGCCGCCGGTCACGGACCGCAGCAGCGGCATGGTGTTGCAGTCGTACAGCCCGCGCCCCAGCCCGAAGGCCACCAGCGCCGCGATCAACACCGGCATGGACCCCGCCACGCCCAGCGCCGCCAGAAACGGCGCCGCCAGCGCCAGCCCGGCCATCTGCATCCAGGCGCGGGCGCGCGGATTGTGCGTGGCCCAGCGGTCGGTGAACACGCCGCCCGCCACCACCCCCACATAACTCGCGGCCTGGAGATAAAACGTGGCCGAGAAGCCCGCGCCGGAGAGGCTCAGGTGATACCGGTCGTACAGAAACAGCGGAAGCCAGGTATAGATGAGCCAGTTGGCCACCGCGATGGCCGTGAACGCCGCGGTCACCGCCAGAAATCCGGGCAAGCGGAGCAACGCGATCGCCCCGCCCCGCGCTTTGGACGCGGCTGCGGACCGTGGCGTGCTCCGCAGTGTGAACGCCACCACCGCCAGATAACCGAGGCCGGTGAAGCCGAGCACCCTAGAT
>JAJYLS010000017.1 GCA_021787555.1 Acidobacteriota bacterium | reverse complement strand
CTTCACGTGCTATCTTTCGTAGTGTAGGGCGGTACCTGAAACCAGAGAACAGCGGTACGCGTCGGAAACGGTGTATGGGAACACTTACCGGCGCGTTGCCACTTCCTGTATTCGGCAGCAAGGTTGCCGCCAAATCTAGAGTGGACTATCAGAACACCCCGGAAGGTGCTTTGGTCCGGCGCGCGCAGGCCGGCGAGGAAGCCGCTTTTCGCGAAATCGTCGAGCGCTATCAGTCCAAAGTGTTCTCCATCATCCACGGTATCGTCCGCCAGCGCAATGACGTGGAAGATATTGCTCAGCAAGTATTTGCAAAGGTTTACCTGTCGCTGAAAAGCTTCGATTTCCGCAGTTCGCTGATCACCTGGATCTATAAAATCACGGTCAACGAGTGTTTCGATTATCTGCGCAAGCGCAAGGTCCGCAAGCTGGTCTACGAGAGCGATTTGAGCGAAGACGAGGTGCGGCGGGTCGAGAATTCCGAGCCAAATGTCGACCGCCAGGTCCCTGTGGATGCCAGCCTCGCCAGCCGCGATTACATTCTCAAGCTCCTCACCAGGGTCTCCGAAGAGGAGCGTATGTTGCTGATGTTAAAGGAAGTCGAGGGCTATTCCGTAGAGGAATTGGCGGAACGGACGGGTATGAACGAAAATACCATCAAAGTGAAGCTCTTCCGGGCGCGCCAAAAGCTGGTCAAGGCGGCGCAACGCCTGGATCGGGCCCCCGGTCTGGTCGCTGGGTGAGCCGGATGATTCTCGCAGTGGGATGTCCCGAAGCGGGCAAAAGACCCGCAGGGCATGTAGTTTTGGCGTGGTAATTTACACTTGTAAGGGAAGAAACCTATGCATGCGGTAGTGATGGAGAGCCTCGAAGAGTACTTGGCCGGGTTGCTGGAACCGGCTGCTCGGAGAGACATGGATGTTCACATTAGCTCCTGTCCTACGTGCCGCGAAGAAGTCCGCAGCATGCAGGAGATCTCGCAGTTGTTTCGGTCCTTCGAATCCGAGGTAGTCCTGGAGCCAGATGCCGGGTTTTGCGCCCGGGTGATGGAGCAGACCTGTGCCCGCAGAGCCGAGTCATTTCTCGCCGGCATCTTCTGGTTCGATCCGGCGTTCGCGCGCCGTCTCGCGTTCACCGCGTGGCTCCTGCTGGCCTGATGGGCAGCTATCTGATCTCGCGCGACCAAGCCTATTCGGTCGGCCCCTCGCCGGAGGCAATCATGGCGCAGGAGAATTCGCCCGTATTGGATTCGGCCCCGGCTCCGGACAACATGCTCATTACGCTGACGGCCTATGAGCACTGATCTTCGTCCCAAGCTGGCCGCCGGCATCGTGCTGGTGCTGGTGTTCCTATGCGGCGCGGCGGCGGGAGCAGTGGCCATGAACCTGGGAGTTCAGGCCCGCCTGCACCAGCCGGCCTTCGATTCGCCCGCGGGCAGGGCCCTCTATTTCGAGCGCCTGGAGAAAGAGCTCGACCTCTCCCCGGCTCAGTCCGAGCAGATGCAGTCGATCCTCAACGATTTCTGGCAGTATTATCGCACGGTGCTCACTGACAGCAAGCAGCGCGTCGAGCAGGTGCTGAACCAGGATCAGCGGCGCAAATTCGAGCAACTCCTCCAGGAACACCAACCCCGATAGGCCCCCTAGCAGCCCATGGTAGAAGTGAGTGCCCTGGAAAACCGGGTACAGGCACCGAAATTCCGCGGGGAGGTGTGTTCTGTTTTCAGCGGGTTAGTGACGCGGAATTTCGGAGCCAGTCCCCGCTTTTCCGACTCGACGAGTTTTGTCGCGGGCTGCTAGGGCCCGGCCCTGGTTGACACCCGCCCGACGGCGTGTTGAGAATAGGAACTGGACTCACAATGCGCCCCCCGTCTTTCTGCATAGCCTTAGCGGCTGTTTCCGTCGCCGTGATGCTGAGTGCCTGTTCCACTCCCTCGCTTTCGTCCGGCCCGATCATCCCTGCGCGCACGCATCCCATGGGCGAAAAGGTGCAGGTCGGCCACCTCATCTACACGGTTTTCGAAACCAGGTGGCTGATGCAGCTCGGCCAGGGGTCCGGCGCCCGTATCCCCCAGAACCGTTTTTTTCTGGTCCGCATGAGCGCCGGCAATAGCGGCGGCAACCAGACCATTATTCCCAACTTCACCGTCCAGGACGACAACGGCAATACCTATCGGGAGGTCAGCAACGGCGATCAGGTGCCGCAATGGATGGGTTATCTGGTCGCCGTCAAGCCTGCTGAAGCCGCCCAGGGCAACGTGGTTTTCGACGTCCCGCCCCGCCATTACAGGATCCGCGTCACCGATGAGAATGGCGAGCGCGCCGCTCTCATCGACATCCCCCTCTCCTTCAGTGCCGAGACGCCGGATGTCGTTATCCCGGGCCCTGGCGAAAAGAGAGATTGACATTCTCTGTACCTGGCGGTGGCCGGCGCCGACTCTTACCAGACGCGGCAGGCGTTTTGGCTGACCATGGGCTGGCCTGCTTTGCACGCGAATGCCTTTTCGAATTCCGGCATGTTTTGGAGCGTGCCGTTCACGCGGTAGCGGCCCGGCGAATGGGGATTGGTCAGGGATCATGGTCTCGAGATCGAGTGCCGCCTGCGCCTTGGCGGCCGCGGCTTCCGGCGGATCACCGGCAAGCTGGAACATGTTCTTCATGTGCTGGACGAAATGCTGCCGGATCTCGACCGACTTGGGATCGGTCTTCAGATAATACGCGCGGTCCGGCAGCGACAGCCCGCCCTGGTTGAGCGAGGCAATGGTGCGCGTGGAATTCGCCTGCCCCACCTGGGGCCGTGCCTGAAGGGAATAGAATTGGGCTTGACCCGTGCCGCCTGCTTCAGCCGGCGGCCCTGGCGAACGGCACGGCTCACAGCCAGTTCAAGTCCGCGTAGCGCTCGCCGGTGAGGTGCAGGAAGAGCGGTTCGAGCGCGCGGAACTCGTGGCCGTCGCAATGGATCGCGCCGTCGTTGGCCAGCACCGTGATGTCGCCCTGCCAAACCAGCTTGCCGGGCTTAGTGATGATGGCCACCTCGTGGCACAGGCGCTCCACCGTCTCCAGCACGTGGCTGGTGATGAAGACGGTGCGGCCCTGGTCGGTGAAGCGGCGGAGCCATTGCTTCATGAGGGCCGCGCCGGCGGGATCGATGCTCTCGAAAGGCTCGTCGAGGAACAGCACGTCGGGGGAATGGATCACCGCCGCGGCGAAAGCCGCCCGCTTGCGCATGCCGGTGCTGAATTCGGCGAGGGTCTTGGAGGTGCCCGAAAGATCGAGCGCTTCCAGCAGTTCGGAAGCGCGCCGGCGCGTGGTCGCTTCGTCGAGGCCGAACATGCGGCCGACGAAAGCCAGGAATTCGTGGGCGTAGAGCGGGTCGAACAGGCCCAGCGTTTCGGGCATCACGCCCATGCGGCGCTTGAGATCGGCGCTCTCGGTGGAGAAAGACCGGCCGAGGATTTCGATGTGCCCGGCCGTGGGATCGAGCAGGCCGGTGAGGCAGCCGATGGTGGTGCTCTTGCCGGAGCCGTTGGGCCCGAGAAAGCCGAACATCGAGCCCGGGCGCACGGAGAGGGAGAGGTCCTCGACCGCTACGGTGTCGCCGTACTTCTTGACCAGGTTCGAGATGCGGATGGCGGAATCGCGCGGCTCGGGCGTCATGCTCTACCTTCCACTACGGCCAGAAGCCGTTCGCGCCGGGCGACGAACAGGGCGCCGGCCGACCGCAGGGACACCCGATAGAATAGCGCGGCGACCAGCACGGCCGCCGCGGCCAGCCACCAGTTCTCGGGCGCCACTGTGAAGGGTGCGGTCTTGTGGAGCACGGTGGGGAGCATGAGCGAGACCAGCGTCCAGCCGATCAGGACGACGTTGCCGGCGAGCGAGAGGTCGTTGCCCAGGCCGCTATAGTAATTGCCGCGGCGCGGGCCGAGGATGCTCGCCCACAGGCCCAGCCCGCCGAAGGCGAACAGGCCGCCAAAACCGGCGGCCAGCAGCATGAACACCTGGCGTGGGTCGAACGGCACGGGTGCCAGGACAATCCAGGCGATCACGGCCACGGGAACCAGCGGCATTCCCAACAGCAGGGCCGCGTAACTGGCCGCGCGGAGCGGCGCGGCGGGATCCGTGGGAAGCAGGAACAAGCGGCGGAAACCGCCGCCGGTGTATCCGAACAGGTTGACGGCGAACCGCGAGGAGCCCAGGAAACCGACCAGCGGCATGGCGCTCAAGGCGGCCAGGAACAGGCGCTCGCCGCCGCGGCGCCCCAGTTGGAAGGTGAGAAACGCGGCCAGTGGCAGCGACATGGCGTACAGTGCCCGGAAGCGATTGTTGCGGATAATGAAGCGGAGCCAATGCGCCACCAGCGGCGCGGGCGCGCCTCCTGGGCCCGGTGGCAGGAAGGCGGCGGCGCGTTCGCAACCGCCCTGCCAGCGCAAGGCGGAGGCGGCCACGGCGAGCGCGGCCTTCGCGGGACGCCGTTCGAGCGCCACCAGCGCGGCGAGGAAGGCCAGCAGCCAGGCGGTTTCGAGCGCCATGCCGCGGGCCGCCGCGGCGCCGCTGCGCGTCATCGTGGCCGCCGCGCCGAACATGGGGGTGGCGGCGGCCACGCGCAGCAGGGCAGCCACGCGCTCGGGATTATTGCGCAGCATGGTGCCGAGGGTGCTGGGCAGAAGGCTCAGCGCAATGATTCCCGCCATGGCGACGATCGATCCGGATTTCCGCTGCATGAGCCGTTCCAGCGCCAGGCCGATGAAGCGCGCCAGCAGGTAATTCCCGGCGAACAGCACCAGGACCGCGAAGAAAGCGGCCGCCAGCGACACGGCGCCGAGGACGTACAGGCCCGCGGCCAAGCCGAGTTCCAGCGCGAGCACCAGCAGCCAGAACGGATCGACCATGCCGATCAAGTGCCGCGCCAGCCAACGCTCGCGCGCGCGGACGGGATAACGCCGCAGCTCGTAATCCGAGAAGATGGTGTTCATGCCGAAGCCGAGCATGACGGCCATCATGACGGCCTGGAAATACAGGCCGGTGAGCGCGGCGTCGGCCACCAGTTGTGCCTTGCCGGAACGCACCGCCACGACCGCGGCGCCCAGGCCGCCCGCCCAGAGCGCCACCGATACCAGGATGAACAGCAGATACCCGGTGAAGAACAGCGCGATCTTTCCGTTGCGGGTGCGGGTACGCGCCCACATCAGCTTGTAGCGCAGCGCGATGAGTCGGCCGAGGCGATCGAAATCCATGGGTACCGACCGCGCGCCGCTATATCCCGATGCCCGGTCCCAGCGGCGCCATGGCCACCGTCAGGTAAGGATTGAAGATCTGGTCTTTGTGCTCCCGCGCGAACTTCCACATGCGCTCGAGCATGTCCCGCCGCACCTCGGCCAGGTCCGGGGCGAGCGGCGGCCAGGGCACATCGGGCCGGTTGCCCAGTCCATTGCCCTCTTCGACCCTGGCCCGCGACCGCTTCACGTCTGGGAACGCCAGGTTCACTATTTCGTGCGGGTCCTGGCGCAGGTCGTATAGCTCGTCGAAATCGAAGCCGTTGTAGACGTACTTATGCTCCTTAGTCATGACGATGCGCTGCGTGTAGTACAACTCCACGCCGTTGAGCTGCGTCTGGACGGCATCTTTCCAGTTCGCGGGCGTCTCCCCGCGCAGCCATGGCAGCAGGCTGGAGCCGGACATGGGCGCCAGCGGCTGCACCCCGGCGGCGTCCAGAATGGTGGGCGCGAAATCCACGGTCGAGACGAAGGCCTCCACGTTGCGCCCGGGCCGGACCGTTCCGCGCGGCCAGCGGATGATGCAGGGGATGTGGTACGCCTCGCGGAAACTGGGAACGCCTTTCGCCCAGACACCGTGCGCGCCGGCGTAATCGCCGTGGTCGGAGACGTAGATCACGATGGTGTTATCCGCCTGCCCGGATTTCTCCAGCGCATCCAGCAGCAGCCCGAACAAGGCGTCCTGCATGGTCAGCTTGGCCCAGTAGTGGGTGATGCTGGCGCGCACTTCGTCGTCGCTGATCTGCGACCAGTACTGATAGCGCATGCGCTGGTAGATGCGCGGCTTGTCTTCCAGCGTGTCGCGAAAGCTGGGCGGAAGCGCGGCCGTCCGGGACCGGTACATGTCGATGAAGTTCTGGGGAACCACGTAGCGGTCGTGGCCGCCGCTGTTCGAGACCATCAGGCACCAGGGAGCGCTTCCGGCGGCCAGGCCGGGCAACGCTTCCACGCCGCGGTGGACGATCTCGTAGTCCGAGATACCCTCATATCCGTGCGGACCGCGCGGGGGAAACGCTCCGTACAACTGGAGGTTCCCCCAGCCGGGGCGCAGCACTTCTCCCGCACGGCGCGCCTGACGCTCCTGCATCTCAGTCCGCGCGTCGGCCCAGGTGTCCCGTTTCCTCCGCCCGCCCGGTTGATAAGCCTTGGACTTGGGATTGAGATCTTTCCATCCGCGGTCCTCCGGGAACTGGTCGCGGGCCACGTGCCACTTGCCCGAATAGGACAGTTGGTATCCCGCGCCGTGCAGCGCTTCGCTGAAAAACTTCACGCCCGGGTAGGGGTTGGCGTGGATTGCCGTGTCGGTATCGACGTTGTTGAATATCCCGTGCTCGCTGGGGTACACGCCGCTCTGGAAACTGGCGCGCGACGGGCAGCAATGCGGAGCAGGACAGAACGTATGGGTGAACCGGACGCCTTGCGACGCAAAGCGGTCCAGGTTGGGGGTAATGCAGCCGGAGCCCGGCAGAACGGTGGCGCCGTTCTGCTGGTCGGGCATGAAGATCAGGATATTCGGCTTGCGCCCGCTAGCAGCCTGCCGCTGCCCGCCGCTCGTTTGCGCCAGCGCCGCTTCACTTGCGGCCAGCGCACCTGTAGTTTGAAAGAATGTTCGCCTTGTCAAGTCGGCCTCCCGTGCCTCCCATCACTATAAATCAGCGGCAACCCATCCTGGATGACCGGCGCGTTCCCGACGGTTGGGAAGCCCGGCTAAGCGTCTGCCCTACCAGGACAGCCGGGCGGTCCACTGCAACTGGCGTGCCGCTTGGGCCGAGTTTCGCAGGCTCATGAGGCCGTTATCGGCGGGGAGTTGCGTGCCGGGCATGTACTCTATGGCCACGAGCACGTAGATCAAGATTTTAAGATATTTAAATATTAAATAGAGGTGAGCCCGGGGTCAAGGCGAGGTTCAACGCGCGGGAATCGGCGTCCGCCCCCGGGTTTCAGTAGAGGGCGAAGCGGCTGGAGGCCGGACGGCTAAATGCCTGTCCTACCAGGTCAGCCGCACAGTCCACTGCAACTCGCGCGGCGCGTTGTTCGAGGTCTCCAGGCTGATGAGGCCATTGCCGGCGGGAAGCGGCGTGCCGGGCATATTGAAGACGTTGAAGGCATCCAGGTTGAACCGGAGTTGGAGACGCTCCTTGATCGAAATCACCTTGAAAGCCGAGGCGTCGACGGTCCAGCTCCAGGGGCCCGGCATGTACTGGTTCATCCAGGGATTCAGACCAGTATCCAGCCCGACGAGTTGCTGGCTGCCGTTCTGCATGGGAACGTAGACGTCATTGGTTCCGTAGAGCTTGGCGTTGGGATCGTTGGGATTGATCGTGGCGGGGAAGGGCCAGACCGGCTGGTCGGCGGGCTGGTAAATCGAAGGCACGCCGCACACGCAGTTGCATTGGCCGGCGGCGTTATGAGTGTTGATCTGGTTGGCCGGGATGTAACCGTTCCAGTATAAGTAGCTGGCGTAGCAGGTGCCGCTGCGGCAATCCTGGACCGGATACTTGTTTCCGTAGACGCGGATCTGGCCAAAGGATCCCCAGTTGCTCGTGGGGAGGGTGATGAAGCGGCTGCTCATGGAACTCATGGCGGCAATCTGCCAGCCTCCCAGGATACGGTCCACCAGCCCGTGCGAGTTCGACAGCCACTTCTTCCCGTGCCCCACGGGCAGGTCGTAAAGCATGTTCCAGTTGATGCGGTGCTGGGGAATGGAGGGGTCGCGGGAGTAGTTGTAGAAACGGTTGTAGGCATCGAAATTGGAGGGGACGGCGCCGGGGAAGAAGGTAACCGGATCGGGGAGCTGGGAGCTATCCGCCTGGATCTGTTTCCCGCTGCCGACCCACATGGTATTACTCAGGACGTAGAACCACTGAAACCCAATGCCGTTATTAAAGCGGTGCTCTAACTGTACCGTCAGGCCGTTGTAATTGGAGTAACCGGTGTGGGCGTATTCGTTGATATTTCCGTAAGTAGTCTGGTCGTAATCGCGGCGGGCGACGGAGGCATACTGTCCGGTTGGCAGCGGCTGGCCGGTGGTCACGTACCAGACATAGTTATTGGGCTGGCCATTGAACGCAATGGTTTGGTCGAGGTTGCGGCCGGCGGTGCCCACGTAGGCGATCTGGAGCAGCGTCTTGCTGAAGATCTCGGTCTCGAAAGTGAGATTCCATTCACGCGCGAGCGTGGTGGGTAGATTCGGGGCGAAGACGTTCATGGCGACGCCGCGGCCGATCGCATTGGCGGCGTTGGGATCGATCACGTTGAGGGCCGAGTTGGTGCCGGCGATGACCGTGGGGACGTTTCGCAGGGCATAATTGGCGAGACCGTCAGGCGATTTGTTGGCGGAGCTGATGTTGTAGGCCACGGTGCCCTGGAGCGGCGCATTCCCGCGCTGCACGTTGAACAGCCGGGTTCCGAGGTTGTAGCGGTAAGATCCGAATCCGCCGCGTAAAACGGAGGTGCGGCCGCCCATCTTCCAGTTGTAGGCGAAGCCCACGCGGGGATCGAAATTGAGCTGGCCGACGTTCACCAGAGTGCTGGGCATGCCGGCTTGCTGCGTGGTTTCGAACTTCACACCGATGGAGTTGAACTGATTGAGAATTCCCTGCGTGGTGTCGCCCGCGGCCAGTAACTGGTCAAGAGTCGAATTGCGCACGATGGCGTGATTGGCAAAATCGAAGTCCGCGTTAGTGGCGGAATCGATCAGGGGCTGGAGGAAGGTATAGCGAAGCCCAAGGTTGAGGGTGAGGTTCGACGAGACCTTCCAGTTGTCCTGGACGTAGCCGGAGATTTCGTTGGAGCGCAGGTCGGACTGCGGCGCGGCGGCGGTCTGGGAATAGGAAGCGGCGATTCCGAGATAGAAATTCGCGATGGCATCGCCGGTGAGGGGGAAGGCGTTATAGGCCGTGCCGGTGGCGGAATTGTAAAGCCCGGTGGCCGCACTGGCGAAAGAGATGGTGCCTTCGG
Source organism: Acidobacteriota bacterium (assembly GCA_021787555.1). Taxonomy (GTDB): domain Bacteria; phylum Acidobacteriota; class Terriglobia; order Bryobacterales; family Bryobacteraceae; genus JAJYLS01. The sequence continues at coordinate 25,687 of JAJYLS010000017.1, read as the reverse complement.
CCGGTTGGTCCGGAAGAACATCCAGGAACATGCGCTCGACCCGCCAGCCGAATTCCAGTTGATGCCGGCCTATAACTTTGGAATAGTTCTGCTCGGCGGTCACCGGGCGCGTGTTTTCAAAGCGGGGGATGGTGCCATTCGCGGAGAGGCCGAAGCCAATGTTGGTCAGGCTGGGGGCGCCAACATGCCCAAAGGGATTGGGGATGCCGAGCTGGTTCGAGATATTGCTGGTGACTTCGCCGGCGCCCATATCGTAGTTCCAATCGATGCGCTCGACGGTAGCCAGCGTCTCGACAAAGAACGTCGGGCTGAAAGAGTGGTTCCAGTTGACCGCCATGGTGAACATGGGGTCCGTACCCGAGGTTTGATAGTCCCAGTAATTATCCGAGGTGATGGGAACGGGATTATTAGGGCGCTGGGCCGCGATGGTCGTGCGCCCGTAAGTGAACCGGCCGAAGATCTGGTCGCGGTCGCTGAGGCGATGATCGATGCGGGTGGTGAAGGTCCAGTCGTTCTCCTTGTCCATGCGGGGGCCGAAATAGTTGGCCGCGACGGCGGGATTAACGCCGGGCTGATTGGCCTGGGGGAGGACCTTGAAGAAATATGCGGCCAAGGGACTGAGCTCGCTAGCGGGAATGATGTTGCCGGGATAGGGCTCGCGCGAATAATTTTGCGCCTTCGTGCCGGTGCTCCAGGGATTGTACATCGTCTCCGGCTGGCCGGCGCCGTTGGTCAAGCCGCTGAAATCGCCCTGCTCCATAGCCGCGGTGGGAAGGTGGGCGCTCATGGTCGCGCCGCTGCGGAGGGAATAAGGCTCCCAGGCGGCGAAGAAAAAGGTGCGGTCCTTGCCGTTGTACACATGCGGAATCCGAACGGGGCCGCCGAAGGAGGCGCCATATTCGTTGCGGATGTATTGCGGCGCCTGGCTATAGAAATCCTGGCGCTTGCGGGCGAGGCCCCAACCGTTATTGCGGCCGGTGTAAAACAGCGAGCCGTGCCACAGATTTGTGCCGCTGCGAGTGGAAATGATGACGTTGGCGGGAGAATCGTATCTGGCATCGGGAACGCTCGTTTCCATGCGCAATTCCTGGATCGTGTCCATGCCGGGCGGGCGGCTGGTAGCGGCGCCCGTGTCGGCGTCCTTGATGGCGGCGCCGTCCTGAACGAAATTCGTGCTCATGTCGCGGAGACCGTACGGCTGGGCGTTTGTGATGCCATAATCCCCGCTCTCCATGCCGGGCGTGGTCGTCGCCAACAGGTTATAGAAGTAGCGGCCGTTGACGGGCAGTTGCTCAATCCGGGCACGGTCGAGGGTGGCGCCCAGGGTGGGGTTGGTAGTGGTCACAACTGGGGTCACATCGCCCGCCACGGTGACTTGCGTGGCGGTGCCGCCGACCCTCAGTTGCGGCGCGAGCACGGCCTGCTGCCCGGCCGCCAGGATCAATTCGCCTTGCCACTTCTCCATCCCCGGCAATTCCGCCGTGACGGTGTATTTGCCGATTTGCATCGACGGGAAAATGAAGAAACCGTTGCTATTGGTGGCTGTACCGAAAGCATTGCCGGTTTCGACGTGAAGGGCGACGACCTTCGCGTTCGGGATGACGGCGCCGGTCTGGTCGGTGACGGTGCCTTGAATCCGGCCCAGGCCGGTCTGGCCCCAGAGAGCGGCCAGCGATGCGGAGACCACGAGCGCAACGATGCATTTCAGCGAAGGCACGACTCACCTCAGCAACTCAAACGTTAAGATCCTTGAATCTTAAAATGTGGCGGGCTCGCAGTCAAGACAGGGGAGCGTGATACGGCTGGGCGGCTCGATCCTCAGCTCAACGCTTTCTTGATGAGTGCGACGATCTTGCCCTCTTCGAGCGAACTCATCTCCTCCAGCGCGAAGACGGTCGGCCACATGGCGCCTTCGTCGAGGTTTGCCTTATCGCTGAAGCCGAGCGTAGCGTATCTCGTTTTGAACTTCTGTGCACTCTGGAAGTAGCAGACCACCTTGCCGTCCTTGGCATAGGCGGGCATTTTGTACCATGTCCTCGGCGAGAGGGCCGGCGCGTTGGCTTTGACGATCGCATGGAGCCGCTCCGCCATGGCGCGATCCGGCTGCGGCAGCGCGGCGATCTTCGCGAGCACGTCGCTTTCCCCGTCCGTGCTGCCAGGCCCGCGGCGCGCCTCCGCTTTCAGCTCTTCGACGCGCTCCCGCATCGCGGCCTTTTCCTCGTCCGCGAATCCCGTGCGCTTCTTTCCGGTCGCCGTGGTGCTCTTGGGTGACTTCTGCGTTTCCTTCTTTGTAGCTTTCATGGCCCCTCCTTTTCCAATGAGGATATCAATCCGGCGAGCTATGCTGAGTTCATGTTCTCACATGCGGCGATCGGGGCAGGTATGGCGGCGCTGCTGGCGGCAGCAGCGGCATACGCCCAGCCGAAGCCACAGTTCTCCTTCGGCGTGATGGCGGATATCCAGTATGCCAATGCCGATACCGCCGGGCCGCGCGCCTACCGCGACTCCATCGGCAAGGTGGAAACCTGCGAGGCGCTGCTGGCCAAAGAGCGGCCGGTCTTCGTCATCCAGTTGGGCGATTTCGTGGATCGCGGCCTCGTGAGCTTCGACACGCTCCTGCCCGTCTTCGACCGCATGGCCGTGCCGAAATATCACGTGCTGGGGAACCACGATTTCATCGCGCCGCAAGCAGTCATCGTCAAGCGGCTCGGAATGCCGGCGGCCTGGTACGCGTTCGAGCGCCCCGGTTGGCGCTTCGTGGTCCTGGACGGGATGCAGGAAAACGCGGACGATCCGGCGGGGATGAAACTGCTGGAGACCCTGCGCCGTGAGGGCGCGCCGAACGCGCAGACGTGGAACGGCGCTCTCGGCCGAACCCAGCGCGCATGGCTGCGGCGCCAATTGCGGGAGGCCGCCGCGCGCGGCGAACGCGCCATCGTGTTCTGCCATTTTCCGGCGCTACCGGAATCCTGCCGGCCGCAGCATCTGCTGTGGGATCACGAGCAGGTGGTCGCAATCCTCGATTCGCAGCCGGCCGTCGTGGCCTATTTCAACGGCCACGACCACAACGGCGGATATGCCGAGCGGAACGGGATCCACTACCTGACGTTTCCGGCGATGGTAGAGCACGCGGCGCGGCAAAGCTGTTTCGTGGTGGACGTATTTCCGAAACAGCTCGTCGTCCGGCTAGCCGGCGAGCCGACCGGGCGCGGACTGGCGTTCCGGTGAATCCGGCCTACGCCTTCCCGCGCGGCCGGATCACTTCCGCATTCAGGTACGGCCGCAGCGCTTCCGGTATCACCACGCTGCCATCCTTCTGCTGGTAGTTTTCGACGATAGCCACCCAGGTGCGGCCGACGGCCAGCCCGCTGCCGTTGAGCGTGTGGGCGAATTCGGACTTCTTGCCGGCGGCGAATCGGATGCCCGCGCGGCGCGCCTGGAACGCCTCGTAATTCGAGCAGGAGGAAATCTCCTTATATCCGTTCTGCCCCGGCAGCCACACCTCGATGTCGTAGGTCTTGGCCGAACCGAAACCCATATCCCCGGTGCACAGCACCACCGTGCGGAAGGCCAGACCCAGGCGGCGGAGGATGTCTTCGGCATCGGCCGTGAGCTTTTCCAGTTCGTCGTAGCTCTGTTCGGGCCGGGTGAATTTCACCAGTTCGACTTTCTGGAACTGGTGTACCCGGATAATACCCCGGACATCGCGGCCGTACGACCCGGCTTCGCTGCGGAAGCACGGCGTATACGCGCAGAGGCGGATGGGAAGATTGTCCGCCGGGAGAGTCTCGTCGCGGTAAATGTTCGTGACCGGCACCTCGGCGGTGGGGATCAGCCAGAAATCCTGCCCCTCGCACTTGAAAAGGTCTTCTTTGAATTTGGGCAACTGGCCGGTGCCGTAGAGGCTCTGGGAATTGACCATGAACGGCGGAAGCACTTCCATGTAGCCGTGCTCGCGGGTGTGCACGTCGAGCATGAAATTGATGAGTGCGCGCTCGAGCTTCGCGCCCAGGTCCCAGTAGAGGGCGAAGCGGGCGCCGGTGATCTTGGCGGCGCGCTCCAGGTCCAGGATGCCCAACTCCGGCCCGAGATCCCAGTGGGCCTTGGGCGGGAAATCGAAAGACGGCGGCTGGCCCACGCGGCGCACTTCGACGTTGTCTTCGGAATCCTTGCCCACGGGCACGGATTCGTGCGGGACGTTGGGAATGCCCGCCAGCAGCTCCCGGAACTGCTCCTCCAGCGCCTTCACTTCGGCGTCCAGCGCGGCGATCTCCTCGTTGATGCCGCGCACCTGCTGCTGGCGTTCGGCGGTGTCGGCGCCGGCGCGCTTCAGTTTGGCGATTTCCTGCGACGCCGCGTTGCGCTGCGCCTTCAACTGCTCGGCGCGCGTGATGGCGGCGCGGCGCTGCTCGTCGAGCTCACGGAATTGGTCGAGGCCGGCTACGTTGCCGCGCGTAGCCAAGCGGGCGGCAATTTGCGCGAAATTGCTCCTGAAGAAAGAGAGATCGTGCATGTCTCTTCATGCTATCAGGGGGCAACATTGGGCGGGCCGGGGCGGGTCTATTCCTCTTCGTCCTCAACTTTGACGGGTTCAAGGTCTTCGGCCTCGAAGATCTGGTGGCAGTCCAGACATTCGACATAGTCCACGCCATCTCTGCGGGCAATGATCTTGGTACGGGTATGCTCACAAGCGGTTTGCATATACAGCGCTTAGATGAGATTTATTCTACCTATGCGCATGAGGTTGTCAAGCCCCCCTTCTGGCACATCTTGCGCAGCCCCGTCCGAGTGGCCCCTACCTCGCGAAGCACGCGATAATGGAAGGCGCATGAACTCGACCAATTGGGAAAGTCCGGTAAAGCAAAAACTGCGCGCCGGCCAGCCGGTGCTCGCCGCCACCATCGTCAGCAACAACGTGGAGGCCGCGGCGCAACTGGCGGAGGCGGGATTCGATTTTCTGTGGATTGAAATGGAGCACTCGCCGGTGACGCTGGAATCGCTGCGCCACATGGTGCTGGCGACACGCGGCCTGCCCACGCTGCCCTTCGCGCGGGTGCCGGTCAACGAGCTGTGGATGGCCAAGCGGGTTCTCGACGCGGGCGTGAGCGGGGTCATCTTCCCGTTCACCAGCACGCCCGAACTGGCGGCCCAGGCGGCAGCCGCGTGCCGCTATCCGCCGCGCGGGCGGCGCGGATCGGGCGCCGGGCTGGCGCGCGTCTGCTGGCCGGATCGCGACCGCTACTACGACTCCGCCGATGAGAACGTCACCACGATCATCATCATCGAGGAGGCCCGGGCGGTGGACCGCGTGGAAGAGATTGCCGCCACCCCGGGCATCGACGCCATGTTCATCGGCACCAGCGATCTCTCTTTCTCCCTGGGACTGCGCGGCGATCAGAACCACCCCAAGCTGCAGGAGGCCATCGCCCGCGTGGTGGCGGCCGGACAGAAGAACGGAAAAGCCTTGGGGCGGCCCGCCATGGACCCGGGCAAGATCGAGGAATTCATGCGCCAAGGCTTCCGCTTGTTCCAGGCGCCGACGGACATCGGGTTCATGACGGCCGGAGCGCGGAAATATCTCGAGCCCCTGGCCAAAGCGGCCGAAGCGCCCAAGACGCGGATGCTGTATTAAGGGCGTGCGCGAGGCCGGCAACCCCGTCGATCTCAATGTGCTGCTGCCGGCGGGGCTGGCCGCGTGGGCCCACGCCGCTCTGGGTGAGGCTGGCGATCTTCGCCTTCAATTCCTTCCTCGCGCTGCATCACCCAGCAACCGCTCCCGCACGATAAGGACTTTACTCTCTTGACATACAGCCCCGTTGCGGAATAGTATCCATCCACAGGACCGACAGGGGGCGAGATGAAACTTTCCGTCACAGGTTGTGTAATTGCCCTGATTGCATGCGGAGCTTTGTTCTCGCAGCAGGACATGGGCGTGATCACCGGAGTGGTGACGGACCAGACCGGAGCGGCCGTGGCCGGGGCGCGCGTGACGTCCACGGATGCCGACACCGGCGAAACCCGCAGTGTTTTGACGCAGGACACGGGCGCGTACGCCATCGGCCCGCTGCGGGTGGGCACATACAATATCGCGGTCGAAAAGACCGGGTTCAAGAAGGACGTTTGGAGCGGCATCATCCTGCACGCCGGGGACCGCGCCCGCGCGGATTTCAAACTGGCGCTGGGGCAGGTGGCGGAAACCATCTCGGTGAGCTCGGAAGCGCCGCTTCTGCAATCCGAATCCGCCACGCTGTCGAACGTGGTGAGCGAGCACGAGGTGCGGCAACTGCCGCTCAACGGCCGCAATTTCCAGCAGCTCGCGTGGCTCTCGGCGGGCGTCTATGCGGCCACGCAGAGCCGCGACCGGCAGTCCGGCTTCAACGCCAACGGCCAGCCGACCACCGAGAACAACTTCATCATGGACGGCATCGACAACAACAACAACGTGATGGGCATGCAGGACCGCAAGGCGCAGGTGATCATCCCGTCGCTGGATGCCGTTTCGGAATTCAAGGTGATGACCAGCAACTACTCCGCCGAGTACGGGCGGAATTCGGGCGCCATGATGATCGTGAGCATCAAATCGGGCACCAACAGCATCCATGGCACGGCGTTCGAATACCTGCGAAACGATATTTTCGACTCGCGGGACACCTTCTCGAAGGCTTTGACCAAGCTGCGCCAGGACCAGTTCGGCGGGACCGTGGGCGGGCCCATCATCAAGAACCGCACGTTCTTCTTCGGCAGCTTCGAGCGGTTCGTGCAGAGCAACGGGCAGACGCTGACCGGCATCGTGCCGACTGGCGCCGAGAAGCAGGGCATCTTCCCCACGTCGCTCGCGGTGATCAAAGATCCGCAAACCGGCCAGCCATTCCCGGGCAACCAGATTCCGGCGGCGCGCTTCGACCCCACGGCTTCCAAGCTGGAGGCGTTGTGGCCGTCGCCGGATTACGTGGGGCCGGGGCGCTTCAATTACCTCGCCAATCCGCCTTCGACCCTGACGCGCAACACCATCGACACCCGCGTGGACCACAGCTTCTCGGACAAGGACAAAATCTTCGCCCGCTTCAGCCACCAGGTATTGAACAGCGATATCAATTCGATCTTTCCGGAGCCGGCGCGGGGCGACCTCGGGAACGAGTGGTCCGTCAACACCAACCCGGCGTACAGCGTGGCGTTTTCGTATACGCGGATCTTCACGCCCACACTGGTGAACGAGTTCCGCTACGGCTTCGTGCGGCAATCGGTGGACCTGCACGAGCTGACCAATACGCCGCTGAGCACGCTCACGCAGCAGTACGGCATCAACGGCGTGCCCGGGAATTCGAGCCTGTTCGGCCTGCCGGGGTTCACGCTGAACGGCGCGGTCAATTTCACGGGCTTCGGCGAGCCTGGCTCGATGCCCAATTACAAGATTCACCAGGTGCACCAATACCTGGACAACCTGATGTGGACGCACGGGAACCATACCTTCAAGTTCGGCACCGATCTGCATTGGCAGCGCAGCGACATTCTGGGCGGGAACAGCTCGCACGGAAATTTCACCTTCAACGGCACCTACACGGGAATCAGCCTGGCGGATTTCCTGCTGGGCGACACCGAGCAAGGCCATCTCACCACGCAGCTCATCGGCGAAATGCGCTTCCGCAATTACATGTTTTACGCGCAGGACGATTGGAAGGTCACCAACAAGCTGACGTTGAACATCGGGCTGCGCTACGAGTTCACGACGCCGTGGTGGGACAAGCATAACAACATGAACACGCTCGACCTCGTCCCGGGGCCGGATTACGGAGCGATTCAAAACGCCGGCTATTGCGGCGATTCGCTCTCCTGCCGCAGCCTGGAGCAGCTCAACTGGCTGAATTTCGCGCCGCGGCTGGGCTTGGCGTACCAGTTGGGCCACAAGACGGTGATTCGCGCCGGAGCCGGGACTTTCTACGGCGGGGAGGGAGCACTGGGCGCGAACGGGCGCGAGATCAACAATTTTCCTTTCAGCCGCGGGGTCACGATCACGGGCACGAACAAGGCGCCGGCGCTGCTGCTGAGCACCGGTTTTCCGGCCGGGATGCTCGACACCGTGGGGGCGCCGCCGAAGAACGCGAATTGGGACGTGTGGTCGAAATATCTCCCGGAGCCCACGGTCTACCAATGGAACTTCACGGTGGAGCACGAGCTGTTTAACAGCGTGGCGCTGACGGCGGCGTATGTGGGCTCGTCTTCGGATTACATCCTGGGGAGCTACAACTGGAACGGCGCGCCCCAGGGACCGCCGGCCAGCATCGTCTCGCGGCGGCCGTTTCCGCAGTACAACAACATCACCTTGTACTCACCCTATGGTCACTCGACCTACAACGGCCTCGACATTCAGGTAGACAAACGCTACGCGAACGGGCTGAGCCTGACCGCCGGCTACACGTGGAGCCATTCGATCGACAATGTGGGGGAGCAGTTCGGCGGGCCGGCGGGCGGTATCCAGCAGATCACCGATTTCAACGCCAGCCGCGCCAGTTCCGGTTTCGACATGGGGCAGCGCTTCGTGACCGCCGGCACATACGAGCTGCCGTTCGGCAAGGGCAAGCCACTGCTGAATCGCGGCGGCGTGCTCAACGCCCTGTTCGGCGGATGGCAGGTCACCAACATCTTGACGTTCCAGGGAGGGCTGCCCTTCAGCGTCACGGTGGCCGGCGCGCCCCAATTACTGGGCGCGAATAACCTGACCGACTGGCGCGCGAACGTGGTCGGGAACTGGACCGTTCCCGATCCCAACCAGAACCTGTGGTTCAATCCCGCGGCGTTCGCCACTCCGATGGCCGGCGGATTGTACACGTACGGAAATTCGGGGCGGAACATTCTACGCGCGGACGGGATCGGAAACCTGGATGCCGGCCTGATGAAGATGTTCAGCATCACCGAGCGCGTCCAGATGCAGTTCCGCTGGGAGGTATTCAACGTGACGAACTCGCCGCAGTATGCCGACCCGGTGACGACGGTGGGCCCCAACCTGGGAACCATCTCCTCCACGGTGAATACACCACGCGAAATGCAGTTCGCGTTACGGCTGGCATTTTGAGGGAGAGGAGTCAGGAGGCAGGAGGCAGGAACCAGGAGCCAGAATGGGTCAGTGCTGATAACATGGTCCTGTCATGACTCCCACAAGGCGGGAATTTCTCGGTACGGCGGCGCTGGCCGCGGCGGGGCTGCGTCCGGGCCAGGCGGCGGCGCGCAGGCCCAACCTTCTTTACGTCTTCAGCGACGAGCATCGCGGCGTTTCGATGCCCGGGCAGCAGTTCAACGAGGCGTACACGCCCAACCTGGAGCGCTTCGCGAGCCAAGGCATGACCTTCACCAACTGCACTTCGAACTATCCGGTCTGCTCGCCGTATCGCGCCATCCTGATGTCGGGGCGCTGGCCGTACCAGACGGGGATTATCGACAACGCCATTCAGCTGAGCCCCAACGAAGTTTCCCTCGGCGAGACTTTCCGCCGCGCGGGCTACCGGACGGGATACATCGGGAAGTGGCACCTCTCGCCCGGCGACGAGGGCGGCGTGTTCATCCCCAAGGGACCGAATCGCATGGGATTCGAAGACTGGCACGTGTGGGCGCACACCAACCAGCACTACGACACGTCGTTCACCTTCAATCCGGATACCGGCGAAAAGATTCAGCCGAAGGGCTACAACGCCACGCTGATGACCAACCAGGGAATCGATTTCATCGAGCGGCACCGCAGCGAGCCGTGGATGCTCATGATTTCCTGGAACCCGCCGCATCCGAATTATCGCGACGCGCCGCCGGACCAGACGAAACGCTACGATGCCGACGCCTTGAAATTCCGGCCGAACGTGGGGCTGGGGTCGGGCCCGAACCCTCAGATCACGGAGCGGCTGCGCGAGAATTTCCAGGGCTACTACGGCCACATCAGCGCGGTGGACGCGGAGTTCGGGCGGCTCATGAAGAAGCTCGATGAAACCGGGCAGGCGGACAACACCATCGTGGTGTACTCGGCGGATCACGGCGACATGATGGGCTCGCACGGCTACGGCGGCAAGCGCCTGCCGTGGGAGGAATCCTGCCGCGTGCCGTTCCTGTTGCGCTGCCCGGGCGTCGCGGCGCCGGGCAGCAAAGCCTCCGGGCTCTTCTCGGCCGTGGATATTTACCCCACGATGTGCGGCATCGCCGGCGTTCCCGTCCCCGGGCACTGCGTGGGGCGCGATCTTTCGGCGGCGGTGCGGGGGCAGGATGCGGGGTTCCCGGAGAGCTCGTTCCTCATGCACATCCAAAAGACCCACGCCTCGGGCGGAGAGCGCAATCCCGCGCCGCTTTTCCGCGGCGTGCGCACCGCGACCCACACGTATGCCATCGCCTGGAACGGCCGCTGGTGCCTCTACGACAACCGCGAAGATCCGTACCAGGTGCACAACCTGATCGAGGACGCGGGGCGCGCCAAACTGCGCAGCGAACTCGACGGCGTGGTTCTCGATTGGCTGAAGAAGGCGCACGATCCATTCCCGTATGAATCGCTGCGCAAGGAGCGCTCGCCATTGAGCCGGGCGGTATGAAACGAGTCGTTACCGCGCAGGATATTCCCGCGGGAGGCGAGTTGCGCATCCCGGTGGGATCCATCGTAACGGCGTCGGCGCGCGAGGTCGCGGCGGACCGCGGGGTGCGGATCGTGGAATTGCCGGAGGACCAGGTTTCGGCGCTGGCGCCGCCGGAGAAGACCATCGCCATGGGCGCGGACCACGGCGGCTTCCGGCTCAAGGAAGCGCTCAAGCCGCTGGTCGCGTCGCTGGGGTTTGAGGTCCGGGATGTGGGGGTGAACGAGGAGAAGCCGGCGGACTATCCCGACCTCGCGCTGAAGGTGGCGCAGATTGTGGCCGCGGGGACAGCCGCGCGGGGCATCCTCATCGACGGCGCGGGGATCGGCTCTTCGATCGCGGCGAACAAGGTGCCGGGCATTCGTGCGGCCCTGTGCTATGATAAGGCTTCCGCGCGCAACAGCCGCGAACACAATGATGCCAATGTGCTGACACTTGGCGCGCGGCTTCTCACGGAAACCCAGGCGGAAGAGGTCGTGCGCACCTGGCTGGCCACGGCGTTCGGCGGCGGGCGGCACCAGGCGCGCGTGCAGAAGATCAGCGAAATCGAGCGGCAATATCTGAAATGAGCCCCGCGGAACTCGACCTTCTGGTAGCGCAAATCGGGGAGGAGATCCTCGCGCGGATGGCGCGGGATGGGCGAACCGCGGCGGCGCCCGCGAACGATCACCGCGAAGGCCTCAACCTTCCGGACCAGGTTTGCCCCGGGTGCGTGCAGCGATGCGCCCAGACGTGCGCGCGCAACACCAAGGAGATCATCGCCGCGGGCGCGGACCGTGTCTCGGCGAGCGAGCGCCTGACGAAGATCGATGCCGCTATCGCCTCGCTGATCGACCACACCATTCTGAAGCCCGAAGCGACGCGCGCCGACGTGATCAAGGTTTGCCGCGAAGCGCGCCAGTACGGTTTCGCCAGCGTGTGCGTGAACCCGTATTGGGTGCCGCTGGTGCGCACCGAGCTGGCCGGCTCGCCGGTGAAGGTGTGCACTGTGGTGGGGTTCCCGCTGGGAGCCACCAGCATCGAAGCCAAGGCCGCCGAGACCGCGGCGGCGGTGCGCGCGGGCGCGCAGGAAATCGACATGGTGATCAACGTGGGCGCGCTGCGCTCGGGCGATCACGAAGCCGTCAAGCTGGATATCCAGCAGGTGGTGAAGGTGGCCCACGAAGCCGGCGCCATCGTCAAGGTGATTCTGGAGATCGCGCTGCTCGACGACAACCAGAAAGCCGTCGCCTGCACGCTATCGAAGCTGGCCGGCGCCGATTTCGTGAAGACCTCGACGGGCTTCGGCCCTTCCGGGGCGACCGCGCAGGACGTGGCGCTGATGCGCCAGGTGGTGGGGCCGGAGATGGGCGTCAAGGCCGCGGGCGGCATCCGGACGCTGGCCGACCTGCGCAACATGACCGCCGCCGGGGCGACGCGCATCGGCGCCAGCGCCAGCGTGAAGATTGTGGAAGCCACGGCGGCATGAAGCAAGCCGCACCTCTGTGGTGAAATAGGTTATGCAGGCAACTCGTAAGGCCACGGTGCGTTTCCGCGAGCGGTCCGAGCTGCTCGACTTTCTGCTGGAAGTTGCCGGCCTCACCGCGCAAACTCTGGAGCTCGACTCGCTGCTGCACAATGTAGCCGAGATCGTGCAGCGGGTGTTGCCCTACGATCTTTTCGCCATTCTGCTATTCCACGACAAGCGGCAGGACCTGCGCATCCGCTACGCGGTGGGGCATCGCGAGGAAGTGGTGCGCAACCTGTCGGTCGCGCTGGGCGAGGGCGTCACGGGGGCCGCCGCGCTGCGCCGCGAGCCCGTGCTGGTGGGCGACGTGCGGAACGACCCGCGCTATCTGAACACGCTGGACGCGGTGCGCACCGAGCTTGCCGTGCCGATGACCGCGCGCGGCAAGCTGGTGGGCGTGATCGACCTGCAATCCACGCGGGTGAATGCGTATTCGGAATACGACCGCGCCCTGCTGCGGCTGATTGCGGCGCGGGTGAGCTCGGCCATCGACAACGCGCGGCTTTACCGGCGCGTGGACCGGCAGAACCGCACGCTCAAGACGCTGGCCAGCATCTCGCGCGAGATCTCGTCCATTCTCGATTTGAACGAGCTGCTGCGCAAGATCGTGAGCACGGTTCGCGACCTGATCAATTACGACGCGTTCAGCATCCTGCTGGTGGACCAGGAGGCGCGCGCGCTGCGGCACCTGTTCAGCATCCGCTACGACCAGCGCGTGAACGTGGACAACGTCCCGCTCGGCAAGGGCATCACCGGCGCGGCGGTGGAGTCGCGCGAGGTGATCCGCGTGCACGACACCATGAAGGACCCGCGCTACATCGCCTCGCATCCGGACATCCGCTCCGAGATGGCGGTGCCGCTGATCGTACAGGACCGCGTGGTGGGGGTGATGGATCTGGAAAGCGACCGCGTGGGCTACTTCACCGAAGATCACGTGCGGGCGCTGGCGCTGCTGGCGCCGCAGGTGGCGGCGAGCCTGGAGAACGCGCGGCTGTATCAGGAAGTGGCTTCGCGCGAGCGCCGGCTGGAGGAGGATTTGCAGGCCGCGCGCGAGCTCCAGCGGGTGCTGCTGCCGGATGCCGATCTGGAGATTGCGGGACTGGAAGCGGTGGTGCGGCTGCGCCCGGCGCGCGAAATCTCGGGCGATATCTACGACGTGGTGGAGCGGCGGGACGGGCAGACGGTGATCGCCTTTGGGGACGTGAGCGGCAAGGGCGCCGCCGCGGCCCTGTATGGCGGGCTGATGAGCGGGCTGCTGCGCACGCAGGCGCCGCGCCGGCGCACGCCCGCCGAGCTGATGAAGTCGCTCAACGAGGCGCTGGTGGAGCGCAAGGTGGATGCGCGCTACGTCACGCTCTGCGTGCTGCTGTGGGAGCCGGCCGCGCGCCACCTGGTGATGGCCAACGCGGGCGCGCTTCCACCGATGATCTGCCGCGGAGGCGAAATCCTGAAGCTGCGCGTGGAAGGAGTGCCGCTGGGACTGCTGGATACGCGCGAGTACGAGGAAGTGCCGTTTCAGGCGGAGGCGGGCGACGTTTTGGTTCTCTATTCCGACGGCATCACCGACCACCTCAACGCTGCGGGGACGGAGTTCGGCCGTGGCCGGCTGGCGCAGGTGGTGCGCGCGCACTGCCACAAGCCCGCGGAGGAAATCGTGTCCGCTATTTTCTCCGAGCTGGATAAGTTCTCGCAAACGCCGTTCGATGACCAGACGCTGCTGGTGATGAAAGTACGGTAGGTCGCATCGTATCGCGTTGTATTACAATGGAATATATGGCGAAGGATACGCTCACGGTGCGAGTTCCGTCCGAGACGCGCGAGGCTCTCGACGCACTGGCGGCCGTGCTGGATCGCGACCGGAGCTATGTCATTAACGAGGCGCTGAATGCCTACATCGACGTGCATCGCTGGCAGGTGGCCCACATCCGCCAAGGCAAGCGCGAAGCCGATGCCGGCGAGTTCGTCTCCAAACGCGATATGGACAGCCTGCTGAAACGGCTGCGGCGCAGGTGACGGTCCGCTGGACTCCGACCGCGGCGCGTGATCTGGAAGCGCTCCACGCTTCCGTCGCATTGGAGAACCCGGCGGCGGCCAGCCGGATGATCGATCTGATCGTCGACGGCATCGAGGCTCTATCGCGGCACCCCGAAATGGGGCGCCGCGGTCGCGTTTCCGGGACACGGGAGTTGGTCGCGTTTCCATATGTCGTCGCGTACCAGATCAAGCCCGGTGCCGTCGAGATCCTCGCCATCATCCATGGCGCGCGGCGCTGGCCCGATTCGTTCTGAAGTCGCTGCTATACTCGTATTTTCCGTGTTTCATTCCCTCGAAAAGCAAATTGCGGCGGCGTTTCACGCGCACATTCAGATTCGCTACGGCATCGACCTGCCCGTCGCCGCCGAGCAGCCACGGCAGAGCGAGTTCGGCGAGATCGCCATCCCGGCGGCGTTCCAACTTGCGCGGCATCTGAAGCAGGCGCCGAAGAGGATCGCGGCCGAAATCGTGGCGGAAATCGGGCCGGTTGAGGGCGTCGCGGCGATGGAAGTGGCCGGGAACGGCTACATCAACGTCCGGCTGGACCGGGGCGCGTACGCCGAAGCGCTGCTGCGCGGCGAAGGCGAGGAGGCGGCCGAGACCGGCGAGAAGATCATCGTCGAGCACACCAATATCAATCCCAACAAGGCCGCGCACATCGGTCACCTGCGTAACGCCGCTTTGGGCGACACATTTGTGCGCATGCTGCGCGCGCGCGGAAACCGCGTCGAGGTACAGAATTACATCGACAATACCGGTGTGCAGGTGGCGGATGTGGTGGCGGGCTTCCATTACCTCGACCACAAAGGTCCCGCGGAAGTGCAGACGCTGATCGACGACGCCACGGTCCGCTTCGATTATTACTGCTGGGACCTGTACGCGAAGATTTCCGGGTATTATAAGGACCACCCGGAATCGCTCGCGTGGCGCGCGGAAACGCTGCACGCCATCGAGGCGGGCGAGGGCGAGTTGGCCGAGTTGGCGCACCTTGTGGCCGATACGGTCGTGGCCGCGCACCTGGCCACCATGCAGCGGCTCGACGTGGAATACGACGTGCTGCCGCGCGAGAGCGAGATCCTGCACCTGCACTTCTGGTCCGCCGCGTTCGATCTCCTCAAAGAGCGCAAGGCGATCTACTTCGAGACCGAAGGCAAGAACGCCGGGTGCTGGGTGATGCCGGGGTTGTCGGAAGAAGGCAAAGTGATCGTGCGCTCCGACGGTACGGTGGTGTACACCGGGAAAGACATCGCCTACCAGCTTTGGAAATTCGGGCTGCTAGGGAAGGATTTTTACTATCGGCCGTGGTCGAGCTATTCGGATGGGCGCGTGGTGTGGGTTTCGACCGATGAGCCGACGGAATCAGGCCAGCATTTCGGCCACGGGTCGCGGGTCTACAACGTAATCGATTCGCGGCAATCCTATTTGCAGGATGTGGTGGTGGCCGGGCTGCGCGCGCTGGGCTACAACGAGCAGGCGGACCGCTCGATCCATTTCAATTACGAGATGGTGGCGCTCTCGCCGCGCTGCTGCGCCGATCTGGGGATTCCGCTTTCCGAGGAAGACCGCAAGCGGCCGTATGTCGAAGTTTCGGGCCGCAAGGGTCTCGGAGTGAAAGCCGACGATCTGATCGATACGCTGATCGCGCGCGCGCTGGAGGAAGTGGTCTCGCGGCATCCGGAAAATTCCGAGGAAGAAAATCGCCGCGCGGCCGGGCAAATCGCCATCGCGGCGCTGCGCTACTTCCTGCTGAAGTACACGCGCAACACGGTGATCGCGTTCGATCTCCAGGAGGCACTGAGCTTCGAAGGCGATACCGGACCGTACCTGCAATACTCGGCGGTGCGCGCGCGCAACATTTTACGTAAGCTGGAAGAGCGCGGCGAAGAGATTCCCGATTTCACTTCCGAGCTGAACCGCGAAGCGCTGGCGCGCCAGCTTCAGTGGGAGGATTTCTGGCAACTGCTGCTGGGCGCGTCGAAAGCCGATTCGGCGATTGAAAGCGCGGTGAGCGCGGGCGAACCGGCACACGTGGCCAAGTACGCGTTTCAGCTCGCGCAGGCGTTCAGCAACTTCTATCAGAAGTACCCGGTGATCCACGAAGCCCGCCGGGAGAAGAAGGTCTTCCTTTTGTGGATGACCGACTTTTTCCGCCGGCAGCTCGCGCGTACGGCGGGTATTCTGGGGATTCAGGTTCCGGAATACATGTAGCCCGGGATTCGCTTTCGCCGCCTCCGCGGTGATAGATTCTTGGGTTATGAACTCACGAATCTCCCGAAGACGGCTGATGCAATCGGCCGGCGCGGCGGCAATGGCGGCGCCTGCGAGCTTTGCGGCCGGCATGCCCGCTCCGCATTTTGAAGGCCCGGACACGCCCAAGATCTGCCTGGAACTCTCGACCGGCGGCATGCCCGACGGTTCCGACGAGGAAGTGGCGCGGCGCATCAGGCAACTCGGCGTCAATTACGTGCTCGGGCACGGCTTCCCCATTCCCTGGCAGGAAAGCCAACTCCGCGAAGAGATGGACCGCTACAAGAAATATGGGCTGACCATCGGCAACATCATGATCGGCGGCTTCAATAACGCGATCTACGCACGGCCGGGACGCGACCAGGATATCGAAAAAGTGATTCAATCCATCCGCGCCGCGGGAAAGGTCGGCCTGCCGGTGGTGGAATACAACTGGTACGCGCACCGCATCACCGAGGGCTATTTCGAAGAGACCGGGCGCGCGGGCGCGGGGCTGACCGGCTTCGATTATGAGCGCGTCAAGAACCTGCCGCCGCTTCCGCGGGAGGGCGCCCACACGCTGGATGAGATGTGGAAGAACATCACCTATTTTCTGAAGGCCGTGATTCCGGAAGCGGAAAAAGCCGGCGTGCGCATGGCGCTGCACCCCAACGATCCGCCGGCGCCGATCAGCCGCGGATCGCAGCAGATCATGGGCACGGTGGAGGGATGGAAAAAACTCATTTCGATCGTCGACAGCCCGTCGAACGGCATCACCTTCGATTGCGGCGTTACGAAGGAAATGGGGCAGGACCCGGTGGAGGTGTGCCGGTATTTCGGCTCGCGCGACCGCATCAACCACATGCATTTCCGCAACGTCAGGGTGAAAAAGCCGTACGAGCGGTACACCGAAGTGTTCATCGACGAGGGAGAGAACAACATGTTCGCGGTGATGCGGGAGGTGATTCGCGTGAAATACACGCGGTTGATCTACCCCGAGCATCCGCGCGCTCTCGATTACGACCGCGACCGGCACTATAGGGCGCAATATCCCGGAAGCGGCAGCTACGCGGCGTACGCTTTCAACGTGGGCTACACGCGGGCGATGATGCAGGCGGCGCTGACGGTATAGCGCCATGCGATAAGCGCCGTGCACAACCTGGAATAGTTACTGCTGGACTTCAAGGACGGCCTGGACCGGAATACGGCCGCAATAGGCAATCTTGAACGTCTGGTTGTGAACGTGAAAGTCGATGCCGCTCTTGACGCAAAAGACCGCGAGATTGCCGAACTGCGCGAGCGGATCGCACGGCTGGAGCGCAAGAACGGGCAGTAGCTACGGCATCCCCACCTGCCGCTCCTGGTGGAACGCGAGGTTGGCCAGGTGCGGCGCGGAAACCGCGCTGGCGCCGATTTCCACGGTTGCGTTGGGCTGCTGGCGCGAGCGCACGCAATCGAGGAAATTCTGAATGTGCGGCTCGACCACCGTGGTGAGTTCCGTGCTCACCTGGACGGGCTCGGGATTCTTCGGAACCGGCTCTTTCCAGATGCGGTAGCCCTTGGCGTTGATGAGCATGGTGGCTTCGTCGCCCTGGAACTGGATCGACCAGTCGTTGTCGTAGGAGCAGCAATAGTTCAGGGTCCAGGTGGCCATCAGCTTGCCGTAATCGAAGACCGCGCAGAAGACGTCGGGCACTTCGGAGCCGGTGTTCTTGGCGCGCTGGCCGTAGCAGATGGCCGCCTTCGCCAGACCGGCGCCGCTGAACCACTGCACAACGTCCATGAGATGCGTGCCCTGGTCGGTCATATTGCCGCCGGAGTAATCCCAAAAGTAGCGCCAGTAGCGGTAGCGCATGGGTTCGAGCGGGCGGTCGGGCGCGGAGCCGAGGAAGCGCCTCCAATCGAGTTCGCCGGGCAGCGGTGAATTGTTCAGCGGCTTGGAGACGTTCCAGTTCCACATGGGCTTGGCCAGCGTGATGCGGCCGAGGATGCCGGTATCGATGGCCGCCTTGGCCTTGTGGCAGCCGGGCGCGCTGCGGCGCTGCATGCCGATCTGCACGATCTGCGAAGTTTTGCGCACGGCCTGGATCATCTGCCGGCTCTGCTCGATCGAATGCGACATGGGCTTTTCCAGGTACGCATCTTTTTTCGCGTCGAGCGCCGCGAAGAGCATGGGCGCGTGCTGGTGGTCGGGCGTGGCGATCACCACGGCGTCGATGCCGGAGTGCGCCAGCAGGTCGTGGTAATCGAGGAACGGCTTGGCGTTGGGGGCCTCTTTGAGCCCGGCTTGCAGGTGCTGGTCATAGACGTCCGAGATGGCCACGCACTCAGCGCCGAGTTTCTGGAAATCGCGGTTGAGATAGCGCCCGCGTCCGCCGGCGCCGATCAAACCATAGGCGAGGCGGTCATTGGCACCCCACGCGCTGCGGGGGACGAACATCGGCGCGGCAGCCAGCGCCGAGGTAAGAAAGTTGCGGCGATCAAGATACATGGCAACCAGTATATAGCGATTCAATCTCCTTCCGTCTTTCGGCGGGCAGGCCAGGTGGGTGCGAGCGGCGCAAATTCCGTCCAAATGCCGGCCTGCGCCATGGCATCCAGATTGGGAGTATGGATGATGCGGTTGCCGTTGAAAGCCGGGTCGCCCCATCCCATGTCGTCGGCCATCATGAGGATAACGTTGGGACGGGCCGCTGCCGCCGCACCGCGAAAGGCCAACGCCGATGCCGCGAAACCGGCGGCGAGAAATTGTCTCCGATTCATTCTTGAGAATCCTCTCTGCTCAGCGCGATCAACTTGGCGGCCCGCGCCCCGGACTCGCGCAGCGCCCGGACGTCCGCCGGATGAACCGAACCATCTCCGCGAAGGCCGATGTTCAGCAGGAGGTTGTGGCGCAGGTCGAGTCTCTGCTTCAGGTTCGCGAGCACTCCGTCGGCCGTCATGTGGGTGGCGTCCTCGTCGTTGATCCAGGCTTTGGGATTGGTCTGTATGGTGGTGCATTCCTCCACCGGCTTGCGCCGCAGCTTTTCCCAGAGCGCCGGAGGCGTGCCCTTGGCCGGGCGCAGGAAGTGCTCCGGAGCGAGGAAGTCCTCATCGCCGGTGGCGCCGTTTTTGAAGGAAATGAGACATTGGCGCTGCAGGGAGCGGATGAGCGCGAAGGTCTCGCCGAGGCGCGTGTAGAGTTCCGGGTTGCGGTAGTAATACGCGATGCCATCCAGCCAGATGCCGGCCACCGGGCCGTATTGCGTCAGCAGTTCGCGCAACTGCGCGTGGTTGCGCGCAAGGTGCGGCGGATCGGTGCGCGCGACGTCCGGCGGGCAGTAGAGGAACAGGCCGAGTCCTTTTTTGTGGCAAGCTTCTGCCAGTTCGCCCACCAGATCGCGTTTGGCGGGCGAGTTGAGGCTGGTGAAATCGCTTTGCGAAGTGCGGAAGAGGCACATATCGCCGATATGGCGCGTGGTCAGATTCACGTAGCGCATGCCGGCTTCCTGCGCGAGGCTGGTAATCAAATCCGCATCGAATTTTTCGGCGGTAAATCGTTTCTGCACCTGCTTCCAATCGATGTTTCGGTCTTTCACATCCTCCTTGCCGCGCCGGAACAGGCTGGCGAGGGTGTAGTGGAGAAAGAGCCCGTACCGGGCGGATTGAAACCACTGGAGGGCCGCGGCGCGCGTGGCCGGCCGGGCCGCCCAACCGGCAGGAGCGGCCAGCGCCGCAGTTTTGAGCAGGTCTCTCCGGGTCATGAGATTTACTTTACGCCGTGGCGCGGGGAGAAGCGAATAGCGCTACGACAGCAGCAACTCGATATCTTCGCGCTTGAGATCGCGGATGAGGCTGTTGTCCGCGGTAAGGATGGCGTCGGCAAGGTCGCGCTTGCTCTGTTGCAGTTCGAGCACCTTTTCCTCGACGGTGTCCCTGGCGATCAGGCGGTAGGCGAAGACCGGCTTGGTCTGGCCGATGCGGTGCGTGCGGTCCACAGCTTGCGCTTCGACCGCCGGGTTCCACCACGGATCCAGCAGGAAGACGTACTCGGCGGCAGTGAGGTTCAAGCCCAGGCCGCCGGCCTTGAGGCTCACCAGAAACAGCGTGCAGGAGTCGTCGTTCTGAAAAGTATCCACGCGAGCTTTGCGGTCGCGAGTCTGGCCGTCGAGATATTCGTAGCGCACGCCGGCGGCGTCCAGGCGCGACCGCACGATCGCCAGCAAGCTGGTGAACTGCGAGAACACCAGCGCTTTATGGCCTTCCTCACGGATCTCCTCCAACTGATCGAGGAGCACCTCCAGTTTCGAGCTGGGCTCGTCGCGGCGCGCGGGATCGAGCAGACCCGGATGGCAGGCCGCCTGGCGGAGCCGCAGAAGCGCTTCGAGCACGTGCATCTTCGAGCGGTTGAGGCCGTCGGATTGGATGCGCGCGAGCAGCGTATCGCGGTAGTGGTTGCGCAGCTCTTCGTAGTGCCTCTTCTGCGCGCCTTCCAGCTCGCAGAAGATGGTTTGCTCGGTTTTTTCGGGCAGCTCGCGCGCCACCTGCTGCTTGGTGCGGCGCAGGATGAAGGGCCGCAGGGCCTGCGCCAGAATGCGGCGCGCTTCCTCGCCGGGGTTGCGCGCCAGGCCACCGGTCATCTTCAACACCTTGGCGTCGCCCAGCATGCCGGGATTGAGGAACTCGAAGAGGCTCCAGAGCTCGCCGAGATGATTTTCCACAGGCGTGCCGCTGAGGGCCAGGCGATGGCGGCCGCGCAGCAGGCGCACGGCTTTGGCGGAAGCCGTGGAGGCGTTTTTGATGGCCTGCGCCTCGTCCAGCACCACGTAATCGAACTCCACCTCGGAAAGCCGGGGCGCGTCGCGGACCAGGGTGCCGTAGGTGGTAAGGACCAGATCGTGGCCGGCGATGAGGGCGGCATCGCGCGCGGCGCCGGTGTGGTCGAGCACGCGCAGTTGCGGGGTGAAGCGGGCGGCCTCGGCGCACCAGTTGAACATGAGGGACTTGGGTGCCACCACCAGCGAGGGCCCACGCTGCGCCGCGCGGCGCGATTCCACTAGGGCCAGCACCTGTGGGGTCTTGCCAACGCCCATATCGTCCGCCAGGCAGCCGCCGAAGCCGAAATCGCGCAGGAATTCCATCCAGCCGAGCCCTTCGCACTGGTAACCGCGTAACTGGCCGGAGAAGCCCTCCGGCTGCGGCGCGGGCTGAATGCCGGCAAAATCGCGTAGCCGTTGGCGGGCACGTTCGAAGGCCTCGTCCACGTGCACTTCCGGCTGCGCTGCCAGCAGCGCATCCAGCAGGCTGGCCTGATTGTGCCGGAAGCGGAGATGCCCGGAATGCGCGGTTCCCAAACCGGCCAGCGGAGCAAAGCGGCGCAGCCACTCCTCGGGCAGCAGGCCAAATCCGCCGTCCGAGAGCGGCACCATGCAATCGCCGCGGCGCAGCGCCGCCAGCAGCTTGGGGAGCTTGACGGCCTCGCCGCCGTAATCCACTTCGGCGCGCAGCTCGAACCAGTCGATTCCCGAGGAGACATCCACCCGGGCGGCGCCTGGCTCGCGGAAGGACTTGCCATCGGCCTCCACGTGCCAGCCGGCCTGGATGAGCTCGCGCACGACGCGCGGCATGGATTTGGCGGATAGCTCCCGCGGCCGGCCCGGGCCACGGTCCGGCCCCAGGCCGAGGTCGCGCAGCCGGGCGTGCGCGGCCTCTTCGGCCTCGCGGTCGCGCACGACCCAGACCCGCTCCTCGGCAAACCAGAAACCGTGGGCGGAGGATTCCTGACTCCAGCCGCGGCCATAATCGATCAGCAGTTCCGCTTCAAAGATAGCCTCGCCCCAGGCGGTGTGCCGCTGCGCGATCTTGACGCCGAAACGCGGCGGCACGCGCCGCTCCTCGAATTGCAGCGGCCCCTCGACATCCAGCGGCGGCAGCGATGGCGATTCGAGAAGTTTGACCAGCGCCTGATCGCGCTCGCGGTCGGGAAAGGGGATTTTCGGATTCTCCCTCAGATACCTGACCCAGGCAAAGCCGCCGGCGGAATCGAATCGCGCGATGCGCCCGCGGGCCACCAGGAAACCTTCGATGAGGAGGAGCGGTTCGGCGAGAGACATCCGCTCGGGGCCATTCGCTTCCGGCTCCGCCGAGGCCCGGCGGAGGCTGCCGGCGATGGTCCACTGGTCGCGGTCGTCCTGCCGGATTTCGAGCCACAGCTTCCAGGGCTCGCCCGCATCCCAGGCGAGCGGCTGCGGATCCGCGCCAAACGATTCGCGAAAATAGAGTCGGCCGGTGGCGGCGATCCGGGGAAGCAGTGTCAGTGCAACATGGGGTGGCAGCGTCTTGTCCGGGCGCACCGCGCCGCGCGCGAAATAGTAATCCTGGCCGCCGAGGAGCGCGGCGATCAGGTTGGTATCCACGGGATCGGGAAGAAAGCCGATCTCCTCCTGGTTGAGGCGCAGGTCTTTCGGCACGGTCCAGTCGCCGTTTTTCTTGCGCGAGCGGAAGAGCAGTTCGAGGTGCACCGCCGCGTGGGTCTTCGATGCCGTCCCGTTGATGGCGTAGAGGATTTCAAATCCGTGCGGCCACTCGGGCGCGGCGGAATCGAGGGCCAAGCCCTTCTGGATGGCCCCGAGGTGCTCCAGCCATGCCGGAATGCGAGGAGGCGCCGGAGGCGCCGGAGGGCCGGGGAGCCACCCATAGTCGCGCCGGCTGGTGAGCGGCGACCCGTTCTTGAGACCCAGGTCGGCGACCTTCAAGCCCTGCACGGCCAGCGCGTTCGACAGGCCGTGCCCACGGTCCGCCTCCAGAATCGCGGCCCAGAGGTGCATGCAGTTCCCGGTTTCCGCGTAGTAGCGGCACTCGCAGGAAACCAGCAGCCGCCCGGAGTGGAATTCGAGATGGACCGCGCGCCATTTGTTGTCGGCAATGCGCGCCGTCATCATGTCCGCGTCGAGCCGGCCCACGTGCACGGCGCCGTTGGCGAACAGGGTCTCGCCTTTGAGTTGCACGTGCTTGTCAAAATAGAAAGCGACCTTCGAGGACAGCGCCATTTAATGAGGGAGGTACTATTCTAACGCGCGAGCGCCTCGGCCATCCGCGCCATCGCGGGATCGGGATCCGCGGCCGGAACTTCCACCGGGCCGCGGCGCACCAGGCGCCCGGCTTCGAGCACGGCCGCGGTGTGGCACAGCGAGGCGACCGAGTCGAGATCGTGCGAGATGTATAGCATCCCAATGCCCATCTGCCGGTTGAGCTCGCGGAACAGATCGAGGATGCCGCGGCGCGATCCGGGATCGAGCGCGCTGGTGGGCTCGTCGGCGATGAGCAGCTTGGGACGGTGCATCACCGCCATGGCGATGGCCACGCGCTGCGCCTGTCCCACGCTCAACTGGCGCGGGTAGTGGCGCAGGAGCGCGCGGTCGGCGGGCAGGCCCATGCGCGCCATTAGTTCCTGCGTGAACGGCCGCGCGGACGCCCAGGATTCCGCGCGATGCGCGCGCCACGCTTCGCGAAGCTGGGTTTCGATGCGCAGCGCGGGATTGAGCGCCGAAACGGGGCTCTGGAGCACGAGCCCGATCTCCCTGCCGCGGATCGAGCGGAGAGCGCGCTCGTTCGCGGCAAGCAGATCGCGGCCGGCGAAGAGGATTTCGCCGCGCAGGCTGCCGCCGCGGAGATCGAGCAGCCCCATGATGGCCAGCGCAATGGTGCTCTTCCCGGAACCGCTCTCGCCCACCAGCCCGAGAATTTCGCCGGTCGCGATAGAGAAGCGGACGTCCCGCAGCACGCCCGGTTTTTGCGGGTAATCGGCCGAGAGCGCGACGGAAAGGAGCGGTATCAGTTCGCCAGCCATAAGCGGTCCACGTTGGAGAGCACCTGCGGGCGCAGCACCGAGGGCTGTAGGTTGCGCAGCGCGGGCGAAACCGCGATCAGCGCATCGCGGTAAACCAGATAAAGGAATGGCGCCTCGTCCCAGACGATCTGCTGCACGCGGTCGAAGAGAACTTTGCGGCGCTGCTCGTCCAGTGTCGCGGCCTGGCGGCGCATGAGGCTGTCGATTTCGGCTTCCCACGGCGTGGCGGGCGTCTTCTGGTTGGGGTTCCACTGGTGCGTGGCGGAACTGCTCAGCCAGATGTTCATCTGCTCGTTGGGATCGAGATCCACGTTGATCAGGCCGAGTAGCGCAGCCTCGTATTGAAACGACCGGCTGATGCGCTCGATGAGCGACGGGAAATCCAGGGTCACGATGTGCAGGCGGATCCCGATCGCGGCGAGGTCCTGCTGGAGCATGGCGGCGATGCGCTCGCGCGCGCGATTGCCGCTGCTGGTGATGAGCGAGAACTCCACCGGATGCCCCTGGCGGTCCCAAAGTCCCTGGGCATTGCGGCGAAAGCCGTCGGCGGCAAGCAATTTTTGGGAGGCCGCGAGGTCGAAGGCGTGCGGCTGCAAATTGCGGTTGAACCAGAACAGGTTGGCCGGCGAAAACGGGCCGATTCCGGGCGTGGCGTGGCCGTGGTAGACCACGCGGCACAGGTCGGCGCGGCGGATCGCGTGCGAAATGGCCCGGCGGAAATTGCGCGACTGAAACCAGGCCTTACGGTATGGCGGAATGGGCGCCGCGGGATTCATGTTGAACCACAGGATCTCGCCTTCGAGCGAGGGGCCGACGTCGCGCACCGCGGCGCCGCCCGCGGCCAGTTCCGTGAACTGGTCCGGATCGAGCGCGGAGATGAGGTGGATCTGCCCGCGGCGGAAGCGCATCAATTCGATCTCGCGGTTCTGCTGGATCTCGAGGCGAACAGCGTCGAGATAGGGCAGGCGCCGCCCGCGGTCGGTCTTCCAGTAATTGGGATTGCGCTTGAGCAGGATGTGCGAGCCGGGCTGGTGCTCGGCGATGGCGAACGGCCCGAGCACGGCGCGCTCCTTGAGCGGTGAATGTTTCGAGAGAATAGCCACCTGGTCGAAGAGGCGGGCGAGGCCGGCGATCGGCTGGGGGAAGGTGAGCGCGATTTCGTATTTGCCGCGAAGGGCGGACGCGACCGAACCCTTCCCCGTCCCCGAGCGGAAGGAATCGCCGGTGGGCGAATGCAGGTTGGGATCCATGAGCACCTGCATGGTGTAGGCAACGTCCTCGGCGGAGAACGGGGTTCCATCGGAGAAGAGCAGGCCCGGGCGTAGATTGAAATCGATGGTGCGGCCGGCGTTTTCGATTTTCCACGCACTGGCCAGTTCGGGCTCGAGGCGCTGGGTGACGCGGTTTACCCGCGCCAGCACGCCGCCGGTCAGGTAGCGGACGGTCTCGCCGGCATCTTCATCCACCAGCGCCGGGTTGAGCGTGCAGATC
>JAJYLS010000289.1 GCA_021787555.1 Acidobacteriota bacterium | reverse complement strand
CAGAGACCGATGCCCTGGGCGCCGAACTTGCGCGCGGCCTTGGCATCGCGCGGGATATCCGCATTGGCGCGCACGCCGAACTTGCCGCGGAACTCATCCGCCCAGCCCATGAACGTGGCGAGGATGCCGGAGGTCGGATCGGCTTCGAGGGTGTTGGCTTTGCCGCCGTACACCTGGCCGGTCGAGCCATCGAGCGAGAGCCAGTCGCCTTCCTTCAGCGTCTGGGACTTGCCGCCCACCGTGATGCTCACTTCCTTCTTGTGCTCGTTGACGGCGCAGGCTTCCGCGCCGGCCACGCACGGCGTGCCCATGCCGCGGCAGACCACCGCCGCGTGGCTGGTCATGCCGCCGCGCGAGGTGAGGATGCCCTTGGCCACTTCCATGCCGTGAATGTCGTCCGGCACGGTTTCCTTGCGCACCAGGATGACGGGAGCTTTCTTGGCCTTCTCGACGGCGTCATCGGCCGTGAACACGATGGTGCCCACCGCCGCGCCGGGCGATGCCGGCAGACCCGTGGCCAGCATGGCGAGCGTTTTCTTCGATGCCGGATCGAGCACCGGGTGCAGAAGCTGGTCGAGCTGCTGCGGATCGACGCGCAGCACGGCTTCCTGCTTGGTGATGAGGCCCTCTTCGACCATATCCACCGCGATGCGCACCGCCGCCGGACCCGTGCGCTTGCCGTTGCGTGTTTGCAGCATGTACAGCTTGCCGTCCTGGACGGTGAACTCGAAATCCTGCACGTCGCGGTAATGCGTCTCCAGCATGGTGGTGAATTCGCGAAGCTGGTTGTAGACCGCGGGATTCCACTTCTCGAGCGCGGAGATCGCCAGCGGCGTGCGGATGCCCGCCACCACGTCTTCGCCCTGCGCGTTGGGCAGGAACTCGCCATAGAAGACCTTCTCGCCGGTGGCCGGATTGCGGGTGAAGCCGACGCCGGTGGCCGAAGTCTCGCCCATGTTGCCGAAGACCATCGCCTGCACGTTGACCGCGGTGCCCAGGTCGTCGGGAATCTGGTTCATCTTGCGGTAGTGGATGGCGCGGTCGTTGAACCACGAGCGGAAGACTGCGTCGCGCGCGCCCTGAAGCTGCTGCATGGCGTCCTGCGGGAACGGCATCCCGGTCTTCTTCTGGACCAGCTTCTTGTAGCCTTCGATCACCTCTTTGAGGTCTTCGGCGGTGAGCTCGGTGTCCAGCTTCACCTTGGCTTTCTTCTTCTGGCCGTCGAAGATGGCTTCGAATTCGTCCTTGCCGATGTCCAGCACGACGTTGCCGTACATCTGAATGAAGCGGCGGTAGCAATCGTAGGCAAAGCGCGGATTGTTGCTCTTGGCCTCGTGCGCCTTGACCGTCTGGTCGTTCAGACCGAGGTTGAGGATGGTGTCCATCATGCCCGGCATGGAGAACTTGGCGCCGGAGCGGACGCTCACCAGCAGCGGGTTCTCCACATCGCCGAGCCGCTGCCCCATGCGCTCTTCGAGCGTACGGAGCGCTTCGATGGTCTGCTCGTGGATTTCCGCGGGCACGGTGTTGTTGTTTTGGAAGTAGATGTTGCAGACTTCCGTGGAAATCGTGAATCCCGGCGGGACGGGCAGCCCGGCCCGGCTCATTTCGGCCAGCCCGGCGCCTTTTCCGCCGAGCGTATCTTTCATTTTTCCGTCACCGTCGGCGGTTCCGTTGCCGAACAGGTAGACACATTTCGTCATCGTTTGCTCCTATGGGTGAATCCAGAAGTCAGGAGGCAGGAGGCAGGAGTCAGAATGGCGCGCCTGGCCTCTCCTGACTTTTGACTCCTGACTTCTGACTCCTGGCATTTTCATGATTTAGTGACTATTTCGGAAAAGTCCGCGATCGTGGAAAACTCCCTCAGCATGGTGTTGAGCAGCGTCAAACGGTTTCGCCGGACGCGAGCATCCGGCGCGTTTACCAGAACTTTATCAAAGTACAGATCCACTTTGGGGCGCAGCCGCGAGATCGCGCTTTCGATGGGTTGGCCAGCGATGCGGCGGTATTCGTCGTAGAGGTCGCGTTCGGGGCCAGGATCGAGGAGGGTTTCGTCGATGGCGCCAAGGCCGGTGAATTTCGCCTGCTCGAGGATATTGCGGATGCGCTTGAAGCTGGCCGCCAGCGGCTCGAAATCGGCCGAGCCGCGCAGCTTCTGGACGCGCACGAGGCGGGCTTCCAGGTCCACGAGGTTGCGGGAGGCAACCGCCATGCAGGCGTTGACCTCGTCGTATGCGAAGCCGCGATAGTCGCGGAAGTAGAAGCGGATGCGGTCCTCGAAGAAATCACGCAGGTCGGGGTTATCGAGCCGCTCGCGGCCGATCAGGTCGCGCAGGTCGAGCTCGATTTTACCTTCCACCAGAATCTTGACCACGCCTTGCGCGGCGCGGCGGAGGGCGAAGGGGTCGCGGGAACCGGTGGGGATGAGGCCCACGCGGAAGCAGCCGGTGAGGGTATCGAGCTTATCCGCCAACGCCACGATCTGGCCGGTGCGGTTGCGCGGGATCCCGTCCTCCATGCTCTCCGGCTTGTACTGGTCATAGATGGCCTGCCACACGGGCTCGGGCTCGCCTTGGACGCGGGCGTAGAGGCCGCCGACCACGCCTTGAAGTTCCGTGAATTCCTTTACCAACTCGGTGGTGAGGTCGCACTTGGAGAGTTGCGCCGCTTGCGCGGCGTGTTGATCGCCGCCCAGCATTCCGGTCAACGCGATCATGCGCTCGGTTTTTTCAAGATAGGAGCCGAGCTTGGCTTGAAACGTCACGTGCGCCAGGTCGGGAACGCGGTCGGCCAACTTCTTCTTCTGGTCGGTTTCCCAGAAGAAGCGGGCGTCGTTGAAGCGGGCGCGGAGCACGCGCTCGTTGCCGCGGCGGACGAAACCTTCGGGGTCGGAATCGATGTTCATCACCGCGACGAATTGCGGCGCCAGCTTGCCTTGCGCGTCTTCCACCGAAAAATAACGCTGGTGGTGGCGCATCACGGTGATCAGCACCTCTTCCGGCAGTTGCAAAAACTCGGGATCGAAGCCACCGGTAATGGGCGTGGGGAATTCGGTGAGGTAGACCAGGGTTTCGAGCAGGGCTTCGTCGCGCTTGATGCGGACGCCGGCCATGCCGTCGGCGATCTTCTTGCGGCGGGCTTCGGCGGAGAGGATGACGTAATGGTCGCCGAGGCGCTCCTCGTAATCGGAAGCGGTGACGACGATCTCGCGCGCGCCCAGGCGCCGGTGGCCCGAAGTGAGCGAGCCGGAGCGGACGGCGGCAAGCTCGAAGGGGATGATATCCTCGCCGAGCAGCGCCACGATCCAGCGGATGGGCCGGATGAAGCGCGGGCCGCCCTTGCCGGTCCAGTACATGGTTTTGGGAAACGATATGCCGAGGATGACGCCGGGGAGAGCTTCGGCGAGTAGTTCTTTGACCGCGCGGCCGGGCACGCGCTTCACGTAGCTGTAGTATTCGCCCTTCGCCGTGGTCTCGACGATCAGATCTTCGGGCGCGACGCCCTGTTTGCGGGCGAAGCCTTCCACCGCCTTCGGCGGGGCCGATTTGGCGGGGCCTTGCACGCGCTCCTGGCGGTCGGCCAGCCGCGGGGGCAGGCCTTCGGCGCGCAGGACGAGGCGGCGCGGTGTGGCATCCATCCGAATGGAAGCGTGGGGGATTTCGGTTTTTTCGAAAAGGCGCCTGAGGTCATCGAGCGCCGGGCGGATCATCCAATCGGGGATTTCTTCGGTGCCGATTTCGAGCAGGAGAGGAACACTCATTGGGCGGCCTCCGAGGTCTGCTGCTGCTGTTGGTCTGCCCAGGCCTGCGCCGCGCCCACGGCCAGCCTGCGCACGCGCTGGATCACGCCCACGCGCTCGGTCACGCTGATGGCGCCGCGGGCGTCCAGGGTATTAAAGATATTCGAGCACTTGAGCACCTGGTCGTACGCGGGGAGGAGCGGAAAGCGCAGCTTCTCCGTCGATTTGGGGTCGTACAGCTTCAGCAGCCGCCCGGCTTCGCCCTCGTGCAGGTCGAAGAGCTTCCAGAGCGTGGGGACATCGGCCAGCTCGAAATTGTAGACCGAGTATTGCAGTTCGTCGAGGTAGCGCACGTCGCGGTAGGTAAAGCCCTGCGTCCAATCGATATCGTAGACGCTGTCTTTGACCTGGAGGAAGGCGGTGAGGCGCTCGAGGCCGTAGGTCAGCTCGGCCGGGACGACGTCGAGGTCAATGCCGCCGCACTGCTGGAAATAGGTGAACTGGGTGATTTCCAGGCCGTCCAGCATGACCTGCCAGCCGATGCCCCAGGCACCCAAGGTAGGCGCTTCCCAGTTGTCTTCCTCGAACTTGATATCGTGCTTGCGCAGGTCGATGCCGATGGCTTCCAGGCTGCCGAGATATTGCTCGACCACGTCGCCGGGCGAGGGCTTCAGGATCACCTGCAACTGGGAATGCTTGAAGAGGCGGTTGGGGTTGTCGCCGTAGCGGCCGTCGGCCGGGCGCCGGCTGGGCTGGACGTAGGCCACGCGGTAGGGCTTGGGACCCAGGACGCGCAGAAAGGTTTCCGGGCACATGGTGCCGGCGCCGACTTCAACGTCGTAGGGTTCTTGGATGATGCACCCGCGCTCGGCCCAGTACTGCTTCAGTTTGAAGATGATCTCTTGAAAAGACGGCATACAAGGAGCCAGAAGCCAGAAGTCAGGAGTCAGGAGCCGGAATCCTCCAGCAGGTGCGCTGTTATCAACTTTCTTTCCACGTGCGATTCGATCTCCTGCACCAAAAACCTGCGCAAATCCGCGGCCGTCGCCTGCGTCCATTCGGCGGTCGAAAGCTGCGCCACCGGTACGCGCAACATCTCCGCCGCGACGGCTTTGGATTCCGCACTCACCCTGCGCGCGCCCCCCAGGTCCGGCATCCAACCGGAGAGCCGCAGCGCCCACAGCGAAAAGTACGTCACCGCCCGCCATGGCTCGCCTGCCTGCAACGACCCCAGCACCGCCAGCAGCAGGCGAAAAAATCTCTCGTTCGGCTCCGCGGGAGGCAACAGTTGCTCGGAGACCTCCGCGAAGTAGTCCAACGCGACACCGGCCCAATAATCGGAAACCAGTCCGAATTGGGAACGGATCAATTCGCAGGAATCCAGGTTTACCAGCTCGCGGGTTTCGCTCTGGAAATACGCCATCCGCACGTGCGATAATCGCTCCAGACCCGCGCCGAAAGCGCTTTTCAGCCGCCGCGCCCGCTTGGCCACGCCCCGCAACTTCCCCTGATCCCTGGTCAAAAAGCTGACGACGAGGTCGGCCTCCTTCAGCGGGTAAGTACGCAGGACAAGAGCTTCGCTGACACGCGCTGGCACACGTGGAAATTTCAGAGTAACACAGATGAATTGCGGGGACCCGCGGGGTCGGGGGCACGCGGGGGCCAAGGGCTCGGGGCTGGGGCTTGGGGGCTGGGGACTGGAATCGCGGCGGCGGGGCGGAACGAAGCCAATTCTTGGGACGGAGGAGGGACAGGGGGTGCCGAAGGGGTTTTGCGGAACGAACCCAATTTTGTGACTAAGTGGCTGCGTTTCAGTTGTTTACAAAACTGGAAGCGGTGCGGGGTGGGAGCTTGACGGCAGATGCGGTGGCGGTTCGGTGCAATAGGCTGGCCGGAGCGGAGGAGGCCTGATTGCGCCCCGGCGCTCCAGCCAGCCCTCGGCAGCGGTCTCCTCGCTCCTTCCGTGCGCCATGCATCCGGAGGCGATGGAGGCTACGACACAAGCACTGCCGACGACGTTCTACTCCATTCGTCAGTTCGATTATACGGCTGAAACCGGATCGCGCAATCCAATTTAGGGCCGCGATGTGAAGGAACGCACCGGCCGGCGCCCGTGGGCGGGAAGAAAATGTCCGCAAGCGCGCAATAGAATTTTCTGATTTCCTGAATAGAAACTTCCTGCTTGGCTGCGCTGGGAGTTACCGGTGACAATGGCCTTTCCCCGTCCGAAAGGTTTCCCGGTATGAAACGCTCGATTTTTTTCCGCTCCCTCCTGCTGCTGGTTTCCGGTCCGGCGGCTTTGCTCGCGGCCGCTCCCGATTTGGAAGGCCGCGTAGCTGCCGTCGAATCGGCCGCCAGGTCGGCCCAGAGCGCCGGCGATAACGCGTGGATGCTGGTCAGTGCCGCCCTGGTCCTGATGATGACCGGTCCCGGCCTGGCCCTGTTTTACGGCGGCCTGGTGCGACGGAAGAACGTGCTTGGCACCATGATGCAGAGCTTCATCCTCATGTGCGTGGTAACGCTCATTTGGGCCGTAGCCGGTTACTCGCTGGCCTTCGGCGGATCGTCGCCCTTTCTGGGCAATCTGCACTATGCCTTCCTGAATCATGTCGGCAGCGCGCCGAATCCGGATTACGCACCCACGATTCCACAGCAGACCTTCATGGTTTACCAGTTGATGTTCGCCATCATCACTCCCGCGCTGATCTCCGGCGCGTTTGCCGAGAGGATGAAGTTCAGCGCGATGCTCCTGTTCACGGTGTTGTGGACCCTGATTGTCTACTTCCCGATGGCGCACATGGTTTGGGGAAAGGGCGGGCTGCTGAACGCGTTCCTGGGCGGGAGCATGCCCTGCTTCGATTTTGCCGGCGGCACGGTGGTGCACATCACGTCCGGCGTTTCGGCGCTGGTCTGCGCGCTCTATCTGGGACGGCGCCTGGGGTATCCGACGACGCCCATGAAGCCGCACAACCTGGTGATCAGCTTCATCGGCGCGTGCCTGCTGTGGGTGGGCTGGTTCGGCTTCAATGCGGGCAGTGCGCTGGCGGCTTCCGGACTGGCGACGAGCGCGTTCGTGGCGACGCATTTCGGCGCGGCGGCGGCGACGCTGGGATGGATCGCGGCGGAATGGATCCACAACGGCAAGCCGAGCGTACTGGGCGGCATCTCGGGCGCGGTGGCGGGACTGGTGGCGATCACGCCGGCTTCGGGATTCGTGAAGCCGTTTCCGGCACTGCTGATTGGGCTGTGCGCCGGGGTGGTCTGCTACTTCATGGTGACCAAGGTGAAGGGACGGTTCGGATACGACGATGCGCTGGACGCCTTCGGCGTGCACGGCGCCGGCGGCACGCTAGGCGCCCTCCTCACGGGCGTGTTTGCCACCAGCGCGGTGAACGACGGATTGAAGGATGCCGCGGGCCACGTGCTGCCGCTCGGGTGGGTGGACGGCAACCCGGTGCAGGTGCTGCACCAACTGGTGGGCGTGGCGGTCGCGTGGGGGTTGGCGATTGCGGGCAGCATAGTCATTCTCAAGATCTGCGATGCTGTAATAGGACTGCGCGTGACCAAGGAGCAGGAAATCGAGGGCCTGGACGTCGCCCTGCACGGCGAAGAAGGGTAAGATCG
>JAJYLS010000016.1 GCA_021787555.1 Acidobacteriota bacterium | reverse complement strand
CGGGGAACATCATTCCGGCCAGCCGCATCGATCCGGTCGGCGCCGCCTTTGCCGCGCTCTATCCGCTGCCCAACCGGACGGCCAGCAATCTCGCCGGAGCGAGCAATTTCGTCGGCAACAATGGCACGGCGCTGAACCTGGCAACCTGGACCCTCAAGGTCGATCACCAGATCAGCAACAACGACCGCGCCTCGTTCCGTTTCATCCTGCACGATTTTCCCACCAACACGACGCCGGTTTTTGCTACCGCGGCAGCGGATCCCTTTGCGACCGATCAGCCGCGCCGCGCCTACAGCGCCATGTGGGAGGAGATCCACAATTTCACACCGACGCTGCTCAATGACGCGCGGTTCGAATGGCAGCCGCGCTACTTCTATAACCTGAGCTTGGGGCTGAACCAGGGCTGGCCCACCAAGCTGGGGCTGAACGGCGTGCCAGATACGGCGTTTCCGCGGGTGACCGCGGCCGGGTTCGTGGCCATGGGACCGGCGACGCAGCAGCGCATCCAGACGCCCATTCACGACAGCGACGCCGTGGACGTAGTGAGCTGGTTTCACGGCAACCATTCGCTGAAATTCGGCGGCGAGTTCCGCATCGTGCGCGATGTGGACATCCTGAACGACCAGATCTCCGGCAGCCTGGCATTCAACACGCAGCCCACCGGCCTGCCGGGGGCGGGAAACACGGGCGATGCCATCGCCAGCATGCTGGTGGGTTTTCCGAACAGCGGCTCGGTGCATGCCACCATGCCTCTGGACCGGCGCGCCAAGTACGCCGGCACTTTTGTCCAGGACGACTGGAAAGTCACGCGCGATCTCACGCTCAACCTGGGAGTGCGCTGGGAGGCCCATTTCCCGCGCACCGACGTCAACAACCGGCAGAACAGCTTCAACACCGCGGAAATCAATCCCGTCTCCGGTACGCCCGGGGTGGTGACGTTCGCCGGCCTGGGCGGCCTGGGAAGCCAGATCTACAACGGCGATTGGGACAACGTCATGCCGCGCGTGGGGCTGGCCTGGAAACCGCTGGGCTCGCAAAAACTCGTGGTGCGCTCGGGCTTCGGCATCTTCTACGGGGTGCCGCTCGAAGGCTCCAACAACACCAGCGCCGGGTTTGAAACGGCAGGTAACTTTTCCACGCCCGATAACGGCATCACCGCGCCGTTTTACCTGCGCAACGGTTTCCCCGGCGGCGCGGCCGCGGCCCAACTCGGGCCCGGCTACGGTGCGGTGCCGGTGGGCCGCCCGGTGATTTTTGCCCCCACATTCATCCAGCAAATCAGGGAACTCGGCTACACGGAGCAGTGGAACCTGGACGTGCAGCGCGACATGGGATGGGACACCGTGCTGGAGGTGAGCTACCTCGGTAATGCCGGCCACCGGCTGCCGGGGCCGGACACCAACATCAACCAGGTGCCGCCCGAGCTGATGGGGCCGGGCAACGCGCAGATCCTCCGCCCGTTTCCGCAATTCGGCAATGTCTCGGTGATCGCGCCCATGTGGGGCAACTCCAACTATCAAGCGCTGAATGTGAAAGTCGAGAAGCGTTTTTCGCACGGCCTGAACTTCCTGGCCAATTACACCTTTTCCAAGTTCATCGACGATGTGCCGGCCGCCCAGGAGATCGGCGCTGAGTCGGGCGGCATCCAGAATTTTTACAATCGCCAGGCGGAACGGGCGCTTTCCGGGAACGACATTCCCAACCGCTTCGTCATCAGCTCGGTTTACGAGCTGCCCTTCGGCATGGGCAAATCGTGGGTGACACACGGCCTGCCGGCGCACCTGGCGGGCGGCTGGAGCCTGGCGCTGCTGGGGACGGTTCAGCAAGGCCCGCCGATGCAGTTGAACACGCTGACCAACACCACCAACGCCTTCACGCCGGGAGCGCAGCGGGTCAATGTGCTGCGCGATCCGAACCTGCCGGCCGGCCAGCGCACCCTGACGCGCTGGTTCGACACCAGCGCGGTGGCGGCCCCGCCGGCTTACACCTTCGGCGATTCCAGCCGCTCGCTGGTATGGGCGCCGGGCATCGTGGACATCAGCATCTCCGCGCTCAAGGATATCCGGTTCCACGACCGCTACACCGTGCAGTTCCGCGCGGAGTCGCTCAATTTTCTGAATCACCCGAACTTCGACACGCCGGGTAATGCGCTCGGCGCCGCGACTTTCGGAGTGATCAGCGCCGCCCGCGATGGGCGCATCATGCAACTCGGCCTGCGTTTCGATTTTTAGACCCGCCGACGGACCCGGAACAAACTTTTCGGAGGGTGAACGATGCGGTTTCTGATTCTAAGTAGTTTGATTTTGGCCGCCGGTTGGACGGCATGGGGGCAGGGGGCGGAAATCACCGGCCGGGTGACCGATCCGAGCGGGTCGGTGGTGCCCGCGGCCGCCGTGACGGTTCTCAACGTCGCGACGGGCGTGCGCTACCCGGCGAAGACCAACGACCAGGGCTACTATTCCGTGCCCAACCTGGCCCCCGGGAACTACCAGGTGGACGTCAAGGCCGCCGGTTTCAAGCCGGTGGTGCGTGCCGGCATCGCGCTGCAAGTCGAGCAGGTGGCCCGCGTCGATTTCACTCTCCAACTCGGCAACGTGAGCGAGCAGGTCGAAGTCAGCGGGGCCGCGCCGCTCGTGGAATCCGAGACCTCCGACGTGGGACAGGTCATCAACAACAAATCCATCGTGGAAATGCCGCTCGACGGCCGGAACGCCTGGGACCTGTCGAAACTGACGGGGGCGGCCACCTACGTCGGCAACCAGGGCGATGCCAACGAGATCCCCTGGGTTTCCCTGGCCGGCAGCCGCGTTAAATCGCAGGAGTTCTTCCTGGATGGCGGCTCCGTGCAGAAGTCGGGGCTGGCAACCGCGCAGGCGGAGCTGGAACCCATGGTCGATGCAGTCGAGGAATTCAAGGTCGTGACGAATAATTACGCGGCGGAGTATGGCCGCAGCGCCGCGGGAATTTTCGTCGCGGTGACGAAATCGGGCACCAACCAGTTCAGCGGCGATGCCTTCGAGTTCCTTCGCAACAACGCGCTCGACGCGCGCAATTTCTTCGCCCTCGCCAACCCGCCCCTCCACTATAACCAGTTCGGAGGCACGCTGGGCGGGCCCATCCGCAAGAACAAGACGTTCTTCTTTGTGGCGCTGGAAACCACCCTGACCGGAACCGGGCAGCCCGAGATCCTCACGCTTCCCACGGCGGCCGAGAAAGCGGGCGACTTCAGCGGCCTGCGGAACGCGAAGGGGCAGATGATCCCGATTTACAATCCGCTCACCACCGCGGTAAACTCCACCAACCCGTCGCAATCCACGCGCGATCCGTTCCCGGGCAATGTCATCCCCGCCAGCATGTTCGATCCCGTTTCGGCCAAGGCGCAATCGTATTACCCGCTGCCCAACGTGCCGGGGACCATCACCGGCGCCAACAATTTCAACACCAACCTGACCGAGCAGCGAACCCAGTATCACGGCACCGTCAAGGTGGATCACAACCTAAGCGAAAAAGACCGCATTTTCGGGCGCTACGTCCAGCAGCATAATTTCATTCCGGAGGCCGACGTCTTTCCCACCGCGGCGGCGTCCGGCGTCGGGCCGGCGACACGAACCATCACCAACCTAGCGCAAACCTGGATGGGGAGTTGGATCCACACGTTCTCGCCCACGCTGCTGAACGACTTCAAAGTCGGGGGAACGGACCAGTATCGCAGTATCACCAACTCGAGCATCGGCGGGAACTGGCCGCAGCAACTCGGACTCAGCGGCGTGCCCGAAGAATCCTTCCCGGTGCTCACCCCGGCGGGATTCACCGGCCTGGGCGCGGCGAATCCGTACCGGGAGCAGACCAATCCGTACTGGCAGATCCTGGAGAGCGTCAGCTTTTTTCACGGCAAACACAGCTTCAAAATGGGTTACGAATACCGGCACCAGGTGACTACCGATCAGTTCGATACCGCTCCCAGCGGCAAGTTCACCTTCCCGGCGGCGGGCACCGGCCTACCCAGCAGCGCGGCCACCGGAAGCGGCTACGCCTCTTTTTTGCTGGGTTTCACCGGCGACATGAGCCTGACCAAGGCGGCGCAATTCATCATGAGCAATTGGGCCATGGGTGGGTATTTCCAGGACGATTGGAAGGTTTCGCCGCGGCTGACGCTGAACCTCGGGATCCGGTACGACATCGAGACCGGCAGGCATGCGCAGAACGACATGCAGAGCGCCTTCAACATGACTGCGATCAATCCCGTCTGCAACTGCCCCGGCGTGGTGACGTTCGCCGGCGTGAATGGCGTGCCCAACTCGAACTGGGCCACCGACACGCACAATTTCGCTCCGCGCTTCGGCTTCGCCTGGAGGCCGTTCGGCGACGAGAAGACCGTGGTGCGCGGCGGCTACGGCGTGTTTTTCGGAAACCCCGACGATCAGGGCTTCAACAACTCGGCCGTCCTCGGCTTTGCGACCTTGGCCAACCTGACGAGCGCGAACAACAACCTGACGCCGGCTCTGTACTTGAAGAACGGCGTGCCCGGTGTGCAGGCGCCGACCGCAGCCGACCGGACGCCCTCATTCGGCGTCGGCTCGGGCGTCGATTTCTACCAATACCTGCGCCCCATGCCCTATTCCATGCAATCCAACTTCGGCATCCAGCACGAGTACCATTCGGTCCTGATTTCCGGCCAATACCTGATGAACCTGGGACGCCATTTGACCGCGGACAACCTGAGCCTCAACGAGATTCCGCCGGCGCTGTGGGGCACGTCCGCCAATCTGCAATCCCTGCGTCCGTTTCCGCAATTCACCGCCCTGACCATGGACAGCCCGAACCTGGGAGCGTCGAGTTACCACGCGTTTCTGCTATGGGTCGAAAAGCAATATAAGAGCGGTCTGCAATTGTTGTTCAACTACACGTTTTCCAAGATGATGGACAACGTGGACGCGCTTTCTGACTTCGGCGGCGAGCCCAGCTATGAAGACTATTACAACCGTCACCTGGACAAGGCCATCAGCTCGCTGGACCTGGAGCACAACGTTTCCATGGAAGTGGTCTACGATTTGCCTTGGGGAACCGGCAGGCATTGGCTGTCGACAGGCTGGCTGGGCCGGTGGATCGGAGGATGGGAGCTTTCCACTTTGACCACGATTCATTCCGGTCCGCCGTTTGGAGTGACCACCCTCACGAACAATTGCAATTGTTTTTCGGCGGGAGCGCAGCGGGCCAACATCGTCGGCAATTGGGCGCTGCCCTCGGGCGAGCAGAGCGTCCAGCGCTGGTTCGACACCGCCGCGTTCGCACAGCCGGCCGCCAACACGCTCGGGGATGCCTCGCGTTCGGTCGGCTGGTCGCCGGGCGCCGCCAACGTGGATCTCGCGATGATGAAAAACTTCCAGCCGAAGGACTGGCTGCGGGCGCAGTTGCGCGGCGAGTTTTTCAATTCCCTGAATCACCCGAATTTCCACCCGCCGAATACGGTCCTCGGGTCGCCCGCTTTCGGCACCATCAACAGCATCATCAATACACCGGCGCCGGGCAGGGTGATCCAACTCGGGCTCAAGATTTACTTCTGACGGTGCTTCGCCTCAGCCAGCGCATCCCACAACTGCGCGGCGCTCTGGATCGCCAGTTCGCGGTCCTGCGGCAGTAGGAACCTGTGGCGGATCAGGTCGTCCGCCGCTGCGCGGACGCGCTTCAGATAATCGTCGCGGCCGGCGTAGCGCCCCGCAATCGAGCGCCGTGGATCGTGAGCCGCCTCGCGCGCCTGTTTCGTTTTGGCCAGCGGGAACGTCGATCCCGAATACTCCGCGAGTTCTTCCGGAGCGCCGCGCTCCGGTGCGCGGAAGTTCCAGCCGGTAAGGGTCGCGAGCGGCACCGCGACTTCCGGCAGCCGCACGCCGCCCAGATCGATCCCGTTGGCGTCCACCTGCGGCACCAGCACCGGGAACGCCCCGGTGACCTTCGGCGGTTCCTGAAGAATCACGCCGGGCGTTGGGAATTCCGGCCCGAAATCCAGGCGGCGTGCGACGCGCGGGTGCCGCGGAACGGCCACACCCGGAATCGCGGGAAACTTCAGGTGCGCGAGGTCGGTCAATTGCCCGCCCGCAATGCGCGGATAAACCGAATCCGGCGGCGCAGCGCCGTCTTTCACCCACGCTTCCAGGTCGGCCAGTAGCGCGCGCTCGACAGGGCGCTGGTCCACCACGCCGGTGGGATATCGCGTCCCCTGCTCGACCATCGGCAGCGAGCGCGGCCCATGCTGCACACCCGCCAGGAAATAGATGCGGGTATCCGGCGCAAGCGGAGCGTCGCGGCGCCCGTCGGCGGTGACGTGAATCAGCGCGGCGCCACGGCCCCAGTATTCCGACGAGCCGTTGGTCAAAAACATTTTCGGCTGCGTGCGTGCGGCGCGAGCGCGGTCCAGCAAGCCGGCGGTCCGGCCCGTCGCGGGATCGGTCTCATCGGTGTCGGTGAAGGGGAAAACGTCGGTCGGATAGAAAACGTTGAGATACGGCCAGCCGTCGCGCGAGGGCTGCGCGTAGCGGAAATTGAAGCTGCCGCGGCCGGCGCCGGCAACGTCGGCCCAGATGCCGTCGAAGACCTGCCGGCCGCGCTCGTCCGCGTTGAAGCCGTCGTAGACGAACTCGCGCAGCCAGCGCCCGCTCTGCGAAATGCCGAACCCAAGGGCGCGCTTCACCGCCGGCCGCGGGCCGTTCCATCCGGTTGCTTCACCGCCGTATTTCAGGAACGAGATGAAATCGCGCACCGCCGCCAGGCCCGCGCCCACCACCACCGGGTCCTTTCCCTGGTAGACGAATTCGTAGAGCATGCCCGCGTCGAATCCGCCGGGCATCTCCAGCGAACGGCCATCCGCACGCAGCCTGTAGCGGTCCGCCGAAATCCGCCGCGGCGCCTCCTCGGTGCCCGAGCGCACGTAGAGTGCGATGGGCTTGCGCACCGGAATCGCCACTTGCGCGCGGTCGCCCAGCGGCATGATCGTTCCGCTCTTATCAGCCGTGAATTCGGAGCGCACCAGTCCGTCCGTGGGTGCGCCCGCACGGTACCGCGGCGCGGTGAATTGGAGCGCACGCGCATTCGACGCCGGCACGTCCCATTCCCATGCCAGCCACACCAGCGTGAAGCCCTGTTGCATCACCCAACGGTCGCCGAACTCCGCCGCGCCACGCGCGAAATTGAAGCGGCCCAGCATCCCGCGGCCGCCGCGGTTGGAAACTTCGAACAGCACGGTGCCGTTGCTCTTTGCCGGATCCGTGGGCCGCAGAATATAGAAATCCGCCGCGCACTCCGCCTCTCCGGCGGCATCGAGTTGCGCCAGGTCCAGGTCGCGCACGATGCGGTTGGCCGCCAGTTTCGGATTTAGGCCGAAGTGCGCGCGCCCGGTGATGCGCTCATACGCGCCGCCGAGGACCGGCGCCCGCTCGGCAATTTCCACTCCGCGCAGCGCCGCGGCGGCCGTGCCCGCGCACAAAAGAACACAAAGATAACCGCGCACCATACGGTCGAGTCTATCAGGCGCGGGCGTACCGGGACGTGCGCCAGCGGGCGTAGCGGCGGCCCGCCGCCTACACCTTCACGCCGCAGAACTGCGCGAAGATCGCTTCCGTGGCCTTCACCCGTCCGGCTACCACGCGCAGCGTGCGGCGGAGCAGCTCCGCGGCCATTTCGGGTTGCGCATAGCAGGCGGCAGCGAGCCGCTCCCCGTCCAGGCGGAGCACCGTCGTCCGTTCCCTCGCCCGCACCTGAAACAGCGTGTCCTGCTCCTCCAGAAACGCCGACCAGCCGAACATCCCGCCCGCGCCCACAACCTGCACGCAGACCGTCAACCGCGGCGTAGACAGTTCCACCGCCACGCTGCCATCCAGCAGCAGGTAGCACGCCTTCGAGCGCTGGCCGTCCGCAATGACGACTTCGTCCGGCGCGAACGCCGCGCGCGATGCCAGGCCGGCGAGTTCGCGCATCTGGTCTTCCGGCAACCCGAATGTGAACGGGTGCGCACGCAGCGAGTGTTCGAGCGTCATATCCCCCAGCAAGGCGCTATTTCCCCCAGTCTTCGGCGTGGACCCATTGAAAACACGTTGCATCCTCCAATTCCTGCAATCGCTCTGCCAGATGATGACTTGCGATATGGTACCGGCGCCACTACCGCGCAGGCGTGCCGTATGCGAAGATCGGAATGCGGACTCGGACCATTCCCCGTTCTCTTCTTCCGCTCGCCCACCCGGCCGCGCATCGCAAGAACGTCTCCTGGTAGCGCGCCGGAGTGCGTCCGAAATCCGGCGCGCCTTTGTTTTTCAGGCCAGCGGCCGGCCCAGCAGCCGCTCCAGAACCCGCAGGGGCGCCCGCGCCGGATCCCGCATCGCGCTCACCGGCAAATAAAAGGTCTGCTCGAAGGCGAACTGCCCGGACATGGCCGCGTGCGA
Source organism: Acidobacteriota bacterium (assembly GCA_021787555.1). Taxonomy (GTDB): domain Bacteria; phylum Acidobacteriota; class Terriglobia; order Bryobacterales; family Bryobacteraceae; genus JAJYLS01. The sequence continues at coordinate 26,946 of JAJYLS010000016.1, read as the reverse complement.
CACCAGGTCGGTATAGCATGCCCACACGGCCCCCGGGGCGAAGGGAACTTCGGTCTGCGCGGCGGCGGCCTGATAGCCCGCATCGCCTTTCATGGCGTCGTGGATGCCGAGCATGAAATGGTCGTATGGCGTCCGCCTTTCGCGGGTCACTTGCAGGCAGCGGAGCAGCCAGGACGAGCCCGCCAGCGGAGCGCGGAGCCTCGGCAGGAAGGTCTGAGCTACGCGCTCGAAGGGCTCGCCCGCGCGCCAGACGCGCGGCGCCGTCCCCGCGTTGACGAACAGCCGCAGAATGCGCCGCCCCTGCATCGGGCGCGAGGGAAAGGCGTCCACGTGCAGCCGCGTATCGTCCTTGCGCCAGGAACTCGCGCGTCCGGCGATCTCCGCCGGGCGGAAGTTCGCCAAACCCGCGCGGAGCTCGCCGCCATAATCAGGGCAAAGCCGCGCCATCTCCCCGGCCCCCCATTCCGAGAAGCGCCGCAGCATCTCGCGCAGGCCGCCGCGATCGGCCATGGCCGCGCCGCGCAGCATGCCCGAGTGCGGGTCGAAGCTGATGTTCTTGGCCGTGCCGGCGAGCGATGCGGGCGAGAGATACCGGCGCTCGGGCTCCGCCAGCTCGAAGCGCAGCCGCGAAAGCAGCAGAATCCTGCCCTCCTCCAGCGCCGCGACGGCGCCCGCGGTGTCCTCCATAGTCTGAACCAGCGGTTCCACTGCCCGGCCTGCCATGCCGGCAGGTTGCCGGCAAGCTTCCTTACGCCGGAATTTCCCAGCCTTTGCGCGGCGTCCGCGTCAGCAGCTTATCCGCCTCCGCGTCGTTGACGAAGCGCTCGGCTTCCGGGGCCCACTGCAACTTGCGGTTGAGCTCGCGCGTGATGTTCACCAGGTGGCACACGCTGATCGAGCGGTGCCCGATCTCCACGTCCGCCAGCGGCTTCTGGCGGCTGCGCATGCAGTCCAGCCAGTTCTGCATGTGATACTTGGCCTGCCATTGCGCGCGGTTCCACTTCTCGACTTCCTCCGGCGGCGGCAGCTCTTTGATCATCTTGGGAGGCTCGGTCTGAAAATCGTTGCGCGTAATCTCGATGCGCCCTTTGTCGCCGATGAAAATCGCGCCGCCCTGAATCACGCCCTTCTCCGGCAGTTCCAACCGCACCGTCACGCCATTGGCATACCGGAACCCCACGGCGCCCCCCGCCGCATCCGCCAGCGGCCAGAATTCCACCGGCCCGGTAGTGTCCATGCCGAGCGCCATCTGCACCTGGTCGATGCCGTGCGCCCCCCAGTTGGTCATCTCGCCGCCGGAATAATCCCACCACCGCATCCAGTGGCGGTAGAGGTCCGTGTTGTACGGCCGCATTTCGGTCTGGCCCAGCCACGTGTCCCAATTCAGGCCCGCAGGGATGTCCTCCTGCGGCAGGCCCGTGTAGCGTTGCGGCCCCGGATAGTCGCAGCCACGCACGAACCAGAGCTTTCCCAGCCCGCCGTTGCGCACGAAACCGCAGGCCAACTGGTTCATCGCCATGGAGCGCTGCTGGCTGCCCACCTGCAAAATGCGGTTGTACTTGCGCACCGCCCGCACCAGCGCGCGCCCTTCGCTGATATATGTCGTCAGCGGCTTCTCGGCGTAAACATCCTTCCCCGCCTGGACCGCGTGGATGGCGCACAGCACGCGCCCGTGGTCCGGCGTGGCCACGATCACGCCGTCGATATCCTTCTGCTCCAGCAGTTGCCGGTGATCGTCGTAGATACGCCACGAAGCCTTGCGCTTCGCCATGGCATCTTCGGCGCGCTTGCGGTAGCAATCCGCCACGGCGACAATTTCCGCGCCGTCGGGCAACTGGTCGATCAGCAGCCCGGCGCGGTTGCCCACCCCGATCACGCCCACCCGCACGCGGTCGTTGGCTCCGCGCGCCCGGCGCGAAAGCAGCAGCGGCGCCGCCGCCGCTAACGTCCCGAACATCCTCCGCGTCACCGTCCCCTCCTTCCCGGGTTCTTCGTCAGGTTCTCGAACAGAAACAACCCGCCCTTGCCGCCCACCGCGAAATCCATGTCGCCATCGCTGTCGATGTCCACCACCGGAATATGCATCCCCCCGCCGGCGCGCCCGCCGTAGTCGATGATGTGCTTGGACCACTGCACACCCTTGCCGTCCTCCGTCTTGTGCCACTCGTACCAGTAAATTCCCAGCGGCTCGCGCGCGCCCGGATCGCGGCCGTCGTGCGCCAGGAAGCGCTTGCCGGTGATGAGTTCCAGCCGCCCGTCGCCGTTGATATCCGCCAGCGTCAACGCGTGCGGCTCCGACCACGAATCGTCGATCATGTGCTTCACCCAGGTGTGGTCCGGCCGCTGCTCCATCCAGAAAATGCCGTAATTGTGGGCCTCGGCGGTGAGCAGATCGGGCAGCCCGTCCTCGTTGATATCCACCGCGAAGATGAAGCTGGTCTCGCCGAGGTCGAACTCCGGATGAAATTTCCAGTCGCCCGAGCGCGGATCGGCCGGCGCTTCCAGCCATCCCTTCGGCGTGATGATATCGGTGCGGCCGTCTTTGTTGACGTCGCCCGCGCCGATGCCGTGCCCGTAGCTCTGCCCGCTGACCACGTGCTTCTTCCACTGGCCGCCGACGTATTCGTACCAGGCGGTGGGCGCTTTCACATTGCCGAACTGCGGCAGCACTTCGCGCGCCTTGCCGTCGTTATCGATGTCCACCAGGAAGCTGAACTCGATGGGATAGCCCTGGTCGATCACGTGGTCTTCCCACATGACACCCGGCTTGCCCGGATTGCGCGACCACCACAGCGTGCGGTTGTGCCACCCCGAGCTGACAATATCCACGTTGCCGTCGCCATCCACGTCCATGGCCAGGTCGCTGAGCGAAGCCAGATACGTCCCATACTCCTTGAGATGCCGCACCTCGTGCCGCGTCCACGTGGGGTTCTCGTACCAGGCTTCGCCCGAGAAGATATCCGGTTTGCCGTCGTTATTGAAATCGCCGACGGCGCAGGTTTCGCTGATCCCCGGATCGATCATGTGCCGGGCGAAGGGAATCTCGGGGCTGCGTGCGGAAAGGCAAATAAGCGTGGCCGCAAGCAACCCGCCCGCGGCCCACACGAGACAGCTCTTCATTCTGACTCCTAACTCCTGGTTATGCCGGTAAATCGTTCCAGGTCACGATCCGATGCTCGCGGAGCGACTTCTCGGCCAGCAGCATCAGCTTGATCGCCTTCTTCCCGTCCTCCGGCTGGACGAACGGCTTGGCCCCCTTCAGGGCCTCCGCGAAGAGCAGGTACTGATGATAGGTCTCCGGGTCCTGCGCGGAACTGCCCGCCACCGTGGCGATCTTGGGCGCGTTATCCTTCAGGTCGAAGTACTGCGGACGCGAGCGGTGCTTGCGCACCACCACTTTCCCGTCCTCCGGCATCATCACGCCTTCGCTGCCGATGAACACCATGCGGCGCGCCTCGGGTCCCGCCTCGCTGCCGAAAAGGCAGAAATCGAAAGCCAGCCGCGTCCCGGTCTCGTATTCCACGATGAGCGACGCGTTGTCGATGGTCTGGCGGTCTTTGTAGACGTTGTTCCCGCCGCTCGCCATCACCCGCGCCACCGGTGCGTTCATGATCCAGTTCATCGTGTCCATTTCATGAATGCCGTCTTCAAGCAGCGCGCTTCCCTCGGTATAGGTGAGATACCGCCAGTTGGTCTTCACGCCCGTCTTGGGATCGGTGTACTTCCAACTCGCCGGGTTCCAGTCGCCGCGGAACAGGTTCGCGCTGATCATCTGGATCGGGCCGATGGCGCCCTGCATGGCCAACTCGTGCATCTTCGCGTGCGCGGGATTGAGGCGCTTCTGGAACCCGATGTACAGCAGCTTGCCCGATTTCTTGGACGCTTCGATCATGCGGTTGGCATCTTCCACCCGCGTGGCCATGGGCTTTTCGCACAGCACCGGCAGCCCGCGGTCCAGCGCCGCGATGGTCACTTCGGCGTGCAGGAAGCTGGGCGTAATCACCACGACGGCGTCGATATCGTGCTGCTCGGCCAGCATCTTCTTGTAATCGGAATAGGTCTTCGCGCCGGGCGCCAGCGTCGCGCCCTTGTCCAGGTTAGCGGGGGTGGGATCGGCGATGGCCACTACTTTGTACTGCGGCATTGCCTTGAGAATGCCGAGGTGCGCCCAGGCACGGTGGCCGCTTCCCACGATGGCAAGCCGGATCGGCTTGTCGGTCTGCGCCTGAAGGGCCGCGGCGCCGGCCAGGGCGGTGGCGCCGGCTCGCAGCAGAAAACTGCGTCTGTCAGTTTGGTTGTCCATTTTCAACTCCTAACATAATTGAACGGCTACCTGCCGGCGGGAGCTGCCGCGAAAAGCTTCACCGGCGGCACCTTCTTCCAGTCGTCCAGAAACATCTTCAGTCCGGCATCGGTCATGGAATGATGATAAAGCGATTCCATGATATTGAAGGGCATCGTGCACACGTCGGCCCCGGCGTTCAGGCATTCCAGCACCTCGCGCGTGGTACGGATGCTGGCCGCCAGAATTTTCGTCTTGTATCCATACCGGTCGTAAATCCCGCGGATCTCCTTGATCATCTCCAGGCCGTCTTGGCCGGCCTCTTCCTTGCGGTGAATAAACGGGCTGATATACGTCGCACCGGCCTTCGCCGCCAGGTACGCCTGGAGCGCATTGAAGCATAGCGTAACATTAGTGCGGATGCCTTCCGCCGCCAGTTGCTTGACCGCCTTCAACCCTTCCACCATCACCGGCACCTTCACCACGGCATTCTTGTGGAACCGCGCGACGGCGCGCCCTTCGTTCACGATGCCCGCGGCTTCCAGGCTCACGGTCTCGACGCTGATGGGGCCGTCCACAATCGAGAAGATCTCCTGCAAGACCTCTTCGAAGGGCCGTCCCGATTTGAAAATATGGGTCGGATTGGTGGTGACGCCGTCCAGGATCCCCCAACCGGCCGCCGTACGGATTTCCTGCACGTTGGCAGTGTCGATAAAGAGTTGCATAAACTATCCGATTGTAACATCTGATATCTCAAGTGGCCCACCCCTGGGGATTCCGCAACCAACACCCCGTTTGGCTGGTACAATAGCTTTGCGTCATGCAGGTGCTTCAGGCCGGCCAACATAAACTGATTTACCTCGAACTCCAACCCGATATGGTCGCCAATATCGCGCGCCAGGCGGGCTTCGAAACCCGCGCCCGCGATTGCCAGCGCGCCATTCAGCTCGAGCTCAGCGCGCCCGGCAGAAATGCGCCCCTCCTCCTGTTCGATGCCTCCGATCCGGCCAACCTCGGCTGGTTCTCCCGCTGCCAGTATTACGTCGACGGCCGCACCGGCACGGTCCTGCAAACTCCCATGACGCTGGCCAACAAGCGCGATCGCGGCGGCAAAGCGCACCACAATTCCGTCCGTCTGGCCATCTCCAAGGAATTGCCCGCCGGCTTTCGCCTTCCCGGCAGGCAGCCGCTCACCGAGCAGGTCTTTTACGCCCTGCTGTTCGACTTTCTCAACGCGCTTACCAAGACCGGCGTCGCGGTCTGCGGCGGCGGCGTCATCCAGCCTCTCGCCGGACGTACGGAAATCGCCGGTTCCCGCAATTAGCCGTGCGCTGCGGCACAAGTGTGCAAACTGTAAATTAACAGAAAGCCGTTATCCTGGAAGGGTTAGCTTAGGAGACGGAGCCGGAGACCGATTCGGGGGGAACGATCTACCGGCCCACGTCGCTTCAGGCCGGCTCTGCGGAGCCGGCTTTTTTTTGCGCCGCCGCCACCGCGCGCTCCACGACCGCCTCGACCTCGGCGCGGTACCCGGCCAGCCGCTCCGGCGTATCCGCTTCGAACCGCATCACCAGCACCGGCTGCGTGTTCGACGCGCGCAGCAGGCCCCATCCGCCGTCGAACAACACGCGCACACCGTCCACGTCGATGGTCCGGTGGCGCGCGCGCAGCTCGGCGCCCGCGCGCCGCACCACCTCGAATTTCACTTCGTCCGGGCAATCGAAGCGGATCTCCGGCGTCGCCACGGTCTGCGGCAGCCCCGCCAGTTCGCTCGAGAGCGGGCGCCCCGAAGCCGCCACGATCTCCATCAGCCGGCACGCGGCGTAGAGCGCGTCGTCGAATCCGTAGTAGCGGTCGGCGAAGAACATGTGCCCGCTCATCTCGCCCGCCAGCTCCGCGTGTTCCTCTTTCATCTTCGCCTTGATCAGCGAGTGGCCGGTCTTCCACATGATCGCCCGCCCGCCATGCGCCGCGATGTCGTCGTACATCGCCTGCGAGCACTTCACCTCTCCGATGAACGTCGCGCCCGGCTTGCGTCCCAGGATCTCGCGCGCATAAATGATCATCAACTGGTCGCCGTAAATCACCCGCCCCCGGTCGTCCACCGCGCCGATGCGGTCGGTGTCGCCGTCGAACGCGATCCCCAGGTCCGCGCCCGTCTCCACCACCCTGGCAATCAGCGGTTCCAGGTTCTTCGGCACCGTGGGATCGGGATGGTGGTTGGGAAATCTTCCGTCCATCTCGAAAAACATCTCCGCGGCATCCACGTCCAGCTTTTCCAGGATCCTGTGCATCACCGGCCCGCCGGTTCCGTTGCCCGCGTCGAACACCGCCTTGAGCCGCCGCGGCAAATGGAATTGCGAGGCCACTTCCTCGACGTACGGCGTCACCGCGTCCACCGTGCGCTCGCTGCCTTCGCCGCGCGCCAGGTTGCCCGTCTCGATCAGCCGCCGGATCTCCTGGATCGCCTCGCCATGAATCGTCGAGCTCCCCGCCACCACCTTGAACCCGTTGAACTCCGGAGGATTGTGGCTGCCGGTAATCATCACCGCCCCATCCGCCTTGAGATGGAAAACGGAATAATAAAGGACCGGCGTCGGCACCACCCCCAGGTCCGTCACCGCGCAGCCGCTGGCCTGCAAGCCGCGCCGCAGCGCAGCGCCGAGCCGCGGCGAGCTCAGCCGCGTGTCCCGCCCCAGGGTCACTTTGCCGCCGGCGTGCCGCAGCAGATAAGTCCCGAAAGCCTGCCCCAGCCGCTCCACGTCGGCGTCCGCCAACTCCGCGTCGGCAATGCCCCGAATATCGTATTCCCGAAAAATCTCCCGTTTCAGCATGAGCAAATTGAGATTAGCACGATGGTGGGACAGGCGATTCGCCCTCTGGGCCCGCCTGTCCGCGCTCGCAGACGGCGCAGCCGTTTGCGGCGCGCAGCGTACCCCCACGCCAGGCGGTAAGCTGACATTAAAGACATGCACGCGTTCCGAATCCTGGCTCTGGTAAGCCTTGTGGGTTTCTGCGTACCCGCTTTCGCCGAAACGTACTACGTCGATTGCCAGGGCGGCAGGGATGAACACTCCGGCACCGGTCCGAAATCCGCGTGGCGCAGCCTCTCCGCCGTCAATCGCCGGACCTTCCAGCCCGGCGATCGCATCCTGCTGCGCGCCGGCTGCCAGTGGACCGGCCCGTTAGCTCCCCAGGGCTCGGGCGCGCCCGGCAACCCCATCGTCGTCGAATCCTATGAGCGCGGCGCCCGCCCCCGTATTGACGGCGGTGGCGTCGAGGCGGCCATCCTCCTCGACGACCAGGAATATTGGGAAATCAACAACCTTGCCGTCACCGACGACGCCCCCGTCGAAGGCTTCCGCCACGGCGTGCTCGTTCGCGGGGGTAAGTCCGGGCGCACCCTGCACCACATCTATCTCAAATACATCAACGTCCAGCGGGTCAAGGGCAATCTGGGCGCCGACATCGCGTCGCAGAATACCGGCGGAATCGGTTTCGAGGTTCGCGGCGCCCCCGCCGGCGCCCCCGCGCGTTTCGACGATATCCTCGTCGACCACTGCTTTGTCGCCAAGGTCGATTCGGTCGGCATCTACACCTGGTCCGAACCCGCGCCCCACCCGCGCGACCCGCGCTGGGAACAGTCCCGCTTCACCCATGTCCGGATCAGCCACAACTGGCTGCGCGACATCGGCAAAAACGCCATCGTCATCCGCGCGTCGCTCGCCCCGCTCATCGAAAACAATGTCGTCGAGCGTTCGTCCCAGCGCCTCCATGGCAACGCCATTTCCGTCTCCGGCTGCAAGGACGCCGTCCTTCAGCTCAACGAAGTGTACGGCACGCGCTTCGACAAAACCGAAGGCGCCGCTTTCGACAGCGGCTATAACAGCGAAGGCACCGTCATCCAGTACAACTACAGCCACGACAACGGCGGCGGCCTGGTCGATCTCTCCAGCGATCCGGGTTCCCCCGCGCCGCCCGGCTACAACGACGGCACCGTCGTGCGCTACAACATCAGCCAGAATGACCTGAATCGCGTCTTCGGCTTCGATGGCCCGGTCACCAACACCTACATCTACAACAACACCGTCTATATCGGCCCGGGCCGTTCGCCCCGCATCGTCGATTTCGCCACCTTCGGCCAGGCGCTCAACTATGCCAGCCGCACCTCGTTCCGGAATAACATCATCGATAACGCCGGCAGCGGGACCTATGTGTGGGGGAAAAGCACCCAAAACATATTCGAGTACAATTGCTTTTTCGGCGACCACCCCGCGGGCGAACCCACCGATCCGGAAAAGATTGTTGCCGGCCCCCTGTTCGTCACCCCCGGCGCCGGCGCCGCCGGCCGCGACTCGGTGGACGGCTACAAGCTGAAGCCCGGCTCCCCCTGCATCGATTCCGGCAAGGAAATCCCCGGCCACGGCGAGCGCGACTACTGGGGCAACAAACTCTACACCGGCGCCCCCGATCGCGGCGCCCACGAGCGCCCAGGCGATTCGCCTGTCCGGCAGCATTAGCCCATAGCCACCACCGCTCGCCACTTCGCCTCGGCTCCTTGGAGTGCCCGCGGAGTTGCACGCCCATGCGCCAAGGTATGAACCCGGACCGTTCGGCCACCTTGTATCGGCTAAATATCCTAGTCAGATTTCAGACTGGAGTTGTAAGCAATTTCCGATTCCACTCGGCAAATGAATTTAGTACAGTAAGCCGTACCACAACTTCAATGACAGACCGGAGCACCACTACGGCGACGGACATGCCTTTGACGCCGCGTCAAAAGCAAGTGCTCATCCTGATTGCCGATGGCAAGAGCACCAAAGAGATCGCCCGCGACCTCGGAGTGTCCTTCAAAACAGCCGCCGCGCACCGCACCAACCTTATGCAAAAGCTGAACATTCACAATCTGGCACACCTGGTCCGTTACGCCATCCGCAACGGCCTGCTCGATCCGTGACCGGCTGGCCTCGATCATTCCCCCGGGCGCCCCCGGTACAATTCCCGGTGACGTACTGGCAGGTTTATAGGACCGCTAGTCGTGTTCAACCGGAGGAATATGCTTCAGAATGGTGTCTGGAACTGGTAGCAACATCGCAAGCTCGGCTCCGCCAGGGGTCCGGCCTAGCACCTGCCAGTTCCGCTCCGCAGCCGGCGCCGTCCGCCCACCGGTATGCCCACCCTCCGCCGCCGCCCGCCGCCACCCGGTTGGCTCGCACCCTCTCCTTCTGATATCGTGGACATCGGATGAGGTGTTCATTCATGACTGAAAACGTGTCCCGCAGATCTTTCCTCACAGGCGCCATCGCCAGCACGGCTGCCTTCCAGATCGTCCGCCCGGAGCTCGTCCGCGGCGCCGGCGACGAAAAATTGAAATCCGGCCTCGTAGGCTGCGGCGGCCGCGGCACCCAGGCCATTGAAAACGTCCTCACCGGCTGCCCCAACGTCGAAATCGTGGCCCTCGCCGACATCTTCGAAGACCGCCTGGAAGGCTCCCTCCGCAAGCTCAAGCAGCTCAAGCCCGAGTTATCCGATCGCGTGAAAGTGGATGCCGAACACCGCTTCACCGGCTTTGATGCCTACAAGAAGCTGATCGCCTCCGACATCGATATCGTCATGCTCGCCACCCCTCCCGGCTACCGCCCCATCCATTTCGAGGCGGCCATCGAGGCGCGCAAACACGTCTTCTGCGAAAAACCCTTCGGCACCGACCCCGTCAACGTCCGCCGCTTCATGGCCGCCGCCCAAAAATCGCGGGAGCTGAAGCTAACGGTCAAATCCGGCGCCCAACGCCGTTCCCAGAAGTATTACCTCGATAACTACAAGCGCGTGCAGGATGGCGAAATCGGCGATATCTCCGCTTTGTACGCCTACTGGGAAGGCACGCCCGTGCTCCAGTTCAACGGCCCCACCTTCCCGCCCAACCACAAGCGCGATCCCAAGTGGAGCGATATGGAGTTCCAGAACCGCGGCTGGTATTCCTTCGTGTGGATCTGCGGCGACCAGATCGTCGAGCAGCACCTCCACAACATCGATGTCTGCAACTGGTTCATGGGAACGCACCCGGCCGAGGTAGTCGCTTCCGGCGGCGCCGCGTGGCGGCCGCGCCAGGAAGAGTACGGCAACATCTACGACCACATCTGCTCCGATTTCGTCTATCCCAACGGCGTGCACCTGTCCAGCCGCTGCCGCCAGTACCGCACGCCCACGGCGGAGAACATCAGCGAGCGCATCGTGGGCACTAAGGGCGCGATCGACACCTCCGGCTGGCGCGAGGCGGCCCGTGCCCTGAACCCCTACGTCCAGGAGCACATCGACATGATCGACAGCATCCTCGGCAAGGGGCCGTACATTAATGAATCGATGGCCGTCGCCGAAAGCACCATGACCGCCATCATGGGCCGCGAATCGGCCTACTCCGGCCAGAAGCTCACCTGGGACATGATGATGGACTCCAAGCTGAACCTCCTGCCCAAATCGTTCGATTACAACGCCAGCATCCCCGTGCCGCCGCTGCCCGTCCCCGGCGAATACAAGTTCGTGTAGCGCCGGCTTCGCCAGCTTCCGGATAAGCACCACAAAGCGGTGAAAAACCGGCAGCGCGCTGCCGGTATTGAATCCGCAAGTTATTTGTTTGCAATAAAGCCTCCTCCAAAAAGCGGCAGCATGCTGCCGGTTTTTGAGCTCCTGGCCGTGACCAATTTGCAACACGTGCGTCCAAGTAAGCAGGTACAGGATTGGAAGCTCAGGAAGCAGCCGGAGCGGTAAGCGCCCGATTGAGTCCACAGGTCGACTCGCTGATTCGGGCTGCCCAGCACGGGGACCAGGACGCTTTTGAGGAACTGGTACGTGCGTATGACCAGAGTGTGCTCCGCCTGGCCATGAACCTGTTGCGCTCTCCCGAAGACGCCCGGGATGTCTACCAGGAGGCTTTTTTGCGGGTCTACCGCAACCTCCGCACGTTCCGCTTCGATTGCAGCTTCCATACCTGGTTGTACCGGATTGTGACCAACATCTGTCTGGATCAACTCCGCAAACGGAAGGTCCGGAGAGAGGAGCCGGCGGTCGTCGAAACCGGCGACGGGCCGCTGGACCGCATGGAAGGATTCGAGGAGGACGCCGCGGATGCGGACCCGGAACGCAGCATGTGGAACCGGGAGTTGAAGGAACGGATCGAAGAGGCGCTCCAGAACCTCACGCCGCGGGAGCGCATGGTTTTCGAGCTGCGGCATTACCAGGGGCTGCGGCTGCGGAACATCGGCGAAGTGCTGGGCACCAGCGAGGAAGCCGCCAAGAACTGCCTCTTCCGCGCCACCCAGAAAATGCGGTCCGTTTTGGGAGATTTTGTATGACTTGCGATTCGGTTTTGAAACTGATCCCGCTGTATTTCTATGGCGAGCTCGATCCCGCCGAAGAGGAACGGGTGGAGGAGCATTTTCACGCTTGCCCGTCCTGCGCGCGCGAAATGGAGCGCCAGCGGAAGCTCGCCGCGGCCCTGGAACGCCGGCGGGCGGAAGTTTCCCCGCTGCTCCTCGACGATTGCCGCGCCGGTCTGATGGCCGCCATCCACGGCGGCCCCGCGCAGGCCGCGCAAGCTGCGCCTGCCTCCAAGGGCCCCTGGATCCTGTTTCTCGAAGCCATGGGCGCTACTTTCGGTTCCGCCAAGTGGCGCGTGCACTCGGTCTGGCAGCCGGTGGGCGCCCTGGCGTTGCTGCTGGTGGGTTTCTTCGCCGGCCGCCTCGCCACCAACTCCGCCCCGCAGAGCCTCGCCACCGCCGGCTTGGGTGGCGACGTGTTCGCCACCGTCCGCTCGGTCCACCCCGAAAGCTCCGGGCGTGTCCAGGTGGCCTTCGACGAAACCCGCCGCCGCGTCGTCTCCGGCCGCCTGGACGACCAGACCATTCAGAAACTGCTCCTGGCCGCCGCCCATGAGCAGGACCCGGCCGTCCGCGTGGAATCCGTTGACGTTTTGAAAAACCAGGCGGATTCCAGCGAGGTGCGCGATGCCCTGTTGAACGCCGTGGCCCACGACACCAACGCCGGCGTCCGGCTGAAGGCGCTGGAAGGTCTCAAGCCGCTGGCCGGCGATCCCATCGTGCGCCGCACGCTCGCCGAGGTGCTCCAGACCGACGATAGCCCCGCCGTCCGCATGCAGGTGGTCGATCTGCTCGTCCAGCACCTCGATGGCGCCATGGTCGGCGTCCTCCAGGGCGTAGTGCAAAACGACGACAACGGTTACGTGCGCCTGAAATGCGAGAGGGCGCTCAAGGGTCTGAATGCCTCGATCGGCACATTCTAGGATTCCGCAATTCGGGGACAGGCAACGAAATCCCCACAGTTCGGGGATTTCGTTGCCTGTCCCCGAATTGCCCCCCGAATTGCCCCTAGCAGCCCGTGGTAGAAGTAAGTGCCCTGGAAAACCGGGTACAGGCACCGAAATTCCGCGGGGAGGTGTGTTCTGTTTCCAGCGGGCTAGCGGCGCGGAATTTCGGAGCCAGTCCCCGCTTTTCCGACTCGAAGAGTTTTGCCACGGGTTGCTAGCCGTCCTGCTCCTAGCCGCGCTCCCCTTGTTCGCGGCGCAGCCGCTGGTGGTCTGCACGTCCGGCAACTGCACCGTCACGATCTCCGGGAGCGGCCCGGCCGCCGGCAGGCTGCGGGTGAACGCGCAGGGGCCGGTGACGTTTGAGGGCGGCGTGGGGTCCACGCTGGCCTACACGGTGCAAGTCACCGTCCCGAAGCGGAACGCCGCCGTAGCGGCGCGCGAGTTGGCCGGCTCCCCGATTCATCTCGAGCGGCGCGGCGAATGGACCGTGCTGGCGGCCCCCGCAACCGCCGCCGGCGCCGCGGTCACGATTAAGGCGCCCAGGCTCAGCGGTCTTGAAATCTCCACCACCGATGGCCCGGTCCAGGTCTCCCACATCGCCGGCGATGCCCGCCTGACCGCCGTCAGCGGCGATATCCGCGCCGGACAGGTGGACGGAACCCTGCATTGCACCACCGGCGCCGGCCGCATCTCCGTCCAGGACGTCCGCGGCGACGCGGTGCTCGAATCGAGCGGCGGCGATATCGCGGTCACCGCCGCCGGCCGCGGCGTGCGCGCCGAAACCGGCGCCGGCGGCATCCACATCGGAAGCGCCGGGGGAGCGGTCACCGCCGTTACCACTGGCGGGGAAATCGTGATCGGCAAAGCCGGAGGCTCCGTGACGGTCCGCAACATCGCCGGCCCGGTGCAGGTGGGCAGCGCTTCCGGGGTGCACTGCGAATTGGCCAGCGGCGGCGTCCGCCTCGCCAATGTGGCCGGTCCGCTGCGCGTTTCCACCGCCCGCGGCAGCATTATGGCTTCCTTTCTCGGCAGCCATGCGGGCGATTCTTTCCTCTCCACCGGCAATGGTGACATCACCGTGACCATTCCGTCTAATTTGAAGGTGACCATTCAGGCGCAGGACAACATGGCGGACACGCTCAAGCGCATTCTTTCGGATTTTCCAGGCATCGCGGTGCGGCGCGAGGGAACCCGGGTCGTCGCGCAGGGTGCGGTGAATGGCGGCGGCCCGCTGTTGCAGCTTTCGGCCATGGGCGGCACCATCTTCATCAAACGCGGAAAGTAGAGGTCTCATTATGAAGACGAATCTTGCGATCGGGGTTGCTCTCCTGACAGTTTCGGCGTGGGCCCAAACCCCGCCGGCGCCTCCCGCTCCACTTGCACCGCCGGCGCCCGAGCACGCCGTGGCAGATGCCGTGCGGCACGCCCAGGACCAGCTACGGCGCTTGCAGGAGGTGGCGCAGCTCCCGCCTGCGCAGGCCATGGAGCAAGCCGTACGGGTCGCCCAATTCCAGGTGCAGCGTGCGCAGGACCGGGTGCAGCGTGCGCAGGATCAGGTCCGGCATGCGCAGGAAAGACTGGCTGCCGGATCGCCCTATCTCGGCATCGGCGTCCAGGATATCGACGCCGCGCGCGCCCGGGCGCTCAACCTGAAGGAAGACCGCGGCGTGGAGGTCACCAGCGTCACCGCCGGCAGCCCCGCGGCGAAAGCCGGCGTCAAGGAAGGCGATGTCATCCTGGAATACAACGGCCAGGACGTTCAGGGCGGGGAGCAGCTATCCCGCCTGGTGCGCGAGACGCCCCTCGGGCGCGAAGTGAAGATCGGGGTCTGGCGCAATGGGGCCATGGTGACCCTCGCCGCCACCATCGAAGAGCGCCGCAACGCCTGGAACTATGGCCCCTGGAACATGCCCGACTTCCGCATGCCCCAGTTCGTCATGCCCGAAATCCCCGTGCCGCGCTTCGACTACCAGAGCCACATGCTGGGCATTCTGGGCGAACCGCTCGGCCAGGAGCCGCAGTTCGCCGAATTTTTCGGCGTGAAGAGCGGCGTGCTGGTGAAATCCGTGGTGAAGAACTCCGCAGCTGAAAAAGCGGGATTGAAGGCCGGCGACGTCATTACCAAGGTCGATGGCACCACCGTCGGCAACCCGCAGGAGATCACGCGCGCGCTGCGCAACCTGAACGGAAAGACCACGGTCACGGTAACGGTCGTGCGCAACCACAAAGAGATGCCGGTGACGGTGAATCTCGAAGCCGGCCTCCCCGGCGCGGTGAAAGCCAACTGGTTCATTCCCTGGCCGCGGGCCATCGTCATCGACCAGGTCATCTGAACCGGGACTGCGGGCTACAATAGTGTCCGGAGGCTCGACTTTGGCCACGTTCACGCCGTCCCCATCCATTTCCGTCGAAAACGAAAAGAACCCCTGGCTGGCTGCCGCCGTGCGGTTCGATGAAGCTGCGGCGCGGCTCAACCTCGACGACGGCATGCAGAAGGTTCTCCGCTCTACTGCCAAGGAGATCACCGTCCACATCCCCGTGCAGCTCGATGACGGCCGGCTCGAGGTCTTCACCGGCTACCGCGTGCATCACTCGCTGGCGCGCGGACCCGCCAAGGGCGGCATCCGCTTCGCACCCGACGTCACGCTCGACGAAGTCCGCGCGCTGGCTTCCTGGATGACCTGGAAGTGTGCGGTGGTTAACATCCCCTTCGGCGGGGGCAAGGGCGGCGTCATTTGCGACCCCAACGTCCTCTCCGACGCCGAACTGGAAAAGCTCACCCGCCGCTACACCGCCGAGATCATCGATTTTATCGGGCCGGAGCGCGACGTTCCCGCGCCCGACGTCAACACCAACGAGAAGATCATGGCGTGGATCATGGATACCTATTCCATGCACCAGCGCCATACCGTAACCGCGGTGGTGACGGGCAAGCCCACCGCGCTGGGCGGATCGCGCGGGCGCCCGGAAGCCACCGGACGCGGCTGCATGTTCGTAATCCTGAAGGCGCTCGAACGGCTGGGCCTGGCACCCGAAGAGACCCGCGTGGTGATCCAGGGCTTCGGCAACGTCGGCGGCATGGCCGCGAAGCTCATGAGCGCCGCGGGCTTCCGGATCGTCTGCATCGTCGAGTACGACGGCGCGGTCTATAACGACAAAGGCCTGGACGTCGCCGCGCTTCAGGAGCACCGGCGCGAAACCGGCTCGGTCAAGGGCTTCTCCGGCGGCGAGGACATGGACCACACCGAGGCCATGTTCCTGCCGTGCGACGTGCTGCTGCCGGCGGCCCACGAGAACGTGATTCATTCCGGCAATGCGCACCGGCTGCGCTGCAAGATCCTGTGCGAGGGCGCCAACGGTCCCACCACGCCCCTGGCGGATGAAGTCCTGACGGAGAAGAATATCTTCGTGATTCCCGATATTCTGGCCAATGCCGGCGGCGTGACGGTTTCGTATTTCGAGTGGGTGCAGGACCGGCAGGGCTACTTCTGGAACGAGGGGCTGGTGAACGAGCGCCTCCAGGAGATCATGCACGAGAGCTTCGACGCCGTGGTGCACTACGCCGACACGCACAAGGTGAACAACCGCATCGCGGCTTACATGCTGGCGCTCGACCGCGTGGCCTTCGCCATCAAGCTGCGAGGGATCTACGCGTGACGCCCCATGGCTTCTGAGGCCTCCACGCCGCTGATGCGGCAGTACAACAGCATCAAGCAGCAGGTTCCTAACGCGCTGCTGATGTTCCGGCTGGGGGACTTTTACGAGTTGTTCTTCGAGGACGCGGTGGTCGCCGCGCGCGACCTGGAGATCACCCTCACCTCGCGCAACAAGGAAAAAGGTGCGGCCATCCCCATGTGCGGTGTGCCGTACCACGCGGCCGAAGGCTACATCGCGCGGCTCATCCAGAAAGGCCACCGCGTGGCCATTTGCGACCAGATGGAGGACCCGCGGTTCGCCAAGAAGCTGGTGAAGCGCGAGCTGACCCGCGTAGTGACGCCCGGCACCGCCATGGACGCCAGCCTGGTCCGCTCGCGCGAGAACAATTACCTCGCCGCGGTGTGCAGTGCGAACGGCCGCTGCGGCCTCGCCAACGTGGACGTTTCGACCGGCGAATTTCGCGTCACCGAAATGGAAGCCGCGGAAGTCGCCGGCGCGCTGGAGCAGCTTGGTGCGCGCGAGGTGCTGGCCGCCGGCGCGCTGCCGCTGTTCAACGGCGAGGAGCACACCGCACGTTTCGTCCGCACGGAGCTCGAAGATTGGATCTTCACCGAAGATTACGGCGGCCGCACGCTGCGCGACCACTTCAAGCTGCTTTCGCTGGATGGCTGCGGCCTCGCCGGCCGGCCGGGCGCGGTGGGCGCGGCGGGCGCCATCCTGCATTACCTCCGCGAGACGCAGCGCGCCGCGCTCGATCACCTCGACCGCCCGGCCTATTACGACCGCTCGGAGTTCATGGTGCTGGATGCGGTCACGGTGCGCAACCTGGAGCTGGTCGAACCGCTCTTCGCCGCGGATGCCACGACCGGCGAAGCCGCCACGCTCATCGGCGTCCTCGACCAGGCGCTCACCGGGATGGGCGGGCGCCTGCTGCGCCAGCGGCTGCTGCGGCCGTCGATGGACCGGGCGGAAATCGAGCAGCGCCTGGATGCCGTGGGCGAATTGCTCCGCGAGACGATTCTGCGCGCGGAGGTGCGCAAGCAGCTTGGCGGCATCCTGGATATCGAGCGGCTGCTGGCCAAGGTGACGCTCGGCTCCGCCGGTCCGCGCGACCTGCTGGCGCTGGGGCGGTCGCTCGAAAAAGTTCCAGCGCTGAAGCGGTGCTTCGATACGCAGCAGGCCCAGCGGCTGCGCTCGCTGCACGAGCGCCTCGACGACGTGCCGGACGTGGCCAATCTGATTCTCGAGGCCATCGCCGACGAGCCGCCGCTCAATCTCGCCGATGGGGGCACCATCCGCCAGGGCTTCAATGCCGAGCTCGACGACCTGCGCGACCTCAGCCGCAACGGCCGCCAGTACATCGCGCAGATCGAGGCCCGCGAGCGCCAGCGCACCGGAATTCAGTCGCTCAAAGTGCGGTTCAACAACGTCTTCGGCTATTACATCGAGATCACGCGCGCCAACCTGCACCTAGCGCCGGCGGATTACGAGCGCAAGCAGACCCTGGCCAACGCCGAGCGCTTCACCACCCCGGAGCTGAAGGATTACGAACGCAAGGTGCTGGATGCGGAAGAGAAGATCCTGGCGCTGGAGAAGGATTTATTCACCGACGTGCGCAAGCGCGCGGCGGCCCAGGCGCAGCGCATCCGCGCCACGGCGGCGGCGGTGGCGGAGCTGGACGTGACCGCGGCGCTGGCACAGGTGGCGGCCGAGAACCGCTACAACCGGCCGTCGTTTTCAACCGACGGCGAGATGCGCATCATGGCGGGCCGGCATCCGGTGATCGAGCGGCTCGCGGCGCAGGAAGCCGGCCGCTTCATCCCCAACGATCTCTACCTCAACGATTCTACCGACCTGATCGCCATCATCACCGGACCCAACATGGGCGGCAAATCGACCTACCTGCGGCAGGCGGCGCTGATCGCCATCATGGCGCAGATGGGATCGTTTGTGCCGGCGGATTCGGCTAGCCTGCCGGTCATCGACCGCATCTTCACGCGCATCGGCGCTTCGGACAACCTGGCGCGCGGCCGCTCCACGTTCATGGTGGAGATGACCGAGACGGCGGTCATCCTCAACACGGCCACGCCGCGCAGCTTCATCGTGCTGGATGAGATCGGCCGCGGCACGGCCACGTTCGACGGGCTCGCGCTGGCGTGGGCGGTGGTGGAGCACATCCACGCCCGCACGCACGCCAAGGCGCTGTTCGCCACGCATTACCACGAGCTCACGGATCTGGCCGAGCAGCTCACCGGCGTGCGCAATCTGAAGGTGTCGGTGAAGGAGGCGGGCGACCACATCATCTTTCTGCGGAAGGTCGAGCCGGGCAAAGCCGACCGCAGCTATGGAATCGAGGTGGCGCGGCTGGCGGGGCTGCCGCTGGGCGTCATCGAGCGCGCGCGCGAGGTGCTCAAGCTGCACGAGCGCACCGAGCACGTGGTTTTTAATGATACGGCGACCACCGAGAATCAGGGCCCGATGCAGATCCAACTTTTCGAGCCGGTGGGATACGGAATCGCGGAGCGCATCCGCGGGCTGAACCCGGACGAGTTGCGGCCTATCGAAGCACTGCAACTGCTAGCGGAATTGCGGAAGGAGCTGAAGCGGTAGCAGACCCATGCGAATCGCAGGCGTGATGAGCGGCACGTCGCTCGACGGCATCGACGTGGCGGTGGTGGAGATCCGGGGGCGGCGGATCGAAACCATCGGGTTTCAGACCACACCGTATTCGAACGAACTGCGGGAGCGGATTCTGGCGGTGAACGGGCCGGGCTATCTGTCGCACTTGAATTTCGAGTTGGGGGAACGGTACGCGCAAGCGGTGCGGCGCGCCGTGCGGCGCTACGGGCCGGTCGAGCTGATCGGGTGCCACGGGCAGACCGTCTACCATGAGGGCGGCCGGAACACGCTGCAAATCGGGTCGGCAGCGGTGATCGCGGAGCGGTGCGGCGTGCCGGTGGTCTCGAACTTCCGCGCGCGCGACATTGCGGCGGGCGGGCAGGGCGCGCCGCTCGTGCCCTTCGTCGATTACCTGCTATTCCGCCACGCGCGGCGCCGGCGCATCGCGCTGAACATCGGCGGGATCGCCAACATCACGGTGATCCCGCCGGGCGCGCGGCCGGAAGAGGTCACGGCATTCGATACCGGGCCGGGCAACATGGCGATCGATGCGCTGGTGCGCGAGTTCACCGCGGGCAAGCTGAACTACGATCGAGGCGGAAAGATCGCGGCCTCGGGCACGGTGAACCGGAAGCTGCTCGACGAGTTGTTAGCCGATCGATACTACCGGCGCAAACCGCCGAAGAGCGCCGGGCGCGAGCAGTACGGCGCGGAATTCGTGGCGCGGATGAAGGCCTCGGGCCTGGCGATGCCGGACCTGATTGCTACGGCCACGGCGCTGACCGCGGCCACCGCGGCCATCGGAATCGCGCAGAGCAGAGCGGGCGGCGAGTTGATCGTCTCCGGTGGCGGCGTGCACAATCCACAGCTCATGGCGTACCTCGCGGCATTTCTGCCCGGAATGGCGATCGCCTCGTCCACGAATTACGGCATCGATCCGGATGCCAAGGAAGCCATCGCGTTCGCGGTGCTGGCGTACCAAACGTGGCAGCGAAAATCTGCAAACCTGGTTTCGGCCACGGGCGCGCGGAGCAATGTGGTACTCGGCGAGATTACACCTTAGAACGGACAGGTCTACCGGAAGATCGCCTGCACCTCGGCGGACGGCGCACGCTTGGGGACCGGCTCGCCCAGACGCATCTCACTCCAGTCGTAAGCGAATTCCTTGCCGCAGTCGAGGCAAACGACATAGGTGCCGTTGCGGGTGGGGCCGGGAACCGCGCTCTGGGGGCGCCCCGCATGTCCCTTCCGGGCCGGGGTCAGCGGGAAGGTGATGCGGCGGTGCGAACAACCGAATATCGTGTTGAGTAGCGACTGAAGCATGTCGGGCTCCCTTCATCATCATAGATACAGTAGTATGCGCCTTAGTTTCAGTTCGCATGAATACTTAGGGTACTAGGTATGTACTACTTGAGACAATTGTTAACAGGAAACGATTTTATTACAGCACTTTAGACGCGATGGAGCGGGCGATTAGAAGTCCATGAAAACGCCCGTTTTCTATGAAGATCTCATTCGTGTGCATCCCGGCCACGATCACGCCTGCCAGATAAATGCCGGCACGGTCGCTTTCCAGCGTTTCGGGATTCGTGCGCGGCTTAAGTGTTTCCGGCTCTAGCACGATGCCTGTGGAATTCAGAAAACTCAGGTCGGGTTGATACCCAATTAGCGCGAAAACGAAGTCATTTCTTAAAGAAACTTCACCTTCGGGCGTTGCCACGCGGATATCGGCGGGCCGGATTTCCACCACGCGGGAATTGAAATAAGCAGGAATCTCCCGGTTTTTGATGCGGTTCTCGATGTTCGGCTTGATCCAGTATTTCACCGAATCGGAAATGGTGGAACCGCGGTGGATGAGGGTGACGCGGGCGCCGGTCCACCATAATTCCAGCGCGGCGATCGCGGCGGAGTTCTTGGCGCCGATCACCGCCACGTCGTGATTGTAGTAGGGGTGCGGCTCCTTGTAATAGTGCAGGACCTTGTCGAGATCTTCGCCGGGGACGTTCAGGCGATTGGGGATATCGTAGTAGCCGGTGGCGAGAACGATCTTGCGCGCGCGATAGGCGTGGCGGCAGCCCAGCTTGTCGGTGGTGAGAAGGTGGAAGGCATTGTCTTCGCCGGCGATGCTGTCGACGCGCTCGTACTGGCGGACATCGAGCTGGTAATGGTCCGCCACGCGCCGGTAATACTTCAGCGCCTCGGTGCGGTTGGGTTTCTCGTTGAGGCTGGTCATCGGGATGTTGCCGATTTCCAGCAGCTCGGGCGTGGTGAAAAAGGTCATGTGCGTGGGGTAGTGGTAGATGGAATTCACCACGCAGCCCTTTTCGATGAGCACGGTGCGAATGCCGCGCTGCTTGAGTTCAATGCCGCAGGCGAGGCCGGTGGGACCGGCGCCGACCACGACGGCGTCGAAGGATTCGGCCGTGGGAGCGGTCACAACTTGCTCGCGATCTCGCGGCGCAGCCCATCGAGGGCGTCATCCAGGCGCGAGGCGTCCTTGCCGCCGCCTTCGGCCATATCGGGGCGTCCACCGCCCTTGCCGCCGATGGCTTGCGCCAGCGCGCCGGCAAGCTTGCCCGCGTGGAAGCGTCCGGTGAGGTCATTGGAAACGGCCGAGACGATGGCCACGCTGCCATCTTCGGCCGAGGCCAGCACGACGATGGCGCTGCCCTTCTGGTTGCGCAGCGAATCGGCCATGGCGCGCATCTGCTGGCGGTCCATGCCGTCCACGCGCAAGACGTAGGGCGGCGGACCGACGGTGAGTTCCTTGACCTTGGCCGAGACCTGCTTGTCCTTCAACTGCTCGATCTGCTTTTCGAGCGTCTTTTCGCGCGCCAGGAGTTTTTCGACGTGCTCGATGAGCTCCGGCTCGGAGGCGCGCACGAGGTCGGCGATGCGGCGGATGGCGGTAGTGGATTCCTGGTATTGGCGCAGGGCGGCTT
This sequence comes from Acidobacteriota bacterium, assembly GCA_021787555.1. Lineage (GTDB taxonomy): Bacteria > Acidobacteriota > Terriglobia > Bryobacterales > Bryobacteraceae > JAJYLS01. The sequence goes on along the minus strand of JAJYLS010000016.1, from coordinate 5,126 downwards.
CGCCGGTGATGGCTTCGATGCGGCGCACGCCGGCGGAGATGCTGCCTTCGTAAACGATTTTGCAGATGCCGATATCGCCGGTGCGCTGGACGTGGGTGCCGCCGCACAGCTCGCGGCTGAAATCGGGCACCGTGACCACGCGCACCTGCTCGCCGTATTTTTCACCGAACAGCGCCATGGCGCCGGTGGAGATGGCCCGATCGAGCGGCATGACATCGGTGTGCACGCCGGCGTTGCGCAGGATCTGCTCGTTCAGGAGGCGTTCGACCTCTTCGATTTCGGCGCGGTCCATGGCGGCGTAATGGGTGAAATCGAAGCGCAGGCGCGAAGGCTCGACCACGCTGCCGGCCTGCTTCACATGGGTGCCGAGGACTTGGCGGAGCGAGGCGTGCAGCAGGTGGGTGGCGGTGTGATTGCGGCGGGTGGCGTCGCGCAGCGCCGCGGCCACTTCGGCGCGCAGCACGTCGCCCGTGCGGATGGCCGCGTGCGCCAGGATGCGATGCACGGTGAGGCCGGGCACGCCGGGGAAGGCGCTTCGCACTTCCGCGACTTTCTCTCCCGAAGCGGAATAAAGGGCGCCGCAGTCGCCGACCTGGCCGCCCGCTTCGGCGTAAAACGGAGTTTGATCGAAGACCAGTTCAGCTTGGGCACCGGCGGGAACTTCGTCGACCGGCTGTTTCTCGATCAGCAACCCGATCACACGGCCTTCGCCATCGAGCTCGGAGTAGCCCAGGAATTTCGTTCGGCCCTGCTCGAGCAGCTTCTGGTAGGCCGGCACGACGGCGCCCTTTTCGGCGCCTTTCCAACTCGCGCGGGCGCGCTCGCGCTGCACTTCCATTTCGCGCTCGAACGCCTCGCGGTCGATGGCGAAACCGCGCTCGCGGGCGATCTCTTCCTGTTCGTCGAGCGCCAGGCCGTAGGTGTCGTAGAGCTTGAAAGAGACGGCGCCGGGGACGACGTTGCCCTGGATGCGCGCGAGCTCTTCGCCGAAAACCTTCTCGGCCTGGAGGAAGGTGGTGGCGTAACGGTGTTCTTCGTCCTTGACGATGCGGGCGACGCGCTGCACGCTTTCCAGCATTTCGGGATAGGACGGGCTCATCAGTTCGGCGACGAAGCCGGTGAGCTTATAGAGGAACGGCTCTTCGGCGCCGATCAACCGGGCGTTGCGCATGGCGCGCCGCATGATCTTGCGGAGCACGTAGCCGCGGCCGTCGTTGGAGGGCAGAACGCCGTCGTGGATGAGGAAGGCGGCGGCGCGGGCGTGGTCGGCGGCGATGCGCAGCGCGACATCGGTGCGTTCGTCGGAGCCGTAGCAGGCGCCCAGCAGGGTGCCGGCTTCGACGATGATGGGGTGGATGAGGTCGGTATCGTAGTTAGAGAGCTTGCCCTGAAGGACGGTGGCGATGCGCTCGAGGCCCATGCCGGTGTCGATGGAAGGGCGCGGAAGGGGCGTGAGCTTGCCCGCGGAATCGCGGTCGAACTGCATGAACACGAGGTTCCAGATTTCGACGAAGCGGCCGCCGGCATCGCTGGGGAACTGCTCGGATTCGCGGCCGCGCTCGGCGGCTTGGGGGCCGAGGTCGTAGTGGATCTCGGAACAGGGGCCGCAGGGGCCGGTCTCGCCCATCTGCCAGAAATTATCGGCTTCGTCAAGGCGGAAGATACGGTCCTTGGGCACGCCGGCAACCTTCTGCCAGAGGGCCTCGGCATCGTCGTCTTCGCGGAACACGGTGACGTAGAGGCGCTCTTTAGGGAGGCCGTACTCGCGGATGATGAGGTCCCAGGCGAAGGCAATGGCATCGGCTTTGAAGTAGTCGCCGAAGGAGAAATTGCCGAGCATCTCGAAGAAGGTGTGGTGGCGGCGGGTGTAGCCGACGTTTTCGAGGTCGTTGTGCTTGCCGCCCGCGCGCACGCATTTCTGCGAGCTGCACGCGCGCGTGTAATCGCGCTTCTCCAGCCCGAGGAAGACGTCCTTGAACTGGTTCATGCCGGCGTTGGTGAACAGCAACGTGGGGTCGTTGGCGGGGACGAGCGACCCGCTGCGCACGACGCGATGGCCCCGTTCGGCAAAGAAATCGAGAAAGCGCTGTCTGATCTGGTGACCTGTCACGGAGATTCCTTCGGAAAAAGCGGACTAAATACAATTGTAGCGAACGGGCTCAGGAATGCGGCTTTACCCCGCCACGCGCTCGATGGCCTCCGCCCCGCAGATCGCCTCCACCGCGGCGCGGAATTCTCTATCCGGTCTTACCTTCGCCGGCACGTCCAGCAGCACCGAGAAATCCCGGGGCGCTTCGAGGCGCAGCCTGACGGCCGTCGGACCCGGTTTTTTGCGGAACACCTCTTCCAGCGCCCGCGCCCGGTCCTCCCCGGGCCCAGAGGGCGCCCCGCGTCCCAGCCACACGCGGATCGAAATCACCGACGGCAGATCCACCCGCGCGTTGTCCAGCGACACGATCTCCTGCACCGAGATCTTCGGCGGGCCGCTCTCCTCCGGGAGCGCCTGGCCGCGCACCAGCACCGCGCGGTCTTCCACCACTTCCGCCGCCAGCCGCTCGTAGCTCGCCGCGAACACCATGGCGTCCACCGACCCGTTGCGGTCCTCGATGGTCATGGCCGCCCACGGCTTGCCCTCGCGGTTGCGCTTGCGGGTCACGCCCGTCAGCACGCCGCACAGCGCCACTTCCTGCCCCTTTTCCAGTCCCTCGAGCTTGCTCGAATCGTGCGTTGCCAGCTCCGCGATCTTTTCCTCATACCGGTCCAGCGGATGCCCCGTCACCCAGAACCCGAGCATTTCTTTTTCCGCCGCCAGCTTCTGTTTCTCGTCCCAATCCGGCACGTTGGGAAGCGGCACGGCGTGGCTTTCCGCGTGCGCGGCTTCGCCGAACAGGCCCTCTTGCCCGCTCTCGCGGTCGCGCTGCACCCGCTGCCCGGACTCCATCGCGCGCTCCACCGCGGCGAATTTCTGCGACCGCGTGCCTTCCAGCGAATCCATCGCGCCGGCTTTGATCAGGCTCTCGATCATCCGCCGGTTCACCGCGCTCAAGTCCACCTTCTCGCAGAACTGGTCGAGCGACGTGAAGCGGCCCACGTCGCCGCGCGCCCTGGCGATGGCTTCCACCGCCGATTGCCCCAGGTTCTTCACCGCCCCCATGCCGAAGCGGATCGCCCCACCATCCGGCGTGAAGCTCCACTCGCTGGCGTTCACGTCCGGCGGCAGAATCGGAATCTGCATCTCCCGGCACTCGTTGATGTACTTTACTATTTTGGCCGTGTTCCCGGTTTCGGAAGTTAGCAGCGCCGCCATAAAATCCACCGGGTAGTGCGCCTTGAGATAGGCCGTCACAAAAGCCAGAAACGCGTAAGCGGCCGAATGCGACTTATTAAATCCGTAACCCGCGAACTGCTCCATTAAGTCGAATATCTTCTCGACTTTCTTCTGCGGGAAGCCGCGCTCCAGCGCGCCCTGGATAAACCGCTCGCGCTGCCTGGCCATCTCCTCGGCCTTCTTCTTCCCCATGGCGCGCCGCAGCAGGTCCGCCTCGCCGAGGGAATATCCCGCCAGGCGGTTGGAGATCTGCATCACCTGCTCCTGGTAGACGATCACGCCGTACGTCTCTTCCAGCAGTTCCTTCAGCTCCGGAAATTCGTACTGCACCGCGCGCCGGCCCCACTTGCGCTCGATGAAATCGTCCACCATCCCGCCCTGGATCGGCCCCGGGCGGTAGAGCGCGTTGAGCGCCGTCAAGTCCTCCAGCCGGCTCGGCTGATAGCGCCGCAGTATGTCCCGCATGCCCGGCGATTCGAACTGAAACACGCCGCTGGTGTACGCCTTGCAAAAGATCTCGTAGGTGGCTTTGTCGTCGAGCGGCAGATCTTCCGGGACCAGTTTCACCCCGTGCCGTTTCTCGATGAGCCGCAGCGCGTCGTCGATGAGGGTCAGAGTGGTCAGCCCCAGAAAATCCATCTTCAGGAGCGCCAGCTTTTCCAACCCGCTCATCTCGAACTGCGTCACGATTTCGTCGCGATTGGTCTTGTAGAGCGGCACCAGGTCCTTCAGCGGCTGCGGCGAGATCACCACCCCTGCCGCGTGCACGGAGCAGTTCCGCGCCAGGCCCTCGAGGCGCAGCGCGGTCTGCAAAATGTCGGCCACCCGCGGATCTTGTTTGGCCGCCTCATTGAATCCGGGCTCCTGCTCGATGGCGTCCTTCAGCTTGATGTTGAGGACATTCGGCACCATCTTGGTGAGCCGCTCGACATCGGCGAAGGGCATCTCCAGCACGCGCCCCACATCCTTGATGGCCGCGCGCGCGCCCAGCGTGTTGAAGGTGATGATCTGCGCCACCTGCTCGCGCCCGTATTTTTCGGTGACGTACTGGATCACCTCGCCGCGCCGGTTCATGCAGAAGTCCACGTCGATATCCGGCATGCTCACGCGCTCGGGATTGAGGAAGCGCTCGAACAGCAACTCGTGTTGCAGCGGGTCGATATCCGTGATGGCCATGGCGTAGCCAACGAGGCTGCCCGCCGCCGACCCGCGCCCCGGTCCCACGGGAATACCCTTCGATTTGGCGTAGCGGATGAAGTCCCAGACGATCAGAAAGTACCCCGAGAACTTCATGTTCTGGATCACCTGAATTTCCCGGTCCAGCCGCTCGGCGTATTCCGGGAGGTCGTGTTTCAGCCCGCCCGCGGCCCGCAGCGCTTCGAGGCGCGGCCGCCGCCGCTCGAAACCCTGCCGCGCGATGTACTCGAAGTAGGTGTCCGCCGTGTGTGCTTCGGGCACGTCGAATTTGGGAAATGGCTCCTTGACCTTGTCCAGGCTCACCTGGCAGCGTTCGGCGATCTCGCCCGTCCGGTCGAGCGCATCTTCCAGTTCGCCGAACAGCTCCATCATTTCCGCGCGCGATTTCAGATAGAAATCCGGATTGGTCCAGCGCATGCGGTTCGGGTCGCTCAGAAACTTCCCGGTCTGGATACACAGCAAAATCTCGTGCGCCCGCGCGTCCTCTTTCCGCAGGTAGTGCGAATCGTTCGTGGCCACCAGCGTCAACCCGGTTTCGTGCGACAGCCGGTTCAGCTCCGGCGTGAGCTTCTTGTCCTTATCGAGATGATGGGCCGGCACC
>JAJYLS010000015.1 GCA_021787555.1 Acidobacteriota bacterium | reverse complement strand
TCTTTTTGCCGCTGAAGGCGTGCGCCTTTTCCTGTGCCACGCCGATGAAGACGATCCCGTCCCGCACGCCCCGTTGCCGGCGCATCTGGTCGGCGACATCGTCTTTCCGCTCCTTGTGGTCGAACTGATAGATCGGGATCTTGTCCCGTTCCGCCTTGATCCGCACCGCTTCCCGGAACCTCTCCGTCACCTGCCCCAGTACCACCGGCGATGGAATGGGTTTGCCCAATTGCTCCCGCATGAAGGTCACCAGCCCGCCCGACGTCGCCAGTTTGCCGATGTACCCATTCAAGTACAGCCGGTCCAGGCATTTGACCTCCAACTGTCTGCTCAGCAATTCGGGGATGTTCGGTGCGTAGCCGGAGAAGTTGCAGGAGACCTGCGATTCGCTGGGACCCGAGCAGATCGACCGGGTCTTCCGTAAGTGGCTGAAGCGGGTGCCGCTGCCACTGCGGCAGCAAGATCGCGAGGCCGGCTACGACTGGGCACTGTCGATCTGGCAAATGGAAGTGAGCCTCACGCAGATCTTCGACCAGCCACTGCGAGGCCGTGAGTTCTTCGAGGAGATCATCCGCGACAACCTGGACTTGGGGCGGCCCGACCGGGTGCAACTGATTTTCGACCGGGTGGTGACCAAGAAGACTCCCGGCGAGTTTCGCACGCGGGTCATCCAGCAAGGCGTTCACCCCAGCCTGCACATCCAATACAAGAACTTCGATCTCAAACAGTACTTCAAGGAAGGACGCGGCTGCCGGACGGAAGGGACCTTCCGCAACCCCAACGACTTCGACATCAACAAAGGACTGGTGAATCTACCCTACCTGCAGAAGATTGGCCGGCAAATCAATCGGCGCTTGCTGGAAGTCGAACGCGTCAGCCACAACAGCGGACTGAGCGGCGACAGCATCCAACGCGTGGTGCAACCGACCGTCACCGAAGACGGCGAGAAAGCGCCCTCGTTGAAGTTCGGCCATCCTCGAGTCATGGCGCTGCTGCTGGCACTAACGCTATTCCAACATACTGAAAGGGCTGATCTTTCGGCCGCCGCGGACCAACCGTTACTTCGTCACGCCGTACGGCTGGAAGGTGGCGCGCCTATGCTCGCGGCTGGAATCGCCGTCTTCCGCCCCGCCATGGCGATGTTCACGGCCAACCACGCCGTGCAGATGCCTCCACACTTTCCCGCGAACATGGGTGGAAGCGATCCAAGGATGGAGCCATGGCTTCCTAAGCATGTTCCGGTGCCATTTCTCGCTCGATGTGGATGAGGTTCGCGTGGCCGGCGACTGGGCCATGGAACGCGGTCGCTACGCCATCAAGCTCACGCCGAGCGGTGGCGGCCCTGCGATGGATGACATCGGCAAATACATAACCCTCTACGAGCGCGAGGTCGGATCTTCGTGGAAGATCACGCGCGACATATGGAACAGTCATCTGCCGATACCGAAGTAAGAACGGAGGACAAGACCTGCTGGATCCTTCAGTAGGAATCAGACTCCGCAGCATTCGTTAGAGCGGGTTGGTGTCCAGCGCGTTGCGGGTATCCGGAAGTGATCACCTTGACGTGTCGCCAACCCGTCGAAAATGCTTCGCCCGGCCTTCAGAATTGACCCATTAGCCATTAATCGGGGGCCTGGACCCGTTCACCCGGACCTGCCCGCCCTCCGCGGTACGCGGCGCCGGCCGCCCGCCTCTCCACCTCCGGCCTGATCGCCACCACCGCATCGCTGCGCCGCCCGTAATACACGATCTTCAGACCATGCGCGCGGATAAAATCCTGCTCGTCCGGATAGTACAGCACGTTCACGTCCTGCTCGCCGCGGAACGGTGGAATCACGCCCTCGAATTCATGGAGGCTTTCCTGTCCCGACCGCGTCCGGTAATAATTCAGCGCGGCCACATAGCGCCACTCCGTCATCACGTCCTGGACGCCGTACTGGTGGTTGTAATAAGCCAGCACCCAGTAAAGGTCCTCAGTGTCGGCATCGAACTTCCAATCGCGAATATACGTCAGCCGGAGGCAGCACAGAAAATAAGCGCCGGTGGCCAGCAGAACGATCTTCAACACGCGCGAAGGCACGGGCACCGCCGCCAGCGCCGCGGCCAGCACAACGATGAGCGGCGCGAAGAACACCGCGGTCCGATCTTCGGGGAGCGGGATGTCCGCCAGACGAAACATCAGCCAGTGGGCCGCCGCGGCGATTGCCAGAATTCCGGCCGCCACCGCCGCGAGCGCCACCGGGAATTTTGGAAGCTCCCGCCGTTTCCGGAGCATCAGCACAAGCTGGAACAGGCATGCCGCCGCCAGTGCCACTGGCAGCCATTTCCCGAAATTTCTTAGGAGCTTGTAGAGAGGCGGGCTCACCAGAAAATCGTTCGGCTCGTAGAGCGACGAAGCCAGGATGCTGCGCGCCGCTTCCCCTACGGCGTGCGCGCCGGCAGTGAGTTGCCCGCTGGGCCACTTGAACAACATCGAGCCCGCCAGAAGCAGTGTGATTCCCATCCCCGGCAGCACGCAGCGCGCCAGCAGTTTCGGGTCGCGCCGCCCCGGCGACCACCACAGCGCCAGGATGGTCGCCGCATCCACAAACGTAAACGAAAAATTCGCCACGAAGGAAAGACCCGCATAGACCGAAGCACATACACAAAGCTTCGGCGATATCCTCGATTCCGCCGCGCCGTGCGCCAGAATCGCCACGGCCGCCAGCCAAAACCCCAGCGCGAGGCTGTATCCACGCGCCGCCACCAGGTAGTCCATCACGAACGGGTTGTAGACCAGCCCGACGAAGGTTCCCCACTGAAGCACCGCATCGGGGGTGAGCAGCGCGCAAATGCGGTACGCCGCCGCAATATAGATGGCCGCGCCGATCAGCGCGGGCGCGCGCAGCGCCAGGTGCCCTGCGCCGAAAATTCCGGTGAACAGCCGCATGAGCAGGGAATTGAGCAACTGGTTGTTGGCCGCGGCGCTCCATTGCGTCGCAAACGGCGGCGCGACGAAGGCGAGATACGTGTCCGCCTCGTCGATGGTCATCGACTGCACGGCGGCCCTGGCCACCAGCCACAACATGGCGAACGCAGCGGTGCCCGCCAGGGCACACCGCGACCGCGCGAAAGGAAGTCGCATATGGAGCGGAAGCAGGTCCCCGCGTAATCATCGGCGCGATCGGCGGCCTGCTATCTCAAAGACCCGCGGCGGGCCAAATCAACTACACTCCAGCAAAACTTTCAGCACGCCGCGCTGGGCGGCGCGCGCGAAGGCCGCCGGCGCCTGCGCCAGCGGAAAGCGGTCGGCGATGAGTTTCTCCACCGGTACCGCACCGCCGGCGAGCAGGGGCAGCGCCGCTTCGAACCGCCCGCAGCGCGAGCCGATCAGGGTGATCTCGTTGACGATGATCGGCGCCGTGTCGATTTCGACCGTTCCGTGCACCGTGGATTTCAGAATCAGCGTTCCGCGGGGCCGAACCATCGATGCCGCCAGCCGCAACCCCTCCGCGCTCCCGGTGGCATCCACCACCCAACCGTACGTCGCCGCGGGGAGCGACGGACCGGCGATCTCCACCGCCACGCCTACCTCGGCGGCAATCCGCAGCTTTTCGCGGTGGTGCCCGAAAAGCCGCACCCGGAGCCCTCGCGCGTTCAGCACCAGGGCGATCAGCAGCCCGAGTTTGCCATCGCCCAGCACGGCAACCGCATCGCCCGGCGGAATCGCCGCCTGGTCCAGGATTTCGCACGCCGCCGCCAGCGGCTCGGTGAACGAGGCGCGCTCGGTGGAAATGCGGTCCGGCACGAGATGCAGGTTGCGCTCCGGCAGCGTGAAGAATTCCTGGAACGCGCCCGGATGCTTCACAATACCCAGCACGCTGCGGTTGGGGCAATGCCGCCCGAGCCCCCGGTGGCACCAGTCGCAGTGGCCGCAGGCCAGGTTGATCTCCCCCACCACCCGGCGCCCGCGCAGCGCGGGATCATCCGCTGCCACCACCTCCGCCACGAATTCGTGGCCGGGGGTGCCGGCGAAACCGTAATACCCGCGCTGAAGCTCCAGATCGGTGTTACAGATGCCGGCCACCAACAGTTTCAGCAGGGCGAATCCTTCCGGCCGCGCGGACGGCGCGGCCTGCCGCACCGTGACTTCGCCGTCTTCCAGGTGGACCGAGATCATGCACTTATAATAAAGCTTCATGCCAGCCCAGCTTGCCTGTTTCAACGAGCGCTGCCGAGCGCGCTTCTCCATCGCCGAGGTCATCTACAATTGCCCTAAGTGCGGGGGCCTGCTCGAAGCCGTCTACGATCCTCCGACCCGTCCCGCCGCCGAGATGAAATCCGTGTGGCGCGCCCGCCGCACCTCCAACGCGCCCCTCGATCAAAGCGGCGTGTGGCGCTACCGCGAGTTCATCCCCTTCCTCCCCGACGACGCGCGGGTGGTTTCGCTGCGCGAAGGTAATACGCCCGTGCTGGATGCTCCGCGCGCGGCCGAATACGGCGGCCTCGACCGCCTCGCCTTCAAACACCAGGGGTTCAACCCGACCGGGTCGTTCAAGGACAACGGCATGACCTGCGGCGCCGCCCAGGCCATCGCCCTGGAAATGAAGCGCGTGGCCTGCGTCTCCACCGGCAACACGTCGGCATCGATGGCCGCCTACGCCAGTGCCGCCGGCCTCCAGCCGATCGTTTTCCTGCCGCACGGCAACATCGCTTTCGGCAAGCTCGCCCAGGCGCTCGAATACGGCGCGCTCACGCTCCAGATCGAAGGCAATTTCGACCAGATCCTCGCGCTGGTGCGCGACCTCGCGGAAAGCCTCGGCATCTATCTTCTAAACTCCATCAATCCCTTCCGCATCGAGGGCCAGAAGACCATCATGGTCGAACTCATGGACCAGCGCGATTGGCGGGTTCCGGATTGGATCGTGCTGCCCGGCGGCAATCTCGGCAATACATCGGCATTCGGCAAGGCCCTTCGGGAAATGAAGGAATGGGGTCTCATTCCGCGCCTGCCGCACCTCGCCGTTATCCAGGCAGAGGGGTCCGCGCCCTTCTACGACCTGATGCGCGCGGACGACCGTTCGCACCTCACCCCCGTCGAGGACCCGCACACTCTCGCGACCGCCATCAAGATCGGCGCGCCGGTTTCCTGGCCGAAAGCACTCCACGAAGTTACTACTTCCGGCGGGGTGGCCGAAAAAGTGACGGAGCAGGAGATCGCCGATGCCAAAGCCGTCATCGGCCGCTGCGGCATCGGCTGCGAGCCCGCGTCCGCCGCCACCCTCGCCGGCATCCGCAAGCTGACTTCCGCCGGAACGATTCGGCGGGATGCCGACGTGGTTGCAGTACTGACCGGTAATGTGCTCAAGGACCAGGATTATATATACCAGTACCATACTGGTAAATTATGGGGCCCGGACGGCCACCCCATCGCTTCCAATTTAGGCAACGCACCCCGTGTATTGCCGCTGGATTTCTCTGGAATTGAAAGGTTCTTGAAAGGGCTGGGCTGAAAATAACCACATTTGCGGGTAATACAACCCCCACAATTTAGAATAGGGTTGGTCCTTGATTTCCTATTGTAATTGATTAGATCTTCTGGTACAACGGTACTATGGTCGCCGGAAGAAAGATATCCGTGGAAGTTGCCTCCAGCCCCGCATTCAAGAAAGAACTCGAACTCCTGTACGCCCGGCGCTCGACGGTTGACGCGCTGATCCGTTCTCTCGAGAAATACGCCCGCTCCCGTGAGCGGGACGAACGAGAGAGCGCCCGCAAAACTGCGTAATCCTGTTTTCCAACTTATTCGCCGAGCACTCTCTGAATCCGGGCGGCTAACTCCGCTTCCGGCACCGCGCCCGGATGATAGAACCGTACGACCCCTTTGCGGTCGATGAGGGCCAGCGTCGGCGTGGTGCTGGCGCCATACGCCAGGAAATTGGCCGCACTCAGCGGGACGGGCATCTCCGCCAGCCCCGGATAGAACCGCTGCCGCACCTGGAGCGTGTAGCGCTCTTCGGCTGCCGGGGGCGCCTCCTCGCCCTGCGCCGCAAACCCGTACAACTTGGTTGGCCCGATCAGCACCAGCCCCTTCGGACCGTAGGTTTTCATGAGCGATGCGAGGATCGGCGCTTCCGCTTTGCAGTCGGGGCACCAGTGCGCCCAGAAAAACAGCAGCACCGCATGGCCGCGCAGCGCGGAGAGCGGCTGCGGCTTGGGTCCCAGCCACACCGCTTCGTCGAGCGGCGGAGCGGGTTTGCCCTCCAGGTTCAGCACGTTCAGGTTTTTGCGGATGCGCTCGCCGAGAGAAGTCGCGCCGAACTCCGCGGCCTGTTGCTTCAAGAACGCGACGGCCTCGGCCCGCTCGCCGCGCGCCGCGAGCACCTGGGCATGCACCTCGATGGCGGCGCCCAGCGCCATGGGCAGCCACGGGTCTGCATCCAGGCGCCGCGCGCCAAGCTGCGCCAGCGCCGTCTTGCGCGCTTCTTCCGCATAAGCGTCCGCGCGATCGAGGCGGCGCGCATCCAGTTCCCCGCGCGCCATCCAGGAAAGCGCCGCGGCGCACTCCGGCGTCGCGCCGCCCGGCGTCCGGCAGCCACGCAGGGCACGCTCGGCCGCGGCGAAATCGCGATGCGCCACGAGCGTGCGCACGTCGTTGACGAGGGAAGCGTAAAGCAGGAGGGCCGGGATCATCTCTTCTATTGTGCCAGCAGTCTTACGTCAGGACAGCCGCCACTTCGTAATCCCGCACGGCGGGGACGCTGAATTCGAGCACGCCGTCCGTCAGCTTGTGCTTCAGCTCGATTCCAGCCCGCAGCGCCACCACGCGCCGCACCCCGACATCCTCCGCGAGGTTCATCCGCACGGCTTGCGGCCCTACCAGGTAGGCTTCGCGGAACCAGCCTTTGGCGAAGCTCGGGTTGGTGTAGTTGAGGAGGTGCAGTGCGAAGCCGGGTTCGGTCTCCCAGGCGAAAAGCTCGACCAGGCCGGGCCCCGAGACCTGCACGGGCGCACGACCGTAGCTGACCCAGCGGATGGCCTCCTGAAGCAACCGGCTCAGGTCGCCGTCGCCCGAGCGCCAGAAGCTGCGCTCCAGATCTCCCGGAAACCACACCCGCCGGCCCGTGCCCTGATCGAGCATGACGATCGCGGGCTCCTCGGTCTTGGGGATGCGCGGGTAAACCATCTCCGGCGGAAAGGCCGGATAAGGAGGCACCACGGTCATAATCTGCGACAGGTGCGTCTTCACCGGCACGCGATATTCCGCTCCGGGCAATATATTCGTGCCGGCGAACGGCGCCAGGATGGGATGCCGCTGCTCGATGCGCGCGTAATAGGAGTTGCCGCGCGGCCCTTGCATCTCGCCCGCGGTCTGAATGTCGAAAACATCCGCCAGCCCGCACTCGCCGCGCCGCGCGCCCGAGCGGTCGAAGCGCGCCGTTTCGAAGGTGGCCAGCAGGCCGCCGCCATTCTTTGCGTATTGCCGCAAAGCCGCGCACTGCTCATCCGAGAGCAGCGCCACGTTCGGCAGAATCACCGCGACGTATTTCTTGAGCAGGTCCGGCGCCAGGTCGTCTTCGTGCACGAAATCGAAGAGGAAACGCCCCTCGACCAGCGCCTGGTACATGCCTTGCAAGAAATCGCTCGCCGCGCCGCCGCCGGGCGGCCGATATCCGTGGTTCATCCGCTGGCTGAACACCACCGCGAGATTGGCGATGGGCCGACGATTCACGAAATGCGCCTGGTTGGCCGCCAGCCACTGGTAAAACTCGCGCCCGGTGGCGCGCCACCGCAGGTCTTCGGGCGCGCCGCCCAGCCAGTGATACCACGGCACCATTCCACTGGCGGTGGTTTGGGCCATCCACATGGTTGCTTCGAGCGGCGCTTTGGACGTATGCCGCCACAGCGGGTGGGAATTGGCGTAAGAGCCGGTCACGTTGGTGATGGTGCGCCCCTTCATGACCGACTGGGCCACGCGCCCCTGTTGCGCGCAATCCCAGATCGGCGTATCGCCCGACCGCCCCTGGTGATCGGCATTGAACCACCCGGCCACGCCGGCCAGCTTGCGCAGATCGGTGGTGGCGTGGATGCCGCCGCCCAGGTTGCCCACGTAGACGTTCTCCAGCTTCCTCTCCTTGGCGATGGCGTCCCACATGCCCCAGATTTCCATCACCCGGGCGAGATGCTGTTCGGCGTAGGCCAGCGAGTGCCGGGCCGCGAGCCGCCGGCATACATCGCAATGGCACTCCGGCGAAAGACCGGTGCCGGGCCAGCCGTTGGTAAAGAAGCCGTCGATCGGGTAGCGCGAGTTGATCTCGCGAAAGATGGCGGGCATCTGCTGGCTGAAGTAGGTGGTGTACATGCAGGTGGCGTACAGCTCGGGGGATTCCGGATGCCGCACCGGCTGCCCGTCCGCCTGCCGCCGAAACCATTCGGGATGGGCCTTCAGAGCTTCCTCGAAGGCCCAGTTGCAATCCATGCGCGCTACCACGCGAATCCCGCGCGCCTTGGCGGCTTTAGTGAAATCGCCGAACAGGTCGCGATCGCCCAGGAAGCGGCTGCGGCGTTGATACGGCACCGCAGTGGGATAGAACGCCATGATGCCGCCGCCGTTCAAGAGCAGCGCATCGATCTTCAGGCTGGTCCAGTAGTCCAGCCACTGGCCGATATTCAGCTTTTGCGGATCTTCCTCATTGAAGTTGACCTGGCCGCAGCGCCGCATCCGGCGATACCACGCCTCGGCGGCGCCGGAAGTTTGCGCGGCGTCCAGGAGCGGTAGGGCCGCGGACGTGAGCAGCCAATTCCGGCGGGAGATTTCCATAAGCCGGTTTCATTGTAACGTCACGGGCAACCGGCGAGAGGTCTAAGAATAGAAATTGCGGTCCCAGGCGTGGCGCTTCAGCACCGCGAGCGTCTCCTGCGGCAGCGGGCCCTGGTCGGAAAGCGCGGCGTTCGCCTCGGCGTGCCGCTGCGTCCGCATGCCGGGGATCACCGTCGAAACCGCCGGATGCGACAGGCAGAAGCGCAGCGCGGTTTCGGGGAGGTTGACGCCGTCACCAAGATCCTTGCGGAGCGCGTTGACATGCTCGACGACCTGCTTCTTGCGGCCGCCGCGGAAATAAAACTCGCGGAAATCGCCCGGCGGAAAGGTGGTGTCCTCGCGGACATTCCCGGTGAGCGCGCCTTCGTCCAGCGGCACCCGCGCCAGGACGCCGATGTTCTGCTTTTGGCACAGCGGGAAGAGGTTCCGCTCGGGTGTCTGGTCGAAGATGTTATAGATCACCTGCACGGAATCGATCAGCTCCGTATCGATCACGCCCAGCCCGGAATCGGGATCGTGATCGTTCAGCGACACGCCGACCGCCCGCACCTTGCCCGAGCGCTTGAGCTCGTCGAAGGCGCGCCGCCAGTCGTCCGCCTTGAGAAACTCCGGTGTCCAGACGTGCAACTGGAGCAGGTCGATGGCGGGGAGCCCTAAATTGCGCAGGCTCTCCTCGGCACATCGCATGATGTAGTCGTAGGGGAATACTTCGCCGATGGGCGTGCCCCGCTGCGCCGGCCAGATGAGGTTCTTGGGCGGGACCTTGGTGGCGACGTAAATCCGCCGCCCACGCTGCTCGCGCACGACCTGCCCGACCAGCTTCTCGCTGTGTCCGTCGCCGTACGCCAGCGCGGAATCGATCAGGTTCACCCCGAGCTCGATGGCCCGGCGCAGGGCCGCCAGCGATTCGTCGTCCTGCCCGCCGAGCCATTGCTTGCCGCCGATACCCCAGGCGCCGTAGCCGATCTCGCTGACTTCGAAATTTGTGCGTCCGAGTTTGCGATATTTCATGGTTGCACCGCGATTGTGACTCCCGATTGCGTGTTTGCGCCGCCGACCGCCACCACCACCGGCGCATTGCCCGCCGCGACCCCGTTGGGGATCACGATGTTCACCTGCATGACGCCCGCCACGATCCCCGGCGCGCCGCCGGCAAATTGCACCGTGGCCGGCTGGCCGCCGACCGTGGCCTTGACGTCGAACAGCGGCAGCGGCAGCGGCACGGCATTGGGCTGCCCGTCCACTCCCGGAGGCGTGGTCTGGCCGAAGCCCGTGCCGTAGAGCGAAACCACCGTGCCGGCGTTGGCCGGATTCGACGGCCCGTTCAGCGTGCCATCCTGGTTGATGGCCGAAGCCTCCCCCGACCCCGACGAGTTCAGTGTGAACAGCGCCGGCGCGGCGGCGGCCACCGGCACCGTGATCGTGCCGGTCACTTGCCCTTGATACTTCACCATCACCTGCGCGCTGTTGCCGGTGATCGAATATGGAACCATCGCCGCGACCTGGCCATTGGAGGTGTAGAGCATCGGCCCCGCCGCGCCGTTGAAGTAGACCGAAGTCCCCGCCAGCGCCGCGGGCACCAGGCCGGACGAATCGAGTTGGAAGGTGGCAAGCTGGGAAGGTCCGAGTCCGGAGCCGTACAGCACCACCGCTTCGCCCGGCGCGATCGGCCCCGTGGCATTGCTGGCGGCACTCGTCACCGAGCTCACGCTCAGGCCGTATCCGCTGAACTGGAGCAGCCGCACGGCGTTGTTGGCCGTATCGGCAACGTAGATCCGGCCGCTCGAATCCACCGCCAGCGCCGAGGGGGCGCTCAGCAGTGCGCTCAGGGCCGCGCCGCCATCGCCCGAATATCCGCGCGCGCCCGTGCCGGCGATCGCCACCACCAGCCCGGAAGGATAAACCTGGAACACCTGCGCGCTGCCGTCGGCCACGTACACGTTGCTCTTGGCATCCACCGCGATGGCCTCCGGCGAGTCGACCTGCGCCAGGGTGCTGATCTGGCCGGCGGAATCCACCACCCGCACGGCGTTGTTGCCGGTGTCGGCGATGTAGAGCCGGCCCGACGCGTCCACCGCCACGGCCGCCGGCGTGGTCAGTTGCGCGTTGGCCGCGGGACCGCCATCGCCGCCGTAGCCCATGCCGCCGGTGCCGGCCACGGTCGAGACGCCGCCGCCCGGGGCCACTTTGTAAATCCGGTTGCCGCTGAAATCGGCGATGTAGACATCGCCGGCCTTGTCCACCGCCACGGCGGTCGGCAGGATCAATTGCGAATTGCCGGCCACCGTGTTCAGCGATCCGCCGGGCGTCAGTTGAAGCACGCGCCCGTTCAGCGAATCGGCGATATAAAGGTTGCCGGCACTGTCGGCGGCGAGGCCCTGCGGCCCGTTCAGCTTGGCGCTGCTGCTTACCACGGTGCTGATGTTGCCGTCCTTGCCGACCATCCGCACCACGTTGTTCGCCGTGTCGGAAATATAAAGGTCGCCGGAGGGATCCACCGCCACGCCCTGCGGCGCGTTGAGCTGCGCGCGCGTGGCCGGACCGCCGTCGCCCGAGTAGCTCAGGATGCCGTTGCCCGCGACCGTAGAAACGTTCGAGCCGGCGATCTTGCGGATGCGTTCATTCAGCGAATCCGCTATATACATGTTGCCGGAGGAATCGAGCGCGATGCCGGTCGGCGAGTTGAATTGCGCGGAAGTGGCCTTGCCGCCGTCGCCGGCGAAACCGGCGGTGCCGGTCCCGGCGACGGTGTTGATGTTGCCCTTGGTGTCAATCTCGCGGATCTTGCTGTCGCCGTTTTCCACGAAGTAAATATCGCCGGACGAATCGAGCGCCAGCGCCATGGGCGCGTTCAGTGAGGCCTTGGTGGCCGGGCCGCCGTCGCCGGTGGAGCCGATGCTGCCGCTGCCGGCAATGGCATTGATCGCGCCATCGGTGGTCACCTTGCGGATGTAAGCGTTGGTGGTATCCGCGATGTAGATGTTGCCGGAGGAATCCACCGCCACGTCCTGCGGATTGTATAGTTCGGCCTGGGTGGCCGGTCCGCCGTCGCCGTAATAGCTGGGATAGCCATCGCCGGCCACGCTGTTGATCACGCCATCGGGCGTGACTTTGCGGATGAGGTTGTCGCCGGTATCGGCGATGAAGAGGTCGCCGGAGTTGTCCAGTGCCACGCCGGCCGGCAGGCGCAGCAGCGCGTTGACCGCCGGGCCGCCGTCGCCATAGGAGCCGAGGCCGCCGGGATTGGGCAGGCCGCTGCCGGCGAAGGTGTTGATGATTCCGTCGGGCGTCACTTCGCGCACGCGGTTGTTGCCGGAATCGGCGATGAAGATGTCGCCGGCCTTGTCGATAGCGATGCCGCGCGGCGCATTCAACTGCGCGCTGACCGCCGGGCCGCCGTCGCCGGAGAACCCGGCGCGCGAGTTCCCCGCGACCACCGTCAGCACGCCGCTGCCGTCCATCTTGAAGACCGTGTTCGCGCTGCTGAAATAAACGTTGCCGGCGCTATCCACGGCGACGCGCGCGGGCTGGCCGATCGACGCGCTGGTGGCCACCACCGGGGTCGGGGGAGGCGCGCCTCCCGCGACGGTCGAAATGGTAAACTGCTGCGCCAGCGCGGCGCCGCTCGCCGCCAGCAGCAGAATGAAATTCCTCATGGATATACGCTAGTCTAACAAGGCACAAGGCCACGCCAGGATGTATAAGTTTGGCTACAACTGTGAAGCCGCGGCGCGGGCAGGCACCGCCTCCGCCAGTGCATCGAGAGCGAGCGCGCAGCCGGCGCGGTCCACGTCGTAATGCGTGACGGCGCGCATCTCGCGGTCGTTGATCGGGTTGAGCAGCACACCGCTCTGCTTGAGCCGCGCGCTGATCTCGGCGGTGGGAATGCCGGTCCCGGCAGCGTCGAAGATCACGATGTTGGTGACCACTTTTTTCGGATCGATGCGGATGCCCGGAATGCGCGCGAGGCCTTCAGCCAGAAATCTAGCGTTGCGGTGATCCTCCACGAGCTTGAGCGGAGTTTCCTCGATCGCCACCAACCCCGCCGCCGCGAGCACGCCGGCCTGCCGCATGCCGCCGCCGAGGCGCTTGCGATAGAGGCGCCCCTTGGCGATGAGTTCCGCCGGTCCGGCGAGCATCGAGCCCACCGGCGCGCCCAGGGCCTTCGAGAGGCAGAACATCACCGTATCGGCCGGCGCGGCGATCTCGGCGACTGTCAGGCCGCTGGCCGCCGCGGCGTTGAAGATGCGCGCGCCATCCATGTGGACCTTGAGCCCGCGCTCGTGCGCGCCATCGCAGATCTCGCGGATGGTTTCGATTGGATACACCGTACCGCCGCACATGTTGTGGGTGTTTTCAATCTCGATCATTCCGGTGGGCGCGGAGTAGGGGTTCACCGGCTTGGCCAGCCGCGCCACCTGCTCCCAGGAGAGGATGCCGTCGGCGGTGGGAACGGTGCGCGGCACGCAGCCGGAAAACCACGCCATCATGGCGAGTTCGTAGTCCGTCACGTGCGCGCGAGCGTCGCAGATCACTTCCTGGCCGTGCGTGGTGAGCAGTTTGACGGCAATAGTGTTGCCCATCGTTCCAGTTGGCACGAACAGAGCGGCTTCCTTGCCGGCGATTTCCGCCGCGCGGGTTTCCAACCGGTTGACCGTGGGATCTTCACCGTAGACGTCATCTCCGACTTCGGCTTCCGCCATCGCGCGCCGCATGGCCGGCGTTGGCTTGGTAACGGTATCGCTGCGCAGATCGATCATGAGAGGAGGAACTCCTGGAAAACTTCGTTGGATAAGAGAATGCCGCGCGAAGTCAGCTTGAGCACGCCGCCGGCGGATTCGAGCAGCCCGGCATCCACGAACCGCCGGATGGGCGCGGCGAAGCGCCGCCATTCGTCCGGCTCCGGCCGGATGCCCTCCATCAGGCGCAGACCGACGAAGAAGCGCTCGTCGGGACCGGTGGGGCTGGCGGCCGGCGGCGGGGCGTTTTGCAGGTACTCTTCGACCGTTTCCGGATTGGCCCGGCGCGCGGTGCCATCGAACGAATGGGCGTCGGCGCCGAAGCCGGCGTACGGCTCGATCCGCCAATATTTCAGATTGTGGTGCGATTCGAATCCCGGCCGCGCGAAGTTGGAAATTTCGTAGCGCGCGATGCCCATGGCCGTGAGACGCTCTACGGCGAACTCGTAGAACGCGGCGATGCGGTCGTCGCCGGGCGTATCGGCCGCGCCGTAGCGCACGCCGCCGAGCAGCATCTCGCGGCCGAGGCGGCTGTCCTCGTCCACTTCGAGCATGTAGACGGAAACGTGCGGCGGCGCTAGGCGCTCGATCCAATCGAGCGATTCGCGCCAGCTTGCTTCGGTCTGCGCGGAAAGCCCGGCGATCAGGTCGATATTGAAGTTGGCGATGCCGGCTGCGCGCAGCGCCGCAACATCGCGCGCGACGGTTTCGGCGGTGTGCCGGCGGCCGGTGCGGCGAATCTCGGCTTCGACGAAGGACTGCACGCCGAGGCTCACGCGGTTGATTCCCGCGGCGGCCCACGCCCGCGCCTTCTCCGCCGCGATGGCGCCGGGCGCGGCTTCGATGGTGGCTTCCAGCCAGGGCGCGCCGGGAATCAAAGCGAGGATCGAGCGGAGCGCATCCAGGTCCATGTTTCCCGGCGTGCCGCCGCCGAGATAAACGGTCTCCGGCCTCCATTCCCAGCGGTGCACGCGGATTTCCGCGGCCAAGGCGTCGAGGTACCGGGCTTCCAGCGCGCGCGGAAAAACGCCCGAGGCGAAGTTGCAGTACGTGCACTTCTGCGCGCAGAAGGGATAGGAAAGATA
Source organism: Acidobacteriota bacterium (assembly GCA_021787555.1). GTDB lineage: Bacteria > Acidobacteriota > Terriglobia > Bryobacterales > Bryobacteraceae > JAJYLS01. Next base: position 20,772 of record JAJYLS010000015.1, on the reverse strand, counting down.
AACGCCGGCCACCTCTACGATTGTACCGAGGCCAGCGGCGCGCTCATCCCACGGTCACGCAGCCGCGGTCCTTTCTGGCGGCGCAGACGAGGCGGTGATACTCCTCGCGGTTGTCCATGGGAATCGAGAATTCCTTCTCGATGCGCTCGCGGAACACCGGGCCGGAGTTGTAGGCACAGAAAGGGTAGATGCGGCCGTTGGGCGCGGCGTAGTGGATCACGCAGCGCTTCACGCGCTCCACGTCGTAGTTATACGAATCCATGAAGTGCATGCCGGCCACCATGAGGGTGCGGTAGGTGAAGCCATCCTGCTCGCGCTCGCCGCGGCCGTAGCGTTTGTCGGTCATGCCCTGGAGGGTTTGCAGGAATTTATCAAAGGTCAGGCCCGCGGGCGCTTTCTCCTCGTGGAAAAATTTCCGGAGATTATTCCACGCCTGAATCTTGGTGAAGAACTGGACGCGGCGCTTGCCGGCTTTGCGCGCCAGGATATCCATCTCGCGGAGCATCGGACCGACCTCGATGAAACGGGTCACCGGCACGGCGTGGCGGTTCTGATCGACGAACAGGTAGGTGCCGAGCGAGCAGTGCGGATGACAGCTCAGCATGGTGGTCTCGTCGCCGCGCAGGGCGCTGAGGAGCTTGGAGAACGGCGTGACGCAGGAGAGCGGGAACCAATCCTCGTACGGGTCGGCGATGCCGGTCTGCTGCTGGACGGCGTGGGCGAAATCGGAGAGGGTGAAGCGCTTGGCTTCGAGCTCGTGGCGCGCAATGCGGCCGGTGAAGGCCACCGGCTGGAAGCTGATGCCGCTGGTGCACTCGATATATTCGAGCGCGATGCGGAGGATGTCGCCGATCTCGTGGTCGTTCAGGCCCTTGACGATGGTGGGGACGAAGACGATTTTCAGGCCGGCGCGCTTGACGTTCTCGATGCACTTCAGCTTCTGCTCCCAGAGGCGCTCGCCGCGGGTGCGGCGGTAGACCTCGTCGGAGACGCCGTCGAACTGGAGGTAGAGGGTGTGCAGGCCGGCTTCCTTGCACTGCTCGGCGAATTCGAGGTCGGTGAACTTGAGGCCGTTGGTGGCCGCCTGGATGTGGGAAAAGCCCAGTTCGCGGGACATGCGCAGGACGTCGAGGAAGCGCGGGTAGATGGTCGGCTCGCCGCCGGAGAACTGCACGATGCGGCAGGCCACGGGGCGCTCGTCGCGCAGCGCCTGGAGCATCTTGCGGACGGTCTCGAAATCCGGCTCGTAGACATAGCCGGCGGCGTTGGCGTTGGCAAAGCAGACCGGGCAGGTGAGATTGCAGCGGTTGGTGAGATCGACGTTGGCGAGGCCGGTGTGGCTGGTGTGGAGGTTGCAGAGGCCGCAATCGTCGGGGCAGCGGGCGGCGTTGGCGACCGCGGGGTTTTCCAGGCCGCGGTTATCGCCGAAGGTCCACTCCTCCATCTTGAGGTACAGGCGGGCGTCGGAATAGACGATGTCGCGAAACTCGCCGTGCTCGGGGCAGCGCTTTTCCATCACGACCTTGCCGGCGTCCTCGCGAATGAGGGCATCGATGAGCTGGCTGCATTCGGGGCACATCGAGCGCGTGGTCTTGGGCAACCCTTTGGGGACGACGGGGATAGGGGAGCCTGTATAGGTAGTTTCAGGCTGTATTACCTGGAATTCGGCCATGATGCGACGAGTATACGGGGAGGCCGGGTTGAATTGCCATAAACCGAGGCTAAAGTGCAAAAATAGACCATCCGACGGTGCGATTGGGACTCCGAGCGGGAATCGCGTTATGCTCGAAAGTTGCACAATTTACTGGATCTCTACCCGGCCGCGGTGCTCGGCGCACAGGCCCCGCTGAACCTCTGGCGCGGCGCCGTGGCGTTTGCCGCGGCGTTCCTGGCGGGCGCGATCAATTCGGTCGCCGGCGGTGGTACGCTGGTTTCGTTTCCGACGCTCATCTGGCTGGGGCTTGGCGGCGTGACGGCGAACGCCACCAGCACGGTAGCCATTTGGCCGGGGACGGTGGGCAGCACCTGGGGCTACCGGCGGGAACTGCGCAGGGCCGAGCCGCGCTTCCGCTGGCTGATCGTGCCGAGCCTGGTGGGCGGACTGGCCGGAGCCGTGCTGTTGCGCTGGACGCCGACGGCCATTTTCGACCGCCTGGTGCCGTTCCTGATCCTGTTCGCGACGCTGCTATTCATCGTGCAGGAACCGGTGCAGCGCCGCCTCGGCACGGGGAAGGCCGGCACGCGGAGCGCGGGCCGGTGGCTGGCGGGCGCCCTGCTGTTTCAACTCGCGGTGGGACTCTACGGCGGCTATTTCGGCGCAGGCATTGGCATCCTGATGCTGGCGGCGCTGAGCATCCTGGGGCTGAAAGACATCCACGAGATGAACAGCCTGAAGGTGATTTTCGCCGGATGCGTGAACGGGATTGCGGCGGTGTACTTCATCTGGGCGGGGATGGTGTACTGGCCGGACGTGCTGATCATGGCAATCGGGGCGATTGCCGGAGGATACGGCGGCGCGGGCGCGGCGCGGCGCGTGGGCCGGACGGCGGTGCGGCGGATCGTGATTCTGATCGGGCTGGGGATGGCGGTATCCCTGTTTCTGAAGATGAAATGAGCATGGGGAAATCAGGCGGTGTGTCCCTGGTGGCGCACAGCGGCGGACCCACGGCGGTGCTGAATGCCAGCCTGCTGGGAGTGGTGGAGGAGGCGCGGCGGCACAAGGAGATTGGCGCGCTCTACGGCGCGGCGTTCGGGCTGGACGGCATCCTCCGGGATGAACTGGTCGACCTGTTCGCGCAGCCGCAGACCGTCCTCGAAGCCGCCGCCGAAGGCATCGCGTCGGCGCTGGGAACGTCGCGGCTGGCGGCGGGACCGGCGGAACTGGAGCGCGCGCTCGCGGCGATGCGCGCGCACGACGTGCGCTACTTCTTCTATACCGGCGGCAACGGCTCCATGGGCACGGCCCGGGCGATCGAGAAAATGGCGCTGGAGTCGGGCTACGAGTTGCAGGTGGTGGGGATTCCGAAAACCATCGACAACGACCTGGCCGAGACCGACCACACGCCCGGCTATCCGACCACGGCGCGATTTTTTGCGGCGGCGGTGCGGGACATCGGCGAGGACAACCGCGCGCTGCCGGGGCAGGTGGAATTCGTCGAAACGCTGGGGCGAAACACGGGATGGATTGTGGCCGCGACGGTGCTGGCGCGGAAGGATCCGGACGACGCACCGCATTTGATCTACCTGCCCGATTGGCCGCTGCCGCTGGAAAAATTGCTGGACGACATCGCGGCGGTCCACCGGCGGCTGGGGCGCTGCCTGGTAGCGATCTGCGAAGGGCAGAAGGACGAGCACGGCGGGCGATTCGGCGCGGACGGGATGGTGGCGTCGCGTGGGACGCTGGCGGCGAACCTGGGGCACCGGCTGGCGACGACCGTGGCGGAGCGGCTGAAGGTGAAAGCGCGCGCGGAGAAGCCGGGACTGCTGGCGCGGGTGAGCGGCTGGCAGCGGCCGAGGCTCGATTGGGAAGAGTCGAAGATGTGCGGGGCGGCGGCGGTGCGCGCTGCGTGCGAAGGAGTATCGGGGCAGATGGTGACGATCGTGCGCGAGCCGGGGCCCGTGTACCGGTCGTCGACCGGCCTGGCGCCGTTCGAGCGCGTGGCGCTCCACGAGCGGCCGTTTCCGGCGGAGTGGCGGAGCGCGGGTGGCAACGACGTCGAGCGCGGGTTTACGGATTACCTGCTGCCGCTCACCGGGCCGCTGCCGCATTACGCGCGGCTGGTACCGGCTGCGGTGCCGAAAGCGCGCGGCCGGCATACTTCTTCCAGATGGCCGGATCGGCCAGCATCTTCATAAAGAGGCCGCCGACCACCGAGCGCGCCTGGAAGTGCTGCTGCTGCGCGGTGACGGTGTCGTACCAATCCGTCAGGGGCACGCGGCTGGGCGATTCGGCGGCGAAGCGGTAGGCGGGCCCGACCAGCTTTTCGAATTCGGCGCGGTCGTTGGCCAGGGTGGCGGTCCAGAGAATCCAATCGAGCTTGGTGTAGGTCTTGCGATTGTCGAGCGGCAGGCCGTACTTGTTCTGGTGCGTCGTATAAAACGCCGTTTCGCGGCGCGCCACTTCCGGCGGGAAGAGGTGCAGGCCGAGCACCTTGTCCCAAACCAGGTTGTATTTCTGGCTCCAGGTGCCCGGCTGGTCGAAAGCCAGACGGTAGTGGTCGCCTTCGGCGGCAAGCTGCTGCCACTTGGCGGCGAACTCCTCGGCGGTTTTGCGATAGCTCGCGCCCTGCTCTTTTCGGCCGGTCATATCGCAGAGGACGCCGTAGGCGCCGAGCGCCAGGATGGCCTTGATGGAGAGATTGGCATTGTGCGCGAGGTGGCCGGCGAAATCGTCGGTGGAGAGCTGGTTTTCGGGGTCCAGGCCCTTGGCCTTCAGGTACTCGGCCCACTTGGTGAGCTGCGGCCAATACTTTTCGGCAAAGGCGGCATTGCCTTCGATGTGCGCCAGGGCGGCGGTGAGGATGAGCATGTTGCCGCTTTCTTCGACCGGCATCTGGTTGGTCTCGGTGCGCTCGCCGCCGCCGTAGACTTGGCCGTTGGCCTGCGGGTAGGTGCCGAGGTCATGCGGGGCGAAGGGCCAATGCCAGCGGGGCATGGCGGCGTATTCCATGACCGGCGCAAGCTGCGCCTCGATGAGCCTGGGATTGAAGAGGAGGGTGAAGGGCGCGCTGGGATAAATCACATCCACCGTGGAGATGCAGCCGTTGGAGAAATTCTCTTTGGGGAAATACATGGCGGTGCCATCGGCATCGGCGGCAAGCTTGTGGGCGGCGAGGGTCTGGCGGTAGGCGAGGGTGGCGAGGCGGGCGTACTCTTCGCCGCCGGCGCGGCGGAGGTCGGAGACGAGTTCATCATCGAAGCGGCGGGCGCGGGCGAGGAGCGAGTCGTGATCGCGGCGGGCGTCGCGGAGCAGGTCGCCGGCTTCGGCGCCGTTGCGGCGCCACCAGGCGCGCTCGCGGCGCTGGAAGAATTCGATGGAGTAGAGATCGTCGTAGGCCAGCATGAGGTAGCGCGAGACGGGCGTGGCGCCCACGCGGCCAAGATCGAGGGCCGCGGCGAGGACTTCGCGCGCGCTGCCTTCCGAGAGGTCGTCGGAATCGGGCATGCGGCCGGAGGATTCGAACGCGGCGCGCACGTCGTTGCCGCTGCCGGCGGCCAGCGCAACGCCTTCCGATTTATCGGGTGCGAGGTAGAGGTAGCCCCAATCGATGCGCAGGTCGTCTCCGCGCTTGGCAAGGATGGGTTGCTCGCGGGAACCCATGCGGAGGACGGGATGGCCGTCGAGATCGAAGCGCGCCCACTCGACGGGCTCATCGGGCGTGTTGACCACGAGGTCGGCGCCGGCGTCGAAGTAGATGGACACGGCGTGCGGCGCGCCATCGGTGGAAGCGGCGGTCCATTCGAGATAGGTGAGGGGGCGGGAGAGGACATCGAGATCGTCGGGGAGGGCGGGGGTGAAGAAGGTCAGGCTGATTTTCACGCCGTGGCCGGCGAATTCATAGATGGTGCGGGTGGGGAGGACTTCGAGGCGCGTCTGTTCGAGCACGGCCGCGGGTAGCGGGACGCGGCGGGCTCCGTGGCCCATGACGCGGTAGGTTTGGCCATCGATGCGGACGAGGCCGGTGAGGGTGTTGGGCTTGCCGGTCCAGTGGCGCGTGACGTCGCCGGTGAGGCGGTCGGCCATCGACCAGATGCTGAAATAAGGATCGTGGGCGACCAGGGGGACGGCGGGGGGACGGAAGGGAGCGAGCGGCTGCGCGACGGCGGCGATCGCGACAAAAAGTCCAACGCAAAGGCGCATTCCGGTATAGTAACGCGATGCGGGGGAGGACGCCGAAAGCTGTATTCTTGATATGGAGCGACCACAATGCCCCGCTACGCATTCAAGCTGCGCATCCGCGCGGACAAGATCGAGGAGTACGAGCGCGCTCATAAGGCCGTTTGGCCCGAGTTGCTGGAGAAACTGAGGGCCGTGGGGATTTCGGAGTACTCGATTTTCCGCCGTGGCCAGGACCTGGTGCTGTGCCTGCGGGTGGACGATTTCGAGCACGCCTGGGAGCAACTGGACCGGGATCCGGTGAACCAGGCGTGGCAGCGGGCCATGGCGCCGCTGTTCGAGCCGGTACCGGATAAGGAGAGCGGGGAGCGGTTCGCCATGATGAGAGAGGTTTTTTATTTGGAGTAGGAGTCAGAAGGCAGGATCAGAATGGCTCCGCGCGCCGTGCATTCTGACTTCTGACTCCTGACTTCTTCAGTTACACCCCCACCCACGCTCGAGTCGAAGCCGGAGCTGGCTGCTGTCAAGTCGCCCCAGCACCTGGAGTTCTTCCCCCCGCATGCGAAAGGAGCTGGTCGCGCTCGAAACCCGCGCTGGAGTAAACTCTGGTAAGGAGATTTTAGAGATGCAGTCCCCAATATGGAAAATCGCTTCTGGAATGTGCCTGCCCGCGCTGCTCTTCGCGGCCCCGCAGCCGGCACACCAACCCATCCCCATCCAACACATCATTTACATCGTCCAGGAGAACATCACTTTCGACCATTACTTCGGCACCTATCCCGGCGCCAACGGTATCCCCCTCGGAACCAAGGTGCCGTCCAAACCCGGCGGTTCTCCCCAGGTGGCGCCGTTCCACCTGCACAGCACCGCCATCCCGCATGACCTGAGCCACAGTTACCAGGCGGCCCGCGCCGCTTACAACGGCGGCAAAATGGATGGTTTCCTGTGGGCCGAATGGCCGGAAGCGTTGCTCTATTACTGGAATGAGGATGTGCCCGAACCCGACCCCAACCTGATCCATCCCAAGCCCGTGAACCGTGACCGGCTGGGGCCGCGCCAGCGCCGCATGCAAGCGGCCGAAGGCGCCGCCACCCGCGCCGGCCAGTTCAGCGGCAAGCGGCCGGCCAAAGCGCCCGAAGGCCCGCCCCCCGATTGGGTGCTGAACACCATGTCCTACTACGATTGGCACGAAATCCCCAACTATTGGGCTTATGCGCGCCACTTCACGCTCTGCGACAATTTCTTCTCGTCCCTGATGGGACCCAGCGAGCCCAATCACCTCTACACCGTGGCAGCGCAGTCCGGCGGCATGGTCAACAACCCCCGGCCCGGCGTTGCCGGGGAACCCGGGGTCTACACATTTAAAACCATGGCCGAGTTGCTTCAGGATTCTGGCGTCACCTGGGCTTACTACGATCAGAAAACCAATCCCCACCAGCACAGCCTCTGGAACCCCCTGCCCGGCTTCGTGGCTTTTCAAAACAACCCGGCGCTCATGGACCACCTGGTACCGCTGGGAAACTTCTACACCGACGTCCGCGATCACAAGTTGCCCCAGGTGGCCTGGATTGTGCCGACCGGCGAGGACAGCGAGCACCCGCCGGCCGATTCGGCCCAGGGCATGTGGCACGTCACCCACTTGATCAACGCCATCATGGATAGCCCGTACTACTGGAAGGACACCATGATCATCGTGACTTGGGACGATTTCGGCGGCTTCTACGACCACGTGCCGCCGAGCCAGGTAGATAAATACGGTTTTGGCCCTCGCGTGCCCGCGCTGGTCATCTCCGCGTACGCCAGGCCGGGCTTTATAGACCACACGCATTTCGATTTCACCTCGCCGCTGAAGTTCATGGAAGTGAAGTTCCACATCAAGCCGCTCACCGCCCGCGACCGCGACGCTCACGACATGCTGGATTGTTTCAACTTCCGGCAGAAGCCCCTGCCGCCGCTCGCCATCCGGTCTTCAACCAAGCTTGACTTCAGCGCCGTGAAGACCACCATGCCCTGACCGGCATTCCGTGCGTGCGCACCAGTACTCCGCCGCCATCGTCACCGCCAGAGGGCGAGTCGCACGTGATAGGACCGCGTGAATCCTTAACCGTGGGCTCCTTAGTACCGCCGTTCGGAATTACGGTGATGTATTCCGTCGCCAATGCTCACTTACGCTCGCGGCTCCGATCAGAGCGGTCTTCCGGTACGTAGCCGTATTTGCGAAACGACGTACTTAGCCAATAGCATGTCCGACTACGTACCCCGCGGTTAGCTGCGTCCAGCCATACTTCGCCGGTTTGCTGAAACTCGCCGGCTGCACATTTGTTCTTCTCGGGGAGCGGTTTTTCAGCTTTCGACAGCGGCGAACTCGTCTGATGCGGACGGGGTGCCGGCAAAAGTGAGTTCTGAGATATGCCGGCACCGCCTGATTGAGAGAAGATAGAGCGATGAACAGACGACAAAGAGCCGGCTTGACACGCCGCTCGGTGTTTCGCAGGGCGGCAACTGCGGCGATGTTCGGCCCATTATTCCAGGCCACCGAAGGAACCGTCAGCGGGCAGCAGACGGTGAACCGCAACTCCGCGCCTAGCACCCTCAAAATTACCGATATGCGCGCCTGCCGCGTGGCTGCAAATTACGACTATCCGATCATCAGGATTTATACCAACCAGGGCGTCTACGGCCTGGGCGATGTGCGCGATGCCGGGGTGGAAGGCATTGCCCTCGTTCTCAAGCCCCACCTGGTCGGCAAGAACCCGCTCAACATCGAGCAGAACTTGCGCCTGATCCGCATGTTCGCCAATCACGGCCGCATGGGCGGTGGCTATAGCGCCGTCGATATGGCTCTCCACGATATCGCCGGCAAGGTCTACGGCGTTCCCGCCTGGCGCCTGATCGGCAGCAAGAACCGCGATCGCATCCGCATCTACGCCGACACCACCAGCCATCCCGATCCCAAGGTCTACGCGGAACGCATGCGCAAGCGCAAGGAAATGGGGCTGACTTTTTTCAAGATGGACCTGCAATCCAGCATGCTGCGCAACCGCGCTGGCGCGCTCAACGAGCGTGGCGTCTGCACCGCCAAGGGCCTGGGCTATCTCTGCGAATATATCGCCGCCATCCGCGACGTGATCGGGCCGGGCACGCCGCTGGCCGCCGACCACTTCGGACGGCTCAATATCAACGATTCAATCCAATACGCCAAAGCCTTCGAACCATACCAGCTTTCCTGGGCCGAAGACCTGCTGCAAGTCGGTGAGCGCAATCAGTATCCCTACCTCAATTGGCGGGCCTACAAGACCATCTCCGAAGCCACCCAGACCCCCGTCCTGACGGGGGAAGATATCTTCGGTCTGGAGGGCGGTTTCAAGGACTTGCTCGACAATCGCGCCGTGGATGCCATTCATCCGGATATCGCAACTTCCGGCGGGCTGCTCGAAACCAAGCGCATCGCCGACCACGCCGAACTGTGCGGCGTTGCCATTGCCATGCACCATGCCGGATCGCCTATCGGCGGCTTCGCCGGCTATCACTGCGCCGCTACCTTCGGCAATCACTTTCTGGCGATGGAAAACCACGCTCTCGATATGCCGTGGTGGCAGGATCTCGTTACCGGCGTTCGCAAGCCCATCATCGATAAAGGTCACGTAAATGTACCGGACGACCGCCCCGGTCTCGGCCTGGAACTCAACGACGCCGTGGTCAAGGAGCACCTGCGCCACCCCGGCTACTTCGAGCCCACGCCGATGTACGACGAGTTCATCGTTTCCGGCTTCCACACCGGCGGCCCGTGGCCGCACTACGATGAAACCGGCAAGTGGTGCAATTGTGTAACCTACGAGTAGCCCAAGGAGGGACCCGTGCGCTTGCTGAAATTGGTCTCCTTGGGTCTGGCCGCCGCGCCGCTGATGCTGGCGGCCGATCCCACTTTTATCCACCGCTACCTGCCGGATATTCAGCCGGTCCCGGACGACCTCACGGCCAACGCGGCCGGTGCGACCTATCGGCCGGCCTTCGGCATCGGTGATGTCCTGGCCAGACAATGCAAAGGAGTCGCCCGGTATAGCGAACTGACGGTGGCGCAGGGTGGTTCGACCGCCCTGGTGAGCTACCCCGCCGAGGAGCAGATTTACTATGTCCTCGACGGCAACGGCATCCTGCTTTACGGAGACCAGCGCGTGCCTGTGAAGAAGGATGATTACATGTACCTCCCGGTGGGCCTCAAGCATGGCATGGCCAATGAATCGAGCCGGCCGGTGCGCGTGATGGTGATGGGTTTCAGGATCCCGCGCGGGACGGAAGTCGCACCCACACCCGGGCTGATGCTGGCAAACTCCAAAGACGTGCCGCCCCAGCACGTGGGTGGGCATGGGCCGACTTCGGAGTTCAAGCTGTTGATGGGGACCACCCAGAGCAAGCGCGACCGCCTGGCGGCGGCGAGCCAGATGGTGAGCCTGTTCATCATCGATTTCTCTCACGGCGGCACCAACAACCCCCACCACCATCCAATGGAAGAGGAAATCTACTATGTTCTCCACGGCCACGGCGACATGGTAGCGGGCGGGGGCCAGGATGGCAATGAAGGCCGCCACCCGGCGCACGAGGGCGATGCCTACTTCATCCGCCTGAATGCGACGGTGGGCTTTTACAGCGGCTCCCAAAGCGGACCTCACGACGAAGTGCTTGTGGTCCGTTCTCGGTTCCCCTTCCCGCAGAGGAGAGAATAGGCGCCAGCAAGGCGTGCTCACGTGTCTCTTACAACGATCCAGGTTCCCGGCAAGCTGCCCGCTCGGTGCAAAAAGGGGACTGGCTCGAAATTCGCCTTTTGGATTTCGTGCCTGTCCCCTTTTTGCCTTGCCCCTTTTTGCCTGCGCACCCCGATACAATGCGGTCCATGCGCATTCTTATCTGCCTGGTTCTGTGCTCCGGTTTGCCGGCCTTCGGCCAGAGCGACCTCGGCGGGCCGACGGTCGACGAGGTGCGGGCGAACTACACCAAGTTCGAATACCGCATCCCGATGCGCGACGGCGTCCGGCTGTTCACCTCGGTGTACATTCCCAAGGAGGTCTTTGCGGACGGTAAGCGCTATCCGATCATGATCGAGCGTACGGGCTACAGCGTGGCGCCGTACGGCATCGACCGGTACCGCGCGTCGCTCGGTCCCTCGGCGCTGTTCCTGCGGGAAAAATTCATCTTCGCCTACCAGGACATCCGCGGACGGTACATGAGCGAAGGAAAATACGTGCTCATCCGGCCGGTGAAGGCGGTGAAGAACGGCCCGAAGGACATCGACGAAAGCACGCGTAAGGCCGGCTCCAGATACCTGCTATCGTGTGCTTTATGAAAGCACTGGTGAAGAGCAAGCGTGAACCGGGGCTGTGGCTCGAAGAAATCGAAAAGCCCAAAATCGGTATCAACGACGTCCTCATTAGGGTTCTGCGCACCGGCATCTGCGGCACCGACGTGCACATCTACCGCTGGGACGAGTGGGCGCGGAAGACCATTCCCGTGCCCATGGCTGTCGGGCACGAATTCATCGGGCGCATCGTCGAGACCGGCTCCAACGTGGCCGACTTTTTTCCTGGCGACCTGGTCAGCGGCGAGGGCCACGTGGTCTGCGGACGCTGCCGCAACTGTCTCGCCGGGCGGCGCCATCTCTGCGCTCACACCAAAGGCGTCGGCGTGAACCGCCCGGGCGCGTTCGCCGAATACATCGCCCTGCCCATGACCAACATCTGGCGGCACCACGAGTCCGTCCCGCTGGACATCGCCGCGATCTTCGATCCCTTCGGTAACGCCGTCCACACCGCTCTTTCGTTCCCCGTGCTCGGCGAGGACGTGCTCGTGACCGGCGCCGGCCCTATCGGCATTATGGCCGCCGCGGTCGCCAGGCATGCCGGTGCGCGCTACACCGTCATCACCGACGTCAATCCTTACCGCCTCGACCTGGCGCGCAAAACCGGCGTCACCATGGCGGTCGACGTGCGCCAAACCAGCCTCAAGGATGTGCAGAAGCAACTCGGCATGACCGAAGGCTTCGACGTGGGCCTGGAGATGTCCGGCAATCCGGCGGCCTTCCGCGACATGCTGGCCAACATGAGCCATGGCGCCAAAATCGCCATGCTGGGCATTCCCGCCGAGCCCATGGCCATCGACTGGAACACCGTCATCTTCAACATGCTGACCATCAAGGGCATCTACGGCCGCGAGATGTACGAAACCTGGTATAAGATGACGGTGATGCTGCAATCCGGCCTGGATATCAGCCCGGTCATTACCCACCGCTATCCGTATACCCAGTTCGAGCGCGGCTTCGAAGCGATCCTCTCGGGTTGCTCCGGCAAGGTCGTCCTGAGCTGGGACTAGGCGGCATACGCCCTCTACAACTATCTGCTCATAACCACCGTTAAGGGACCCGTGGCCTGCCTCTGGTACGGCCAGAACTTGTTCTCAGCGCCGAACTCCCGCATCATAAGGTTGCAAGCGGAAGATTTTATGACCATCCGATACGCCAACGGAAAGACCATTGAAGCAATGCTCCTCTCGCGTGATGTCAACACCTTGCGCGCCGCCGTTCCCCATGCCGAGGATGCGATCGAGTTCGCCATCGTAAACGGGACCTGGGTCTCGGACGATTGCGAACCGGTGCAAATCGAGTTCGCCTGGCAGCGTCAGCGCCGGCCCGAAAGCGTGAAGGAGGCCGACTGCATCTGTCCGCAAGAACTGGCCACCCGCCTCATCCATCTGCTGTCGAACCCGGCGGAAGAGGTGCGCCTGGAGCGGATCGCTCTGCTCATGGCACAGCCGATCGACGCCGGCGCCGCGGCTGTGGTGTAGGTGCTCGCGCGTCCTGGGTTACTTCCCCACGTACGCGACGGCGTCAATTTCGACCTTGGCGCCTTTCAGCGGCAGCGCCGCCACAATGATCGTGGTCCTCGCGGGCTTGGCCTCGCCAAAAAACTCCGCGTAGACCTCGTTCATCGGTTTGAAATCCGCGGCGTCCGTCAGGTATACCCCGCAGCGCACCACCGCCGCCATCGACGAGCCGCAGCCCTCCAGTATCTTCTGGATGTTGCTCAGCACCTGGCGCGTCTCGGTTCGGATATCGCCGGCGATCACGCGCCCGGTCATGGGCTCAATGGAAACCTGCCCGGCCACGTAGATGCAATCGCCGGCGCGCACTGCCGGGGAGTAAGGGCCAGCGGGCGCGGGCGCCCCCGGCGGTGTAATTCGCTCGATCATGCGTCAGTGCCCTTCCGCTTCCAGATAACGTTCCACTTCAATGGCCGCCATGCAGCCGCCGCCCGCCGCTGTGATCGCCTGCCGGTAGACCCGGTCCTGCACGTCCCCCGCATGGAATACGCCCGCCACGCTCGTGCGCGCGCCGCCTTTGGATATCACATAACCGTCGGCATCGGTCTCGATCTGGCCGCGGAAAACCGCGGTGTTGGGAATGTGCCCGATCGCCAGGAAGAATCCGTCCACTTCCTGCTCCCACACCTCCCCGGTCTTCACGTTCCGCAGCCGCACGCCGCTCACCAGGTTCTTTGAAACGTCGTACACCTCTTCCACCACCGTGTTGGTGAGGAACTTGATTTTGGGATTGTGGTGCGCCCGGTCGAGCATGATTTTCGACGCGCGGAACTCATCGCGCCGGTGCACCAGCGTCACCTCGCGCCCGAAGCGGGTCAGGAAATTGGCCTCTTCCATGGCCGAATCGCCGCCGCCGATCACCATGATCTTCTTGTCGCGGTAGAAAAACCCGTCGCAGGTGGCGCACGAGCTCACGCCGTGGCCGATCAGCTTCTGTTCCGACTCGAGCCCCAGCCAGCGCGCCGAAGCGCCCGAGGCGATGATTGCCGTGCGCGTCTCGACCCACTCGCCTTCGATCCGCAGGCGCAAGGGCCGCGCCGACAAATCGGCTTCCGTCACGGCGCCGTGCACGTATTCGGCGCCAAACGACTGCGCCTGTTTCTTGATGTTCTCCACCAGGTCCGGCCCATTGATGCCTTCCGGAAACCCGGGGAAATTCTCTACCAGCGTAGTGAGCGAAAGCTGCCCGCCGGCTTCGTACCCGCTCACCACCAGCGGCTTGAGATTCGCCCGCGCCGTATAGATCGCCGCCGTATTCCCGGCGCAGCCCGATCCGATAATCACCACGTTTCGCATGGATGTGAGTAGAACATCAGAGTAGCAGAGAACACAAGGCCGCGCGCGAAAGAATCCCGGAATTTGCGACAATCCGGAAGATGCCGCAGGACGCGAAAACCCATTGGCTCAATCGCAATGTTCTCGGCATGACCGTCACCAGTTTCTGCGCCGACGTGGGCTACGAGATGATCAATGCCGTACTGCCCGCGTTTCTTGCATCCATCGGGGTGGCCGCCGCCGCGCTCGGCTGGATCGAAGGCTCGGCCGACGCGCTTTCGAGCTTCGTCAAGCTCGGCTCCGGCTGGTATTCCGACCGTGTCGGCCATCGCAAGCCCATCGTCACCGTCGGCTACTTCCTTTCCGGCACGGCGCTCTCGATTTTCGCCGCCGCGGTCTCGTGGCCGCTGGTCCTCGTGGGCCGGCTTCTGGCGTGGTTCGGCAAGGGCATCCGCGGCCCGCTGCGCGATGCCATGCTCTCCGAATCCACCGCGCCCGGCACGCGCGGCAAGGTCTTCGGCCTGCATCGCGCGGGCGACACCGCCGGCGCCGTCCTGGGTCCCCTGCTCGGCGCCGCGCTGCTTTCCGTGCTGCCGCGGCCGAATCCTTCCGCGCCCTACCGCGTCATTTTCCTGATCTCTCTCGTCCCCGGCCTGCTCTCCGTCGCTTCGATGGTTTTCCTGGTGCGCGAGCAGCGCGCGCCGGGCAATCGCCAGCGGCGCCTGTGGGTTTCGGTCCGCGAACTGCCGCGGCCGTATCGGCGCTTCCTGATCGGAGTCGGCGTGTTCGGTGCGGGCGATTTCGCACCCACCCTGCTGGTGCTCGCCGCCACGCACCTGCTGGCTCCCGCGCGCGGCCTGGCCTATGCCGGCATCGCCGCGGCAGGGCTCTACGTGCTGCGCAACGCGGTCTACGCCGCCACCGCCTTCCCCGCCGGCGCGCTCGGCGACCGCATGAGCAAGACGCGGCTGCTCGCCATTGGATACGCCCTGGGCGCGCTCACCGCCTTCGCCACCGCGGCCCTGTTCGCCGGAAATTCCACCGGACTTGCGCCCCTCGCCGGCGTCTTCCTGCTCGCCGGCATCTACATCGGAGTCGAGGACGCGCTCGAAGGCGCCATCCCCGCCGGCATGGTGCCGCCCGAGGATCGCGGCACCGCCTACGGTCTGATGGGCGCGGTGAACGGCATCGGCGATTTCATCGCCAGCGTGCTCGTCGGCATGCTCTGGACCGCCGTTTCCCCGGCTATCGCGTTTGCCGCTGCCGGCGCATTGATGGCCTCGGGTGCCGTAGTGCTGTTAGCCAATAGCCAATAACCAACAGCTCTCACGGCTTCTTGACGTCCTCCGTCCACTTCTCCGCCAGCGTCAGCAGTTCATCCGTCAGCGCCGCATTCTCGTGCCGCAGGTTCTTCGATTCGCCGGGATCTTCCTCCAGGTTCGAAAGGAAGATCGCGTCGTCGCCCGGGAGCGGCCGGTTGCCTTCCGGCGTGCCATCGAACGTCTTGCCGTTCTTCACCAGCTTCCATTTCCCGCGCCGCACGGCAAGCTGCCCGGCCGATTCCCAGAAGATGGCGTCGTGCTTGGATGGCGCACCCGAAACCGCCATGGGCAGCGCGTCGAAGCCGTCCAGCGTGCGGTCGGTGGGCAGAGGCACGCCCGCCGCCGTGAGGAACGTCGGCAGCAGGTCCACATGGCAGCCCATCTGGTGCAGCACCTGTCCCTTCGGAATCGTCCCCGGCCAGCTCATGCAGAACGGCACGTGCATGCCGCCGTCGAACAAGCTGAACTTATTCCCGCGGAACGGCCGGTTATCGCCCGCCGTGGCCGGTTTCTGGTCCAATCCCGCCCGCGTCTCGCGCGTGGCGCCATTGTCGCCGGTCACCACCACCAGCGTGTTGTCGGTCAAGTGATACTCGCGTAGCGTGCGCATCACCTGTCCGATGCCGTCGTCCACCGCCGAAAGCATCGCCGCGTACGTGCGCCGCTCGGGTTCCAGGTTCAGGAACCGGTCTACGTATTTCTTGGGCGCGTGCATGGGATAGTGCACTCCGTTGAACGGCACGTAGGCGAAGAACGGCCGCGTGTGGTTGTCGCGGATAAACTGCGTCGCCTCCCGCGCGAACAGCTCGGTCGAATATTGCCCGTCTTCAAAAATCTCCGTGCGGTTGCGCCACAGGTCGTGGTAATTCACGATCGGCGGATTGGCCCGCTCGCCCCAGTAGTAGCGGTGCGAATAGTAATCGAAGCACCCGGAGTGGAATCCGAAATACTGGTCGAAACCGTGCGCGTTGGGAACCGTGTCCTCCGTCGAGCCCATATGCCATTTCCCGAAAGCGCCCGTGGCGTAACCCGCCGGCTTGAGCAGCGCGGCGGTGGTCTCCTCGCTCGGCGGCAGCGGCCGGCCGTTTCCGGTAAGGCCGTTGCGCTGCGGATAGCGCCCCGTATTCAGCGCACCGCGCGAGGGCGCGCAGACCGGCGCGGCTGAATACCAGTTCGTGAACCGCGCGCCGGACGTGGCGATGCCATCGATGTTGGGCGTCTTCAGATCGGTGGCGCCCAGCGCCCCCCAATCGTGGCAGCCCAGATCGTCGCAGAGGAAAATGATGAAATTCGGCTTTCGGCCCGTGCCGCGCGTCTGCGCCATTGCGCCCGCCGTGGCCGCCGCCGTCGCTGCCGATGTCAAAAACTCTCTTCGGGAGAACATGCCAAACATAGTAACGCACCACCGGTGTAGCGCGAGCAGGGCCGGCTGGAATAAGCTCACAGGAGAGGAGATCACACCAAATCCTATGAACCCCACTCGCCGCACGATTCTTCAATCGGCTCTTGCGCTGCCGGCGGTCCGCGCCGCCACAGCTCACTGGAAACCGAAATTGGGTATCTATTGCAAGTACTCGCCCGCCAACATGGCCTTCGCCGCGAACGAAGGATTCACCTGCGTGCAAATCGGCGGAGGCATCTCGCCCGATGCCACCGGCGAGGAACTCGCCGAGATCAAACGCACGCTCGACGCCGGACACCTCACCATCGCCGCGCTGAACGCCGGTGGAAACCATTTCGAACCGAAGGTGCAGGAGCGGTTCGTCAAGACCATCGAACTGGCGGGGCGCCTGGGCGTGTCGTTCATCGGGACTTCTTCCGGCGCGGTGCCGGGGCAACCGCTCGAGCAGCAGGTGCAGGCCATCGTGAAGCTCTACGAATCGCGCTACTTCCCCGCCTGCCAACAGCACAAGGTGCGCATCCTGTGGGAGCCCTGGGTCAACCCCTTCAATATCGCCACCAGCCCGGTGGGCTTCGAGGCGCTGCTGACGGCTTTCAACAATTCGCCGTATGTGGGCATCCAGATGGATCCTTCGCACCTAGCTTGGCAGATGATCGATCCCGTGGAAGCCGCGCGCGAGTTCGGCCCTCACATTTACAACGTGCATCTGAAAGACGCCGAGATCCTCTGGCCGCTGGTGCGGCGCGGCGGCATTCAACCGCTCGACAAAAAGAAGTGGTGGCGCTTCCGCCTGCCCGGCAACGGCTCGATCGACTGGAGAGGTTTCTTCACCGCCCTCGCCGACGCCGGCTACACAGGCGGCATGAACATCGAAAACGAAGACCAGTTCTACTATCCCAACTACGACGGCCCGGATTTCACGACGTCTTTTAAAGAAGGCTTCCGCATCGCCCACGCCTATGTGCGCCAGTTCGTGCCGGAAGCGCCAAGAGCCTAGCAGCCAGTGGCAAAACTCGTCGAGTCGGAAAAGCGGGGACTGGCTCCGAAATTCCGCGCCGCTAACCCCCGCTAACCCCCCGCTAACCCCCGCTAACCCGCTGGAAACAGAACACGCCTCCCCGCGGAATTTCGGTGCCTGTACCCGGTTTTCCAGGGCACTTACTTCTACCACGGGGTGCTAGCTCTCTGTGCTTCCTCCGCGCTCTCCGTGCCTCTGTGGTGATTTGCATATGTCATAATCGCTGAAACGGACCCGATTATGGCGTATTTGAACCAAGCTGCTCTCGATGCGCTTTCCACCGAGACGTTTCAGACCCGCCAGCCCTATCCGTGGGTCGACATCCCGGACACGCTCACGTCCGAGGCGTTCCAATGCCTGCGCGAGAGCCTGCCCGATATTGGAATGTTCAAAAAGCATGTGGGCGTCAAGCGCGCTCACGGGCAGGGTTATCATGACCGCGCCATCCTGCACTACCGCCCGGACCTGAAACTGGCGCAGCCCTGGCGCGAGTTTCTGGCGGAATTGCAGGACGGCTCTTACTCCGCTTTCGTCCGCCGCATGCTGGGCCTTGCGCCGGATGCCACCATCATTCCCACCATGGAGTGGTATTACGCCTGGGAAGGCTGCGGCGTCTCGCCGCACTGCGACGCCGTCCGCAAGCGCGGCACCCACATCTTCTACTTCAATACCGATGCCGATTGGCACGAAGATTGGGGCGGCCACATCCTCATCCTGGACGACGGCCGGCGTCTCCGCTCCCATTCCGGGCCGGGGTTCGATCAACTCGCGACCGCCGCCTCGCTCGATGCCTGCGGCAACCGCAGCCTGCTGTTCCAACGCACCGATCATTCCTGGCACGGCGTGCGCCCGCTCGGCTGCCCGCCGGGTAATTTGCGCAAGCTGTTCATCGTCACCGTGAACGTGCCGAGCTTCCAGGTCTGGTGGCGCCGGGTCCGCGGGAAAGATCCCGACGGCTATCCGCTGCCGTGGCTAGGTTCCGCGCTAAGGAATTCGCAGTCTTTATCCATCGGCACCTCGGGGTGTATAATGCCCCAAAGTATTGTTGGGTGGTTAACAAATCACAGGGGGTTACATTTTTGACATGTCTGCGCTAAAATTCGCCGCTCTCGCCCTCGGCGCCTGCCTGCTGCTCCAGGCACAGACGTCCACGGGTGAAATCGATATCACCGTCCAGGATCCCAGCGGCGCCGTTGTCCCTAAAGCCGCTATCACCATCACCGGCTCACAGACCGGCAATGTTGCACGCAGCACGTTCACCAATGGCGCCGGCTTGGCCCAAGCGACGCTGCTGCCGCCGGGCACGTACAACATCGCGGTCGCCGCTCCCGGATTTCAAAAACTGCTTCGCAACGACATCGTGCTCCAGGTGGGTGACATCCTGGATCTCCGGCTGACCTTGACACCCGGCGCCACCACCCAGGAAGTAACCGTCGTCGGCCAGACGCCGCTCCTCGAAACCAAGTCGGACACTCTCGGTCAGGTGGTCGACGCACAGCAAATGATCAGCCTGCCGTTGAACGGCCGCAATTATCTGGACCTCGCCCGCCTTTCGGCGGGTGCCGTGCCTTCCCGGGGAACCCGCGATCAGACCGTTTCGGCCTACGGCAATACCGGCCTCCAGAACGCCTTCCTGATGGACGGCGCGCGCAACGAAAATTACCTTCGCGGCCTGGACAACCGCGCGCGCGATATGCTGCGTCCGCCGCTCGATGCCCTCAGCGAATTCCAGGTGCAGACCAGCAACTACTCGGCGGAGTTCGGCGCTTCCGCCGGCGCGGTGATCAGCGCCGTTACCAAGAGCGGCACCAATCAGATCCACGGCTCCGCCTACGACTTCCTCCGCAACGACAACCTCGACGCACGCAATTTCTTCGCGACCGGGGCCAAACCGCTGCTGGTCCAGAACCAGTACGGCGCATCGGCCGGCGCACCGATCATAAAGAATCGCGCGTGGATTTTCGGCGCATTTGAAGGCACCCACACGCTGAGCGAAGGCGTTGGCTTCGCCACCATCCCCACGCCCGCCATGCAAGCCGGCAATTTTTCGGGACAAGGACCCATTTACGATCCGCTCTCGACCGTTCCGAATCCGAACGGCCAGGGAGACATCCGCACGCAATTCCCCGGCAACACGATTCCGGCGTCGCGGTTCGACCCAATTGGCCAGAAATTGATGGGGTTCTATCCGACCCCCAATCTGCCGGGCCTCGCCAACAACTACACTCGCAACGTCCCCAACGTGCAGACCAACTATAACAGCGTCATCCGCGGCGACGTGCAGGTAAGCGACAAGGACAGCATGTTCGTCCGCGCCAACATCATCCGCTACAGCGAGTTGGCCAATACGGTGCTGCTGCCGCCGGCCCAGGATCCCGCCGACCGGCTAATCAATTCCGAGGGCGTCGGTTACGGCTACACCCGGACCTTCACGCCGACGCTGATCAACGAATTCCGCTTGGCCTGGACCCGCATGCTCATCAACCAGGACGAAATCACGCCGCTGGACAACATCATCCCGGGGATGCTGGACCCCGCGATCAAGCACGGAACGGCCGCTTTCAACGTCAACGGCTTCGCCGGAATTGGCGGCCAGCCGGGCTCGGTGGGCAATTCGCCCCTGATCAAAAGTTCGGGCGTCTGGGACCTCTCGGACAACGTAACCAAATCCTACCGCCGGCACCTGCTGAAATTCGGGGCCGATGTCCAGGACATCCGGCCTTCCACCTTCGCTGCCCTCGGCGGACGCGGCAGCCTCGGCTTCAACGGCGTGTTCACGCAGAATCCGCTGGGCCGGTCCGGAACGGGCAGCTCGGTCGCCGATTTGCTGCTCGGCGATGCCAACAGCATCAGCACCGGAACCGTGGCGGATTCGATCGAGCGCGGCAAGTATAGCGGCTTCTATTTCCAGGACCAGTGGACGGTGACGCCATCCCTCACCCTGAACCTCGGCATGCGGTACGAGATGTTCTTCCCCTACACCGAGTTGGACAACAGGATGGGGAATTTCATTCTCAACCCTGCCAGCCCGGATTTTGGCCATCTCTTG
>JAJYLS010000288.1 GCA_021787555.1 Acidobacteriota bacterium | reverse complement strand
CATTTGTCTGGACGGCCAGCGTCGAGCAGATCCTGGCCAAGGTCAACCATTGTAAATCTATTTTAGAAACACTACACTAGTCCCCCCGTGAGAAAAAACGATTAGCCCGTCCACACTCGGGGTGCGCGACTTGAAAGTTGGGATTTTGGCTTGCGTTAGGCCACGAAACTATGACTATCCGAATGGAGTTCATCGCCTTTGTCATAATGCCAGGTGATTAGCCGGCGTGGATCGTGAGGCGCCCCGGCCTGCGCGCCACGCGCGAAGAACACGACGACCAGCATGAGGCGAAGGATGGGGGTAGCGGGGTTGGCGTCGGTGGCGAGGGGTTGCGGATCACCGGGCGGGTCCACACAGCGTGCCCACGGCGCCCCAATACATTTCCGCGGCGTGGGCCTTGGCCCAAGCGTCGAAGACGGTTCGATATTGCGCCGCGCTGGCGACGGATTGCGCATTCAGACCTTTCAAGCCGCCGCCGAAGGTTTTTTCCCAGATGGCCGCACCCCCGCGGGTCAGCGTCGCGTCGATCGCCAGGCGGACATCGTCGGCGGATTGGCCCGGCCGGCACGCAGCCGAAGGGCGGATGCGGAGGGAGAGCGTGGCCTGGGCGGGCCCGTCCAGCGCGAGCTCGACCGGCCCCCCGGGCGGTGCGTGGGCGGCCAGCCAGAGGGCTTTCAGCACCACCGTGTCGAGCTTGAGATCGGCGATCAGGCGGGCCAGTTCCGGCGGGCGCAGGAAGCAGGAGCTGTAAATCTCCCCGGAGGCGACGCGCGCCTGGACTCCCAGGCGGAATCCGCGCAGGTCAGGGTGCGCGCCGTTTGCCAGCAAAAGGCGGACGGCATCGGCGTGCCCGCGCTGCGCCGCCAGCATCAGCGGTGTGTGCCCGTCCTTGTCGCGGGCATCCACGGGCGCACCCTGCGCGATGAGTTTCTGGATGCGCGGGGTGTCGCCGCGCCTGGCGGCGGCCAGCAGGGCGGGGCCGAGGTCCGCGGCCGGCGCGGCGGCGGCGAGCAGGAAGATAACGCAGAGCCGGCGCCGCATCAGTGCATGGCCACTCCGCCGCGATGATGCCGCGGCTTTTTCATGACCAGCAACAGTGGCAGGACCAGGAGGAACACGATCGCCAGCGCGTAGAACGTATCGATGAACGCCTGCATGGAGGCCTGCTGCTGCACCATCCCCCAGATCGCGCCGTAGGCCTGGTGCAGCCCGTGCACCGCGCTCGAACCGTGGGCCATCATGACCGATTGCAGCCCGTGGAGATACATGTACACCTTCAGGCTCAACGGCGTCACGTGCTCGCCCAGAACATTGATGTGGAGCTGTTCGCGGCGCGCCAGAAAGGTGGTGCTGGCCGCGATCCCCACGCTGCCGCCGAGGTTGCGCATCAGGTTGAACATGCTGGTGGCGTTGCCCATCTCCTGGTTGGGAATGGGGTCCATGGTGGCGGTGGTCAGCGGCACGAATACCAGTCCCAGGGCCGCGCCTTGGATGAATTGCGGCCAGAAAATGTCCCAATAGCCGGCGTTGAGGTTGATCTTGCCGAGCGCATATAACGACCACGCCCCGCCCACGATCCCTACCGCCAGCACCTTGCGCGGATCGAGCTTGCTGAGCACCGTGCCGACGATGGGCATCATGAGGAACGAGCCCAGGCCGCGCGGCGCCATGGCCACGCCGGCGTTCAGCGCGGAATAGCCCAGCAGTTCCTGGAGCATCAGCGGCAGCAGCACCATGCTGCCATAGAGCACGAAGCCCAGGACGGTCATGAGGAACACGCCGGCGCTGTAAGTGCGCTTCTTGAATACAGCCATGTGGACCACGGGGTCGCGCGCGGTGAGTTCGCGGATGAGAAACAGCGCCAGGCCCACCACCGCGATGACCGTCAGGGTGACAATGAAGTGCGAGCCGAACCAGTCGTCTTCCTGGCCTTTATCGAGGATCACCTGGAGCGCGCCCACGCCGACCGCCAGCATGCCGATGCCCCAGTAATCGATGCCGCCGGCGGTGCGCCGGATGTAGGGCGGGTCGAAGATGAACAGGCGCGTCATGATGATGGAGATCAACCCGACCGGCACGTTGATATAGAAGATCCACCGCCAACTGTAAGTGTCGGTGAGCCATCCGCCGAGCACTGGGCCGAGCATCGGCGCGACCACGATTCCGAGGCCCCAGAAGGCCATGGCCTTGCCGCGGTCGCGCGGCGGAAAGGCCTCCAGCATGACGGCCTGCGAGATGGGTTGCAGGCAGCCGCCGCTGGCGCCTTGCAGCACCCGGAAAAAAACCAGCGCTCCGAGATTGGGCGCCAGACCACAGAGGACCGAAGCCGAGGTGAAGCCGAACACCGCGGCGATCAGGGTGCGCTTACGGCCGAAGTAATTCGAGAGCCAGCCGGTGATGGGCAGGATGATGGCGTTGGCCACCAGGTAGGAGGTGAGCGCCCAGGAGGCCTCGTCCACGCTGGCGGATAGACTTCCGGCGATGTGCGGGAGCGACACGTTGACCACGGTCGTATCCAACACTTCCATAAAGGTGGCGAACATCACCGCCACCGCGATAACCCATGGATTGATTTCCCTGTGCTCCTGAAGCGCGCCGGGCATCTTATATCATCGTAACCCGAGTGTGGAGAGGAGCGCCGGGAGGACGTCCTTCACCACGGAGCCGCGGAGTCCGCAGAGGAAGCACAGAGGAAACCCAAATGGTTTTCTCTGTGCAACCTCCGTTTCTCTGTGGCTCGGTGGTGATCCGGAACGTTAACGTTAATGGTGGATCGTCGTCGTCCCTTTATTGATAGGGGCCTGGAGGATCATGATGTAGCGGTAGTAGCAGCGGTGGCAGCGGCGGATGGTGATCCCGAGGGAGGTCAGGATCCGTTCCCAGGTCGTGCGCGGTTTGGACTTGCGGATACAGTTGCCGCCGCAGCGCGGGCAGAGTTCACCCTTGATCAGAACCGGGAGCGGATGGTGGCGCGACGCCCGAGGCGCCTCGGATTCGCCGTCTTCGCGCGATTCGCGGGCGCTCTCCGCCGCGGCGGACGCTTCCCCGTTGTCGTCTTCGAAGCCGGTGGTGCCTTCCTCCTCATCCGCCTGGCGCGCTATGACCGCCAGCAGGCGCACTTCGGTGAGTACCTTCTGCATGGTGGGGGCGGTCTCGGCGGGCGAGGCGTAGCAGCGCTCGGCCAGGCGCAGCGCCGAGTCGTGCAGTCCGGCGGCTCCCTTGCGCGAAACGGAGTGCCCGGAGATGGCCGCGGAATGGCTGCCAGGCTTGTGGCCGGTGAGCATCTGGTGCAGCACCCGTCCGAAGGCGGCCACGTCGGTGCGGATCGAGATGTGGGCGGAACGGCCGAGGGGAGCGGCGAGGCTCGCCCCCCTGCCGCGCAGCAGGACCGTGGCGGCCTCCACCCGGCCGTGGGCGCGGCCGTCCGCGTGCAAGTCGCGCATAGCCAGGGCAATATCGGTGGCACAGCGGAGTGCGTAAGCCAGGGGCAGCGGCCCCTGTGCAATCCGGTCCGCCAGGGTTTCACGGACAGACTGTTCCGGCACTCTCAAGTGTTTCCCGCGTTGACGCAAGATCTAGCTTAACCTCGATTGCCGGCAATGCAAAGGGGGCGGCAGTACTGCCCGGGTATCCGGGCTCAGTTCAAAACCGCGGGCTCGGCCTCCGCGGGCCGTTCCATTACCAGGCTTTGCAACTGTTCCAGGGCCTTCAGCACGCGCGCGACCAACTCGTCCGTCTCGGCGATGGCGGTGCGCGCGGCTTCGACCGCGGCTACCTGGCTGGACAGGGTCTTCTTGAAGTTCTCGATTTCCTGGCGGCCGGACTCGGCGCTCTGCTCCATGCGGTCGACGCGCTCGGCCGTGGCCCTGGCGCTGTTTTCGATCTCCGCGATGCGTTCGATCACGGTTTCGAGGCCGCGCCCGAGGCGCCCGAGCAGCACCACCGCGGGAGCCACGGCCCGCTCCAGTGCGGCTACCTGGGCCACGGTCTGCTCGGTGACCTTAGCGATGCGGGCCTGGAGCGCGGCTTCGTCCAGGGTGGCGGAGGCCGGGGAGGAGCCCCGCGCCGCGGCACGACGCACCGCCCCCGCCATCAACTTGAGTTCGAGCTGCACTTTGCCTATGCGCCAGCGCGCCGCCGGATCTTTCGCCACGCAGTGCCTCACGAAGCGGTCGAGAATGCCGCTGCCGGTGCGCGCCGGGTCGGATTGTTGGAGCGCTCCAGCGAGCGCCGCCGGCGTATCGCCCGCGAAGGCGCGCCTCCCGGTGAGCAGCTCGTAGAACATCGCGCCGAAGGAAAAGATGTCGCTGCGTGCGTCGGGTGCCTGGCCCGCCAGGAGCTCGGGGGCGGTGTACGGAGTGACCCGGCCCCAGAAAACTTCGGCGGGGAGGAGTTCCGCCGCGCCGTCGCGAATGATGGTGTCGGCGCAGGAAATCGCGCCGTGCGCCCGCCCTTCGTCGTGGAGCCGGCGCAGCGCGCCGGCCACCAGCAACGCGTAGCGCAGCGCATCGCGGACGGGAATATTCCCTTCGGCCATCAACTCGGCAAGCGTGCGCGCATTGGCCCCTGGTGAATCGGACGTGGACACGGCCGGCATTCAACCACTGTAGCCTCCCGGATGGCCGCCAATCAACCCCCGGGTGAGCGTGTGCGGTTCTAAGGACCGTTCGCCATCGCTCGCTTACACCCGCGGCTCCGGTCAGAGAGCGGTCTTCGTTACAGCCAGTACGGGTTTAACCCGAGAGAGTTGTAAAAAACCGCAGAGATTGGGCGGCGCAGGCCTGCCACGTGAATCTTCGGGCGCGGGCGCGGCCGCGGGCGGCGAGTTCGGTACGGAGAGCAGGGGATTCGAGCAGGCGGGCGAGGGCGCCGCGGAGGTCGTTCAGGCTGCGAGGGTCGATGAGCAGGGCGGAATCGCCGGCGATCTCCGGCAGCGAGGAAACGTTCGACGTGATTACGGGCACACCAGCGGCCATGGCCTGTGCCACGGGGAAGCCGAAGCCCTCGTAGAGCGAAGGGTAGGCGAACACGGCGGCGGCGGCGGTGAGCGGCGCAATGTCCGGCTCGGGCACGTAGCCGAGGTAGCGGATGGCGCCAAGCCGCGCGGCGGTCTTTTCCGAGGACCAGCCGAGAGGCCCGGCGTGCACCAGATCGAATGCATCACGCAGCGCGCCCGGCAGGGCGGCGAAGGCGTCGAGCAGCGTGTCCAGGTTCTTGCGCGGCTCGACTGTGCCCACCGAGAGCACGAACGGCTTGCTCAAGGCGTAACGGCGGCGCACGCTCTCGATGGCCGCGGGGGCCACGGAGAAAAATTCTTCCGCGATGCCCGGATAAACGACGGCGATTTTTTCGGCGGGCACGCGCATCATCCGGACCGTGTCGTCGCGCGTGGATTCGGAGATGGCGATCAGGCCGTCGGCGCGGCGGAGCAGTTCGGCGAAGCTTTCGTCGGCGCGCAGGTTAGCCGCGCTGTGAAGCTCCGGCAGTAGCCGGCAGGTCATGTCGTAGACCGTGGTGGTGAGGCGCGGGCGGCGCGGCGGATGGCGCAGAAGGTTGGAGGCGTGGAAAACATCGGCGCGGGCGGCCAGCCAATCGAGGACCGGGAGCGGCGTGTGATTGGCGGCGGCGAAGGCGCCGAGGCCGAAGACCGTGCGCGCGCGGCCCGCGACCGAGCCTTCGTGGGTCAGCGCGCCCAGGGCGGGCAGGGCGGGGAAGGTGCGGATGGTCCCGGCGCCGGCTTCGCGCCGGAGGTGTGTGATCCAGTGGTAGAGATAGTTCTTGACCCCGGCGCTGCGTATCAGCAGCGGCACGGCGTCAATAATGACGCGCATATGCTTCAGTGTGCAACAGACGCGGTGCGGGGTGGACATGCTCACCACAGAGCCACGGAGAACACAGAGGTTTCACATGTGGTGAATTGAACTCCCGCGCGGAGCGGCTAGAGCCCTATTTTTTCCAACTCCCGCCGCAGGTCGAACCCGCCATCGTAGCAGGTGTGCTGGGCGCGGATGATGCTGTCGCGATCGACCCAAAATCCAATATGGCCGGCTTGCCTTGTAACGTGCTTGCAGAGACTTCCTTGCCGGTCGAGATCGCTCAGCGTGAAGTCGGGAAAGTGCCAGCCGACGACGCTCACCGGAATATCGCGGTTCTGGGATCGGCACCTGGATTCTGGGCAAACTGCTGGAGGAGGCCGCGCGCGCGGAAGCCGGTTACGCTGCACGTCGAGCCCTACAATCTGGCGGTCCACTTATACGAGCGGCTGGGATTCCGGGTGGTCGAGCAGCGCGGGGTGAACCTGTTCATGCGATGGCAATTCCCGCAAAGCCAGCCCGGTGCGGAAATGCCGGCCTGAAGGTTTTCGATCGGCGTTCATCCGCGTTCGTCGGCGGCCAACTTTTTCCGCACCCTGCTACGTTACGGCCTCTCGTGGAAGGCCGTGTCCGCCTGGTAGAGCCGAACCCGGCTGCGGATGGCTTCCACGAGGTCCGGCCGGTTCTGCCGCGTGGCGAGGGCCGCGGCACGTTGCGCCGTGAGAGCCGCATCGGCGTAGCGCCCGGTTTCGGCATAGGCGGCGGCGAGTGCGTCCCACACCGCCGGATCTTGCCCGCGGGAAAGTTCGACCGCGCGCGCGGCCAGCGCTGCCGCTTCGTGGCCATTGCGGAGCGCGGCGTCGGGACAGGTGGCCATCAGCCAGGCTTGGCGGGTGAGGGTAGCCGCGGAGTTGGTGCCGGCGCGCCAATTGGCCAGGGCTTCGGCGAACCGGCCGCGGGCGTCGAGCGTGGCGGCGAGGCTGTCGTGCGCTTCCTCGTAACGCGGATCGATCGCCAGGGCGCTTTGCCATTCGCGAATGGCTTCGTCGGTTTCGCCTTTTCGATTCAGGGCCAGGCCGAGGTTGTAATGCGCCGGCGCGGAGCGCGGATCGAGCGCTAGCGCGCGGCGCGATTCACCGAGCGATTCGTCGATGTTGTCCTGGCGCAGCAGCGCGGCGGCGAGACTCGCGTGCACAGCGGCGGACGATGGATCGAGCACCGCGGACTTGCGCAGCGCCGCGGCGGCTTCCGCCAGCGAGCCGTTGGCGTTATCCAGGAGCCAGCGGCCGAGATGGTAATACGCCGCGGCATCGCCGGGGCGGTCGGCCACGGCGGCGCGCAGTTTGAGCTCGGCGGCTTTTTGCAGGTGCAGCCCGGCTTCGGCGCGATGGCCGCTCATGAGCAGCGCGGCGCCGAGGTTCTCCTGCGCGAAAGGCTTGTCGGGGCCGAGTGCGACCGCTTCGCGCCAGCGGGCGATGGCCTCGGGAATCTCCCCGCGCTTTTGCCGGTAGAGGGCGCTGTTGACCGCGCGATCGTATTCCAGTGCGGGACCGTCGATCCGCCGCAGACCATCGGGCGCGATGTTGACGAA